>CAMPIM010000005.1 GCA_946886365.1 uncultured Novosphingobium sp.
GATATGGCCTCTATCGCTCCGTAGCGTTGGCCGCATTCCCCGCCTCTGAAGGTTCCGCCACTCCCTTCGCCGCAAAAACACGCAAGCTATCCAGCACCTTCTTCGCGATCGGCTGATATTGCTCGCTCAGCATCTCCGGGTAAACGAAGGTGGCGGTGACGATCCCCCCGTTCGGCTGGCGGAGCAGGCGGACGGCGACATTGTTACCCTCGCCATCATTGGCCGTGCCGCGATATTCATTGTCGCCGATGAAGTCGCCATCGACGCCTTCTGAACCGCTGCTCATCGATTGGACAACCTGCTGGAGTGTCTGCTGCTCTCCGTTGCGCTGCCAGAAGACGCGGACGTCGGCGCCTGCGCCGGGGTCCTGAAAGACCGTGCCGTCCGGCGTGCTTGCGGCGGCATCCTGTTCCCAGCCTTCGGGGAAGCTGACCGAAAAGCCGCGATCTTCATTCACATAGTTGCGGTTCTCGGCGGCTTCCGCCTTGCTTTCCGCGAGTGCCTTTGCCGTGGCGGCATTGGCTGCGGCGGCCAGTTCCTCCTGGCTCGGCATATCCGACACCGGCTCGGCGCGTCCGCAGGCGGCCAGCAAGAGGACGGAGAGGAGGGCGGCTTGGCTGAGCTTTTTCATGCCCTGTCCAAAGCATAGGCGGCGCGACATTTCAACGTCGCAACGATGCCGAGCGGCGGATGAGCGCTACGCCGCGACGGGCGCGGTTCAGGCGGCGCTGTCGATCCCGAGTTCGGCGAGCTTGCGGTAAAGGGTCGAACGGCCGATGCCGAGGCGGCGGGCGACCTCCGTCATGCGGCCGCGATAATGGCCGATGGCGAGGCGGATGACGTCCGCTTCGATTTCCGCAAGCTGGCGAACATGGCCGTCACCTTCGAACAGGGTGATGCCCGCCGCTTCTCGATGCGTCTGCGGCACGGTGCGCAGGCGGGGATGGAGCGGCTCGCCACTGGCGCGCGTCCGGATATGCGCGGCGATCTGCGGGAAATCCTGCGGCGTCAGGGCGTCGCCTTCGCACAGGACGGCGGCGCGGAAGAGCGCGTTCTGAAGCTGGCGCACATTGCCCGGCCATTCATGCTGCATCAGCAGCGCGAGCGCATCGTCGGTCAGGCCCAGGCCACGCAGCCCCGGCTGGGTGGCGATGCGGGCCAGCAAATGGCGGCAGAGCGCGGGCACGTCGCCGATCCGCTCCCGCAGTGGCGGGATGGTCAACTGCACGACGTTCAGGCGATAATAGAGGTCCTCGCGGAAGCGGCCCGCTTCGATTTCATCGACCAGCCGCTTGTTGGTGGCGGCGATGATCCGCACATCGACATGGACCGGCCGCCGCGCGCCGAGAGGCTGCACCTCGCCATCCTGAAGGACGCGCAGCAGCTTCACCTGCGCGTCGAGCGGCATTTCGCTGACTTCATCGAGGAAGATCGTGCCCATGTCGGCGGCGACGAACTTGCCGACCTGACGCTCGAAGGCGCCGGTGAAGGCGCCGCGTTCGTGGCCGAAAAGGTCCGATTCGACCAGGTTTGCCGGGATGGCTCCGCAATTGACTGTGACCATCGCCTGCTTGTGGCGGGGCGAGGCGGCGTGAATGGCGCGGGCGATGACGTCCTTGCCGACGCCGCTTTCGCCTTCGATCAGGACGGGCACGCGGGCGCGCGCTGCCTTTGCCGCGATCGCGAGGGCAGCGCGGAATTGCGGCGCGGCGCCGACCACGTCCTCGAACGACAGGGCGGCGGAGATTTTTTCGGTGAGCGGGCGCAGTTCGCCCTTGCCATGCTCCTGCGACAGGGTGGCGTTGAGCGCGGCGAGCAGCCTTTCGGGCGCGACCGGTTTGGCCAGATAGTCCGTCGCACCAGCGCGCATTGCATCGACGGCAACAGCGACACTGTTATGCGCGGTCAGTATCAATATTGGCAGGGCGGGGCGGCGGCTGCGCAATTCGCGGACGAGGCCGGTGGCTTCCGGACCCGGAATCCATTGGTCGAGCAGCACCGCGTCGAGCCGCATGCCGTCCTGCGTGCCGAGCATGGCGATCGCCATGTCACCGTCGCTGGCGAAGATCGTGCGCCACCCGGCGCGTGCGGCGAGCGCCGACACAAGCCTGCGCTGGGCAGGCTCTTCATCGATCAGCATCAGCATGGGAACGCCGTCGCGCGCCATCTTACCCCTCTTCTTGTTCCGTGGCAGCAGCCTAGCCCAAGGGGGTAAAGGCGCCCTTAACCGGAAAGTTTTTCTTGCGTTGTTTCGAGGTTGAGGGGGGAGAACCTTGTCGATAAGAGGGGCGCGCTTAAAAACACAGGCGACTAAGGGAATGGAAATGGCGTCAGAAGGAAATATGGAGAGCGCGACCCAGACCTATTCGGGGTTCGTGTCCCTCGTGAAGTGGGGCACCACCGCATGCGTGGTGCTGGCTGCGATCGTCGTCCTGCTGATCTCCAGCTAAGACTGGAGCGGCGAGGGGGATGTCGATGAAGATCGCAATCATCAAGGAGCTTGCCGAAGGTGAGCGCCGCGTGGCCGGTACGCCGGAAACCGTCAAGAAGTTCAAGGCGCTGGGCGCCGATGTCGCGGTGGAAGCAGGCGCGGGCCTGACCGCCGCCATCGCTGACGCCGACTATGCCGCGATGGGCGCAACGATTGCCGATCGCGCCGCGACGGTGGCGGGCGCGGACATTATCCTGGGCGTTCAGGGGCCGGACGTCGCGACCATTACCGGCGCGAAGCCCGGCGCGTGGATCGTCGCGGGCCTCAACCCCTTCGTGGAACGCGCGCGCGTCGATGCTTATGCATCGGCGGGTTATGAGGCGCTGGCGATGGAATTCATGCCGCGCATCACCCGCGCTCAATCGATGGACATACTTTCCTCGCAATCGAACCTTGCTGGCTACAAGGCCGTGCTGGACGCGGCGGCCGAATATGGCCGCGCTTTCCCGATGATGATGACGGCGGCGGGCACGATATCCCCGGCCAAGGCGTTCGTCATGGGCGTGGGCGTCGCCGGGCTTCAGGCGATTGCCACGGCCAAGCGGCTGGGCGCGCAGGTGTCGGCGACCGACGTGCGCTCCGCCACCAAGGAGCAGATCGAAAGCCTGGGCGCGAAGGCGGTTTTCGTCGAAAGCGTCGCGGGTATCGAGGGCGAGGGCAAGGGCGGCTATGCCACCGAAATGTCCGAGGATTACCAGAAAGCGCAGGCCGAACTGGTGTCCAGCCACATCGCCAAGCAGGACATCGTCATCACGACGGCGCTGATCCCGGGCAAGCCCGCCCCGCGCCTCATCACCGATGCGCAGATCGCGACGATGAAGCCGGGCAGCGTGATCGTCGACCTCGCCGTCGAGCAGGGCGGCAATGTCGAAGGCGCGGTGCTGGGCCAGGTGGTCGAGCGTCATGGTGTCAAGATCGTGGGTCACAAGAATGTGCCTTCGCGGCTTGCCGCCGATGCGTCGGCCCTGTTCGCGCGCAACCTCTATAATTTCCTCTCCGCCTTCTGGAACAAGGACCAGAACGCGCCGGTGCTGGACGAGGAAATCGGCAATGCCATCCGTCTGACGCAGGGCGGCAAGGTCGTCAGCGACCGATTGCAGTAAAGGGCTGCTCCTCTCCCGTGCCTTGCGCGGGGGAGGAGGTCTTCGTTTTGGGGACGAGCAGTAGCGGCGGCCCTGCCGTGCGGAACGCCGTTTCGATCGGACACACCGTGACCTTCAAAAGGCGGGAATGAGCGGGCTTCTCCTCTTCTATTTCCTTCTTGCCTGCACGATTGGTGCGATTGCCGCATGGCGCCTGTCGATGGACGACCTGAGCAGCCGTGTCGTCCCGCTATTCCTGCTCACCCCTGCTGGCATCGCCGGAACGCTGGTGGTTGCGGCGGAAGTGAGCAGCAGTTGGGCGCGCTATCTGAGCCTGCTCGCCCTCATTCTTGCCAGCGCTTCCTTTTGCGGCGGCTATGTCGCGACGCGCCGGCCTGAAAAATCGCAACAGGCGGAAAAACGCCCATGAGCCTGAGCTTTGACGCGATCATCCTTGCTCAAACCGTGGCGGCGGCGCTGTTCGTTTTCGCGCTATGGCCGCTGGGCACCGTGGCAGGCAGGCGGCGGCGCCAAGCGGCTCTGGCAGGGACGGTCATCCTGTCCGCAGCCGCCGTCTACGACATGGATGTGCTCAACGCGCCGGAGATTATCGGCGCGCTGCTGATCGGCGGGGCGTTTGGCCTGTTGCTCGGACGGGAATGGCCGGAAAGCCGGTTGACGGTGCTGCTGACGATATTTGCCGGGTTTGCGGGAGCGGCGATGATTTCCGCCGCCGCCGCCGCTTGGCTCAATCCCTTCGCCTTCGGACTGGTTGATGAGGGGAGCGCCGATGTCGCGGCGCGCCATTTGCTGGCTCTCGGCGCGGTGGCACTGGCGGGAAGTGGCGCCTGTGCCGCCGCTGTCGTCGCGTTGCTGAGGCGAGGGGGCGGAAATATCGCATTGCTCGCGATCAGCATCGGCATGGTCGGCTGGGCCGCCGCAGCCTTCGCTTTCCTGCTGGAAAATATGGGCCTGGCCGTTGCCGGAGGGCTTGGCGGAGCGGCGGGAACGGGAATCGTGTTGCGCTTATGCGGTGGCGCGCGCGGGAAGAGGCTTGCCGATGCGCAGGCCCGTCCGTAACGCTGAAGCGGACAGACGCCGGGGCACTCCCGGACGGCAATTGGGGTAAGGCGCACCATGCAGAAGCTCGGCCTGATCGGCGGTCTCAGCTGGACATCGACGGCACGTTATTATCAGATCATCAATCAGGCGGTGTACCGCGCGAAGGGCGGGCAGCACAGCGCCCCCCTGCTGATCGAAAGTCTCGACTTCGCCGACATCGGCCGCTCCACCACTGAGGAGGAGTGGGCGCATGCCGCGCAGGTGCTGACCGCGTCCGCCCGACGGCTGGAGCAGGCGGGGGCAAAGGCGCTGTTGATCTGCGCCAACAGCATGCATCGCGTTTATGACGAAGTGCAGGGCGGGGTGGACACGCCGATCATCAACATCGCCGATGCGGTCGGCCGCAAGATGAAGGCGGACGGCGTGCAAAGGGCCGCGCTGATCGGCACCCGCAACGTCATGACCGAGAAATTCTACCGCCAGCGGCTGGTTGGCCATGGCATTTCGCTGCTGCCTGCGGACCTGGAACTCGCCGAACGGATCGACCGAATCGTTTATGAAGAGCTGACGATCGGCAAGGTCAGCCGCGAATCCGAACGCTATATGCGGTCGGAACTGACCGATATCGCCAAGGAAAATGTGCAGGCGGCGATCCTTGCCTGCACCGAACTGGAAATGATCGTGGATGTGAAGGCGAACGTGCTGCCCATCTATGACGGCACGGCGATCCACGCGCGGGCCGGGGTCGATGTTATCCTGGGCGACTAGTCCGGCACTCCGTTCGTTTCGAGCGCTGTCGAGAAACGAATAGACCGGACAAGAAAAGGGGACGCCCTCACGGACGTCCCCTTCCTCCCCTTTTTAGCTTGTCTCAGAATGCCGTGCTGATCGAGCAGGCCGCAGGGCCAAGGATCACGACGAACAGCGTCGGCAGAATGAAAAGGATGAGCGGCACCGTCATGATGGCGGGCAGCCGCGCGGCCTTTTCCTCGGCGCGCATCATGCGTTCATGGCGGAATTCAGCGGACAGCACGCGCAGGGCCGAAGCGAGCGGTGTGCCGTATTTCTCGGTCTGGATCATGGTCGTGACCACGCCCTTGATCGCATCCAGCTTCACGCGGTTGGCGAGATTTTCGAAGGCCATACGCCGTTCGGTCAGGAAGCTGAGTTCGATCGCTGTCAGCTGGAACTCGTCGCCCAGTTCCGGATAGGCCTTGCCCAATTCCTTGGCGACGCGGCTGAAGGCGGCATCGACGGTCAGGCCAGCCTCGGCGCAGATGACGAGCAGGTCGAGCGCGTCGGGCAGCCCCTTGCGGATCGCGGCGGAGCGCTTCTGGATCTTGTTGTCGATGAAGATGTCGGGCGCCTTGTAGGCCAGCAGCAGAGCCACGGCGAAGGCCATGAAACGCTTCGCGCCGCCCCAGTCGGGATAAATGCCGACACCGTAGAGCAGCAGCGCAGCCAGACCGCCGATGACGATCGGCAGCACCATGCGGCCGAAGATGACGGCGACCGCCAAATCCTTCGACCGGATGCCCGCCTGCGCGAGCTTCAGCTGTGCCTCCTTCAGCTGGTCGTCCTGCAACACCTTCAGGCTCGACAGGAAGGACCGCATCTGGTCGGTCGTCTGGCTCTTCTTGACCAGCTTGGCGCGGCGGCGCGCGGTGGACGCGGTGATCCCCGCCTTCAACTGTTCGCGCCGTTCATTGAGCGCCTTGACCCGCTTTGCCATCGGGTCGCGCACGGTCATCACCGTATAGAGCACGAACAGCATGGCCAGCGTCGCCATGGCGGCAAGCAAGGTGCCGAAATCCGTGGCGTTCATGCCGAAAAGAGTGCCGGCGGGGGAAGCGGTTTCCATGTCTTTCTATCCCCCGTCAGATTTCGAAGTTGATCATCTGCGCCATGATGAAGACGCCTATGCTCATCCAGCACATGCCGCCCAGACCGATGACCTGCATCGTCGACATCCCAAACAGGCCGGCCGGATCGGGCGTGAAAAAGGGGTGCATGTAACTGAAGTTAATGTAACAGATCATGCCGAACACCAGGAACGGCAACGCGCCGATAATGTAGGCCGACGCCTTGGATTCCGACGACATGGCCCGGATTTTCAGCTTCATCTGCGCGCGCTGACGCAGCACGGTCGCGAGGTTGGACAGGGTTTCGGCAAGGTTGCCGCCCGTTTCCCGCTGGATCGCGAGGCTGATGACGAAGAACTGGAATTCCGGCGTGCCGAGGCGATCGGCCGTTTCCTGCAACGCCTGATCCATCGTCTTGCCGATCTTGATGCGCTCGGTGATCAGCTTGAATTCCTCACCCACTGGCCCAGGCACTTCGTTTGCCACGACGCCCAGCGTTTCGGTGATGGGCAGGCCCGATCGCAGACCGCGTGTCAGCAGTTCGAGCGCGTCGGGGAATTTCATCGTGAACTGCATCACCCGCTTCTTGATCAGGCGGCCGACCCACATGTGGGGCAGGGCGAGCCCTGCGGCCAGGCTGACCATGATGGCGAGCAGCGGAGCGAAGCCGCGCACGAACAGAAAGGCGCAGATGCCCAGAGCAATGAAGGCGCAGGAGGTCATATATTGGCTGACCGTCCATTTCTTGCCGGTCATGCGGATACGTTTGGCCAGATTTTCCGGGTTCGGAACCAGCGAAACGAGCATCTTCATCTCGTTGCCCGGCTGCCGATTGGAAATGGCCTTGCGCATGCGCGCTTCCATCTGCGCATCGGCAGACCCACTGTGACGTTCGCGGATCAGGGCGACACGGCGCTTGCTGGCCTTCTCAGCCGATGGCCCGGCAAAGGCCACGACAGCCAGACCAGCCAAGGTCATCAGCAGCATGATCAGCAATATCGAATTGCTCATGGTATCGCCCGTTCCGTAAAGGGGCATGCCGCCAGATGACGGCATGCCAGAACCAAATCTAGGCCTTGGCCTTGTCCTTGCGCGCCGGGATCAGCCCCTTGAGGTCACCGATCTTGCCGAGCAGGGAGTCGCCCTTTTTCTTCGCGGGCTTGCCATCGACTTCACTATCCTCGGCGGCCCCCATGGTGGCGTCGAGCAGGCTGACGCACGCGGCGCCGACCTTGCTGCCCTTGGCCGCCTCGGCCAATGTCTTGCCCAGCTTGGCGGCCTGCGCCGCGACCCGCAGGTCGAAGGGGATCAGAATGTCGACCTTGCGCTCGATCGACGTCTCGAAATCCTTGCGGCTGATTTCCTGGGTGCCCGCGTGAACGCGGTTGGCGACGACGATCACGCGCGTTTGGGGCGCGTTGCTCTTCAGCCAGGACAGGATTCGGATCGAATCGCGCGCCGCCGCCAGCGTCAGTTCCGTGACCACCACGGCGACATTGACGTCGCTCATCAGGTGCGGATGCTGGATCAGCATATGGCGCGGCAGATCTACGACGCTGCATTCGAAAGCGGCGCGGAACTCCTCCAGCAGCTGGTAGAAGGCGCCACCATCGGTCAGCATCGGCTGGCTGATCGGTGCTTCGGCCGACAGGATGGCCAGCGTGTCGCTCGCCCGTACCATTGCGCGCTCGATGAAAAGACCATCGATGCGGCTGGGGTTATCGATCGCGTCGGTCAGGCCACGGCCCGGCTCCAGGTCCATCGCCAGTGCGTTGGTGCCGAAATGAACGTCGAGGTCGAGCAGCGCGGTAGGCCGCTTCTGCTTGTCGCTAAGTAGCCAGGCGAGCGAGGTGGCGATGCTGGAAGCGCCCACGCCGCCGCGCGTGCCGATGACGGCGGTGGTCAGATGCGGCCGTTCAGGCGCCGCGTCGCGCGGGGCGAAGAACACCGCCTGCGCCTGAGCCAGTGCGTCGCGAAGCTGGTCCGCGCCAAAGGGCTTCAGCAGATAATCCTGAATGCCGCTGGCGACGAGGTCACGGTAGAGCCGGACGTCATTGACCTGACCGGCGGCGATCACAACCGTGCCGGGTTCGCACACTTCGGCAAGGCTGTTGATGTCGTTCAGCGGGTCGCCGCTTTCGGACATATCGACGAACAGGATCTGGGGGCTAGCGCTGACCGACAGGCTCTGCACGGCGTTGCGCATGCCGCCCTTGTTCACCTTTTCCGGTGCCCAGCCCATCTCGGCCGCGACCATCGCCAGCAGATCGTGGCTATGATCGTCGCAAACGAAGGCGTGGAAGGGATCGCGCTGTCCAGACATGGCAGGTTTCCAGGGTGCGTTCATGATCAGCGTCCTAAGTTCTTGAGATCGCCCGAACCGGTCGGCGTCTTTTCACGGTAGGTCGAAATGGCCCGGTTGGATGTCGCTGTGCGCAGGTCGCTTTCGCTGCTCTGGCCGCGCACCAGATCTTCAGGATTGGCGACCATCGCGGCAAGATTGCTGTTCACGGCGCAACCGTAATTGGAGGTGGCGCCGAGCTGGGATTCGGTTTCCTTCTTGCTCGACCAATCGGGGCAGCCGGGCACGCGTGCCGTTGCACGGCGCACCACCAGCCGGACGCTGCCAGCAGGCGCGGAGCCTGCCGCAGCGGAGCTGTCCTCGCCCACCAGCATGCCGTGGCGGGCGACGACATCGGCGATGCTTTCGCGCAATTCAGGACTGTAATAGGCATCGGTAACAATCGCGACCTGATCGCCATAGCCAAGGCCGATGGAAGCGAACCAGTCGTCCAGGCGGCGCGCTTCCGAAGGGGCAAGGGCGCCGTCAGGGCCAGCCTGAACGTCGAAAGTGTAGGCATCGTGGCTGACGACCGGCTGATGCACCGATTCGACCCCGCGATTGACGCTGGAATTGCAGGCGGCAAGCGGCAGCGCCAACATGGCGAGCGTGCCGAAGCGGAGGATATTTTTGGCGGACAGGGAAGTCATGACTGTCGTCCTTCCGATCAGAAGCTGAAGCCAGGCGCGGCGGCGGCTTTCGCCGAACGCTTGCCTGTGTCGCGGGGAGCTGCCGCCCGCGGGTCGGACGTCGGCGCCGGACCGGGTTCGCGGCGTGGCAAGGGCGCGCGCGCGCCGCTCACCCCGTCATTCCCCTGCTGGAGCAGAAGGCCCTGGGCGATATTGGCATTGCGGAAGCCATCGGTCGGCAAGTGCACGTCCGACGCGTTCATCGGCTTCACCAGATAAGGGGTGACGACGATGACCAGTTCGGTCTCATGACGCTGGAACCGGCGTGACTTGAACAGGCTACCAAGGATCGGGATTTCGCCGAAGCCCGGCGTCTTGCTGATCGAGTTGGCGGTATCGTTGTTGAGCAGGCCAGCGATCATGAAGGCCTGGCCCGAACCCAGTTCGACCGTCGTTTCAGCCGTGCGGCTCTTGAGCGCCGGGACGGTGGTGTTCACCGAGAAGTCGAGGCTCGACACGGTGGGGCGGACGCGCAGCGAGATGCGGCCATCGGCCAGCACGGTCGGCGTGAAGGCAAGCTGCACGCCATATTGTTTGAACTCGATGCTGTTGCCCTGCGTGCCGTTGCTGACCGTGTAGGGATATTCGCCGCCCGCCAGGAAGCTCGCCGTTTCACCCGACAGCGCGGTCAGGTTCGGCTGGGCCAGCGCGGTGGCAAGGCCGCTCGATTCGGCAAGGTCCAGCGCGCCCGCGACATCCATGCCGAGCAATTTGGCTACGAAGCCGAGCGACGTGGTGCCATCGATTGGGCTGTTGAACGTCCATTGACGAGTGATATCGCCATTGGGAAGGCCTGGCACGAAACTACCTGAAGTCGCGAAGCCACGATCGGACCGGTTCATGTAGCCGCTGAAGTTGCCTGATCCCGTCCCAAGACCCCTCAGATTCACGCCGATCTGATGCCCTATGTCGCGGCTGACTTCCGCGATCTTGACCTGAAGATTGACCTGAAGCGGCGTCGCGGTGCGCAGGCGGCTGACCACGGTCACTTCCTTGCCCACAAAGGCCTGCGTCAGCCTTTCGGCCTCCGCTGCATCTTCTGGCGCGGCGACGGTGCCGGTCAGCAGGACCATGCCGTTCATCTTGTTCACGGCGATGGCGGCCTCGGGCATCGCGAGCTTCAGCATTTCGTCGATATTCGACAGGTTGTTGCCGACCCGGACGGTGCCGGAAAACAGCACCTTGCCGTTGGTCGCGGTGGCGAAGACGGTGGTTTCACCGGCTGCCTTCGCGATCAAATAGAGCTGGTTCTGGGCACGGACATGGACGTCGACCACATTGGGGTCGCCGATCACCACGTCGGACATCTTTGCGCCGAGGTTGATGACTTTGCTGCCGCCCACCGACATCAGGATCGCATTGTCCTGCATCGATGAAGGTGCGGCGTTGAGTGCGGTGGTTGGCGTGGCGGCCATGGCGGCGGCGAGGCCGAGAGCGATGGCGGGGCCGATGAGCGGTTTGACCGCCTTTTTGCCCGCATCAATGTTGATACGCTTCATCTTATTTCCCCCCGACCGGAACGACGGTCACATTGGTGCCGCGAGCGATGCGGATCACAGGTCCACTGATGCCGCCCGCGCTGGCCGGTGCGCCGCCCCCTGCGGGCACTTCGACGCCTGCGGTCTGCACTGGCTTGGCGGGGACGGAGCTGCGCTGGTAGCGAGACACGTCGGCGCCGGTGGAATAGGTGCTGCCCTTGTCGACCGGGCGAGCGGCGAGCTTTGCGATGATCTTCTTTTCCGCGTTCGGATTGGCGCTATCGGGCAGGTCGACGTCAGCGCCAGCTATGGCGGCGTCGAGGTCCGACGCGTTGTCGGCGATCGAGCGCAGCGTGAGCGAGAGCGACCCGATGGTCTGCGCCACCGCGATCTTTTCGGCGATCTTGGGCGTCACTTCGATGGTGACGTTGGAATAGGTCTGCACGACCGGCTTGCCGTCCGCGCCCAGCGCGTCCATGCGCTGGTCGGTGGCGAGCACGCGGAGGTTACGCAAGATGGTCTCGGAAACCTTCAGCGGGTCACCGTCGCCGCCGCCCGCCACGCTCTGCGTCAGCATCAGGTCGACGCGGTCGCCCGGAAAGACGAAGCCCGCGACCGAATTCTGCGCCGACACCGGCACGGTGACAGCACGCATGCCCGGCCCGAGCGCTGCGGCGAGGAAACCGCGCTCACCCGGCTTGATCACCGAACCCACGGTCATCGGCTGACCGGCCGAGATGGCGGTGCGCACGACGCTGCCCGCCAGCTTGGCGGGATCGGTCTGGCCCTGAATGTAATAGGCCTGCTCGACCAGATCTTTCGGCCATGGCTGGAAGCGGAAGCTTTCCGCGTCGAGGATGGTGCCCACTGGGAGCGCCTTGGTCGCGACCAGCACATGAGGCTGATCCGCTTCCACCGGCATGGATGAAGCACTAGCCTGGGGCGCGCTAGACGAACTCAGCATGTTGCGCGCGAGAAGAGCTGTTGTGACCGCTATGATAAGCGCTCCCGCCAGCAGCACGATTTTCTTGCCGTCCATGATGAAATTCGCCTCCCTCAGTCAGGCAAGTGTCGCCCGAGCCCCGAATTTTACGCAAAATGGTTAAGATATCGTTCGCCAATCAACCAAAGGGCTGCGACCGATATTGCGATACCGTAAGGAATCTGCGGCTGGCCCAGCCGTCGGGTCGTCCGGTGGTGGACCACGGTGACGATCGTCACCACGCCCCCGACCATGGCCATGACCATCAACATCGACAGCACGGCTTCCCACGGGAACCACAGCGCCAGCGCGCCCAGCAGTTTGACATCGCCCCCGCCCATGCATCCCATGGCGAAGAGCGCGGCGAACAGCGCGAATACGGCGAGCGCCAGTGCGACCTGCAACAGCATGCCCGGCCAGACTGGCATGCCATTGGCGATCCACCACAGTGGAGCGAGTCCAGCGATGATCAGGTTCAGCCGGTTGGATATGATCCGGGACCGCAAATCCGTCACCGATGCGATGACCAGCAGCACGCCAAGGGCGCACAGCAGCGCCGTCGTGAAATATTCCCCCGTCATGAATCTAAACTCTAGACCGAATGGCTTACCAAACCGTAACCATGCGCCCCATGGATTCGCCCGTGTCTGTTCCCCCGGCCTTTGACCGTCGCGCATGGCCGATGGATGGGCGGCTCGAATACTGGACCGCGCCGGATGGCTGGCCGTTGCGCCGCTATCGGCTGGGCGAGGGACAGCGCGGGCGGTTGCTGATGCTCGGCGGGCGCGGCGACATGATCGAGAAATATCTGGAAGTCATCCATCACTGGGCGGACCGGGGCTGGGTGGTCACCGCCTTCGACTGGCGCGGGCAGGGCGGCTCGGGCAGGCTGAGCAGCGATCCGCTCTGCGGCCATATCGACGATTTCGCGCTATGGGTTGCGGACCTGGAGGCTTTCGTCGCCGATTGGCGGGCGCAGGGGACAGGGCCATGCGTGATCGTAGCGCACAGCATGGGCGGGCATCTGCTGCTGCGCGCGCTGGCCGAGGGCATGGCCCCGCCTGACGCTGCGGTCGCCGTCGCGCCAATGATGGGCGTCCACACCACGCCGCTGCCACGCTGGCTGGCGGTGCTCATCGCCCGGACCATGTGCGCGCTCGGCTTGTCCCATCGGCAGGCCTGGACCCAGAAGGAAGATTCGCAGCGGCAGCGGGCAATGCGGCAGAAGCGGCTGACGCATGATCCGGAACGCTATGCCGACGAACTCTGGTGGCGCGATCATAGCCGGGACGTGGCGCTGGGTTCGCCAAGCTGGCGCTGGGTAGTGGAGGCGCTGCAATCGACCTTCGCGCTGGAGAAGGGCGGCAAGCTTGAGCGCATCGCCGTGCCGTTGCTGATCCTTGCCACCAGTGCCGACCGGCTGGTGTCCACGCCCGCCATCCGCCGCATCGCCGCGCGCATTCGTCGCGCGCGCCTGCATGTCTATGGGACGGAGGCCGCGCATGAGATATTGCGCGAAATCGACCCGGTACGGCTGGATGCCCTGCGGCGGATCGACGCCTTTCTGGATGAGAACGCGCCAGCATGAGCCGTTTCGACATCGTGATCGTCGGCGGCGGCATAGCAGGCGCCAGCCTGGGCGCGGAACTGGCGGACGACGCATCCGTGCTGATCCTGGAACAAGAGGAAGGCGCTGGCTATCACGCCACCGGCCGCTCCGTCGCTTTCTGGGAGGAAACCTATGGCGGCCGGCGGGTGCAGCCGCTGACCACGGCTTCCGGGCCGCTGTTGCACTCGCCCGATCCGGCCTTCGCAAGCCGATCCTTCCTAACGCCCCGACAGACGCTGTTCGTCGGGCGGGAGTCCGATAGGGCAGAGCGCGACCAGTTGATGCGGGAATTTTCGGGCTGCGTCGAACTGCGCCCCGTTGATCCCGCCGCGCTGGTCACGGGGCTACGACCCCATTGGACGATCGGCCTGCTGGAACCGGGCGTGTGCGACATCGACGTCGCCGCATTGCACCAGGCGTATCTGAAGCGCTTCCACGCGAAGGGCGGCAAATTGCGGCTGGGCACTGCTTTCGAACAGGCGACCCCAACGCCGGGCGGCTGGCGCATTCAGACGAACGGCGGCGTCATCGATTGCGACATCATCGTGAACGCTGCTGGCGCATGGGCCGATGATGTCGCACGGCGCAGCGGCGTCGCGCCTATCGGCATAGCCCCACTGCGCCGCACCGTCGTGCAATTGCGCGTGCCCGCGATGCCGTCACCCGACCTGCCACTGGTCATGGACCTTGGCTCCAGCTTCTATTTCAAGCCGGAGGGGGAGGGGCGCATCTGGCTGACCCCGCATGATGAAGAACCTTCGCCACCCTGCGACGCCGCGCCCGAAGAACTGGCGGTGGCGCAGGCGATCGCCCGCTTCGAAGATGTCGTGGACTGGCCGGTCGAGGCGGTCGAACGCAAATGGGCAGGGCTGCGCAGCTTCGCGCCGGATCGCGCGCCTGTCTATGGCTTTGACATCGATGCACCGGCTTTCTTCTGGTTCGCGGGGCAGGGCGGTTTCGGCATCCAGACCGCACCCGCAGCAGCGTTGCTGGGATCGGCGCTGGTGACCGGCGGATCGATGTCCGAAGCGGTGAGCGGGATCGATCCCGCCGCTTATTCTCCCGCCCGTTTCAAGTAAACTAAGGCCGGGGTACGGCTATTCGGAACGAAGAGGCGGCCATCACGTTGGGTCAATGGCCGCGCCCATATAGATGGGATACAATAAAGATGCGGCCGATCCTAAAGCATTTTCGAAGCGGATGGTATCATCTGCTGGGTAAGAAAATGCGGAAAACAAAAGACAATTAGAGCATGATCCAATTCAGTCTGATCGGCTCATGCTCTAGGAGTAGGAGAATGCCGTGATGAGAAAGTCGATATTATCAGGGTCGGTCCTGATCCTGTCAGGACTGTTTATGGCAAGTAGCAGCACCAGCTTTGCTCAGCCAACAGAGGAAATTATCGTGACGGGTCGCTATAGCGACGCCCAATCCCTTTCACAGAATGTCAGTTATGCCGATCTCGACCTCAGCACAAAGGCCGGGAAGGACGAACTGCGCCACCGTGTCGCGCTGACCGCCCGCTATCTGTGCGACAAGCTGGGCGAATCGGGTTCCTCGTCAGCCGTCGTGCCCAGTTGTCGGGATGCCGCGGTGAAGGACGCGATGGGACGGGTCGGCACGGTCGAAGAGGGCTTTGCGCCGCGTGGGACGACATGGGTCGCCGGTACGCGCTGGCAACCGCCTTATCCTGCGGACTGGACAGCAAAATATCCCTGAACCCTGTCGGGGGAGCGGCGTTTCGCTCCCCCGTTCAGATGCGGAAGAGTTCGGCGGCCGCGCAGGCGAGTTGATCGGCGCGCTCATTTTCAGGGTGACCGGCATGGCCCTTCACCCACTGCCAACTGACCTTATGCGGCGCGGCGGCGGCGAGCAGCGCCTGCCATAGCTCGGCATTTTTGACCGGCTTGCGATCGGCGGTTTTCCAACCATTCTTCTGCCAGCCGAACACCCATTTGGTGATGCCGTCCATCACATATTTGCTGTCGGTGTAGAGCGTCACCTGACAGGGCCGCTTGAGCGCATTCAGTGCTTCGATGGCGGCCGTCATTTCCATGCGGTTATTGGTCGTTTGCGCCTCTCCGCCGGAAATTTCCTTTTCCGTGGTCCCAGAGCGCATCACCGCGCCCCAGCCGCCAGGGCCGGGATTGCCCTTGCACGCGCCGTCGGTGAAGATTTCGACCTGCGACAGCGCGTTCACGCTCGCAGCAACTCGGCCGGGGTGGTCTGCACATAGAAATCCAGCCGCCGCAGATAGGCCAGCGGGTCCTTGCGCGTCACCAGCGCGTCGGCGGGCGTGTTGATCCAGTCATAGGCCCGCGTCAGCAGGAAGCGGAGCGCCGCGCCACGGCACAGGATCGGGAAGGCGGCCTGCTCGGCATCCGAAAGCCCGTGCGCCGCCTGATAGCCAGCGAGCATTGCGGCCGACCGATCGGCAAAGAAGTGCGCGCCATCATTGCTGAACACCCATGCGCTGTGCGTGACGGCCAGGTCATAGGCGCGGATATCGGTGCAGCTGAAATAAAAGTCGATCAGGCCCGTCACCTCATCGCCCAGCATCAGCACATTGTCGGGGAAAAGGTCCGCGTGAATGACGGCGCGCGGCAGCTCGGCGGGCCAGTGCGCGTCGAGATAGGCAAGTTCATCCGTGACCCGCTGGCCAAGGCCGGGCGCGATATCATCGAAATGATCGCCGCACTTTGCCGCCAGATCGTGCCAGCCAGCGATGTCGAGCGCGTTGCGGCGTTCGCCCGCAAAGCCTTCCGCCGCGCGATGCAGCTGGCCCAGCGCCGCGCCTGCGGCTTTCGCCTGTCCGGCGGTAGGCTCGGTGACGGATATGCCGGTCAGGAACTCGATCAGGCAGGCGGGCCTTCCGCCCAGCTGTTGCAGGCGCTTGCCCTCCCGATCAGCGATGAAGCGCGGCACCAGGCAGCCGCGCGCGCCGAGATGATCGAGCAGGTCCATGAAAAAGGGCAGGTCGGCCTCATCCACCCGCTTCTCGTACAGGGTGAGGATATAGCGGTGGCCATTGCCATCAGCGCCGGTGGTTTCCAGCAGATAATTGCTGTTTTCCACCCCCTCGGCGATCCCCTTGGCGGAGACCAGCCGCCCCGCGTCATAGCGGGTCAGGAAGGCGTCGATTTCCTCGGCCGGGACATGGGTGTAGACCGCCATAGCCTTACGCCGCTCCCAATTCGCGGGGAAGCTTGAACGAGATGGTTTCGCGCGCCGTCTCTACCTGCTCCTCCGTCACGTCGAATCGGGCGGCGAGCCGGTCCACGACTTCGCGTACCAGTATCTCGGGGGCTGAAGCGCCTGCGGTCAGGCCGAGGGTCGCTACATTCTCCAGCCACGCAAAATCGATGTCGTCCGCGCGCTGGATCAACCGGGCTGGCGTGCCCTCGCGTTCGGCGACCTCGACCAGACGCAGCGAGTTGGAGCTGTTGGGCGCGCC
This sequence comes from uncultured Novosphingobium sp., assembly GCA_946886365.1. The sequence continues at coordinate 17,051 of CAMPIM010000005.1, forward strand.
GATCACATAGACCGCGTCGCAGGCGGCGGCGATCGCCTTCACGGCTGCCTGTCGGTTCGACGTCGCGTAGCAGATGTCCTCGCCCTTGGGCGCGTGGATCGACGGGAATCGGCGCTGAAGCGCTTCGACGATCGCCGCCGTATCGTCCACCGACAGGGTGGTTTGAGTCAGAAAGGCAAGATTGTCGGGATTTTCGGGGATGAAGCTCTCCGCATCCTCGACCGTTTCGATCAATGTCATGTTGCCTGCATCGACCTGCCCGAAGGTGCCGACGACCTCGGGATGTCCCTTGTGACCAATGAACAGAATATGGCGCCCTGCCTCGACCTGCCGCTCTGCCTGCCGGTGCACCTTGCTGACCAATGGGCAGGTGGCGTCCAGATAATCAAGGCCGCGTTCTTCCGCCTTTGCGGGCACCGCCTTGGGCACGCCATGGGCGGAAAAGACCACGGGCACGCCGTCGGGCACCTGATCCAGTTCCTCGACGAAAATCGCGCCCTGCGCCCGCAGATTGTCCACGACATATTTATTATGGACGATCTCGTGTCGGACATAGACGGGCGCGCCATATTTCTCGATCGCCTTTTCGACGATGATGATGGCGCGGTCCACGCCAGCGCAAAAGCCGCGCGGGGCGGCGATCAATAGCTTTAAGGGAAGACGGGCGGTCATGGCTGCCGCTTAGGCCAATGTCGCGCCGGAAGGAAGGGGTGAGGGGAGGCACGTTCCTTTCGGTTGCGTGAGCGGCGGGGTGCGGATAAGAAGCCCCAGCCTGTTCCCAAGGGATTGCCTCGTGACCTTTTCTCGACTTGCGCTGACCGGAATGCTCGCCCTTGCCCTTGCGGGCTGCTCGCGCCGGGGAGAAATCGATGCCACGGGTGGCGTCGTCGCCGTCCGATCGGCCTGCCCGACCGCCGCGATCCCCGCCTATACGGGTGACGTGACGCTGTTCAATCCGGCTGGCAGTACCGATGCCCGCGCGATCGATGTGGTGGCAAACATCACCGACCTGCGCGCCACCTGCTCGGAAGGCGCGCAATTCTACAGCGAGGCGACCTTCACGGTGAACGCTCGCCGTTCCGACGCCACCGCCGCGCGGCAGGTGACGCTGCCCTTCTTCTCCGCCGTGGTGCGTGGCGGCAACGCCGTCGTCGCCAAGCGCGTCGGTCAGGTCGTGCTGGACTTCCCCGCAGGTCAGTATCGCGCCACCGCGACCGCGAAGGCAGGCTCCTATGTCGATAAGGCCGCAGCGACGCTGCCCGCCGACATTCAGGCGAAGATCACGCAGAAGCGCAAGGCGGGCGATGCCGACGCGGCCATCGATCCCTTCGCCCAGCCCGACGTCAAGGCGGCGCTGCAACGAACCAGTTTCGAGCTGCTCGTGGGCTTCAACCTGACCCAGGACCAGCTCCGATATAACGCGACACGTTAAAAGCGAACCCAATCTTCCGTTCGCCCTGAGCTTGTCGAAGGGCTCTACTTCTTGCAGGGAAGGATGAGGCTTCGATTTTAGCCCAGCCCGGACGGGTCTTGTGCTTTTCGAGGAAACACCCTTGTCTCTCTACATTCGTTTCACTGCCCATCTGAATGCCGTGCTGGACGCGCTGGAGGCGGATGGCACCTTGCCCGCTGGCCTCAATCGCAAGCCGGTCACGGTCGAGCCGCCCCGCGATGCCAGCCATGGCGACCTCGCCACCAATGCGGCCATGGTCCTCGCCAAGCCCGCAGGCACCAACCCGCGCGCGCTGGCGGAAAAGATCGTCGCGGGCCTGCAAAAGCTGGACGAGGTGGAAAGCGCCACAATCGCTGGCCCCGGCTTCATCAACCTGACGCTGAACGACGCCACCTGGCGCGCGGAACTGGCGGCGATTCACGCCGAGGCTGCGGATTACGGCCGGTCAGACACGGGCAAGGGCGTCACCGTCAACGTCGAATATGTCTCCGCCAACCCCACCGGCCCCATGCATATGGGCCATTGCCGGGGCGCTGTCGTCGGCGACGCGCTCGCGACCCTGCTCGAATATGCCGGGCACAAGGTCATCCGCGAATATTATATCAATGACGCAGGCGGGCAGGTCGATGTGCTCGCCCGCTCAGCCCATGTCCGCTACCGCGAGGCGCTGGGCGAGGATGTGGGCGCGATCCCCGAAGGCCTCTATCCTGGCGACTATCTTGTCCCCGTCGGCCAGGCGCTCGCCGCTGAATATGGCGACAAGTTCGTAAGCGTGCCCGAAGCCGAGTGGCTCGTCCCCTTCCGCACCAAGGCCGTCGCTGCCATGATGGAGATGATCCGCAGCGATCTCGCCCTGCTCGGCATCCACCACGACATCTTCGCGTCCGAAGCCGAACTGCAAGCCGCCGGGAAGCCGGAAGCCGCCGAAAAGTGGCTGCGCGAGCATGACCTCGTCTATGACGGCGTGCTTGAAGCCCCCAAGGGGGAAACGCCCGAAGATTGGGAGCCTGTCGAGCTCCCGCTGTTCCGCTCCACCAAGTTCGGCGACGATCAGGACCGCCCGATCAAGAAGTCGAACGGCGCCTGGACCTATTTCGGCGCGGACATGGCTTATCATTTCCAGAAGGCGCAGACCGCCGACCAGCTGATCGACATCTGGGGCGCGGACCATGCCGGTACAGTGAAGCGCATCCAGGCCGCCGTCGCCGCGCTGACGGAAGGCAAGGCGCGCTTTGACGTCAAGCTCATCCAGATGGTCCGCCTGCTGCGCGATGGCGACCCGGTGAAGATGTCCAAGCGCGCGGGCAATTTCGTGACGCTGGCCGACGTCGTGCGCGAAGTGGGCAAGGACGTCGTTCGCTTCACCATGCTGACGCGCAAGGCCGACGCTCAGATGGACTTCGACTTCGCCAAGGTGGTGGAAGCATCGAAGGACAATCCCGTATTCTACGTCCAATATGCCCATGCCCGCATTTCCTCGCTCGGCCGCCGCGCGGAGGAGGCGGGAATGGACCTTCCTGCACCCGACCTGTCCCGCCTTGGGACGGAGGAACTTAACCTTGTTAAGTTGGCGGCGCAGTTCCCCCGGGTGGTGGAAGGGGCGGCTTCGGCCCGTGAACCCCACAGGATCGCCTTTTATCTCAACGACTTGGCGTCCGCGTTCCACAGCTGGTGGAATTTGGGCAACGACAATCCGCGCGCCCGCGTCATCCTGGCGGACGATCCGGGAGTAACTTCTGCGCGCCTTTTCTTAAGCCGCGGAATCGGGCAAATAATCCGTAATGGCCTGGCCCTGATGGGCGTGGCCGCGTTGACGGAAATGCAATAGCCAAGGCGGAGGCACGGATAAATGGGCGACTTTGCGAGGGGGCGGCTCGATCTGGACGACGACGAGCGTCTGCCCTGGCTGGAGCCTGGTATCGAGGAAGAGGAGGATGAGGGGCTTTCGCCTGTCCGCCTGCTCGGCTTCATCCTGGTTGCGCTCGTCCTGCTGGGCGGCGTGGTCGCTGGCGTCTGGCTTCTCAAGAATCGTTCGGCAGGCGGCGGCGAAGGCAAGCTGATCGCCGCGCCTGCGGGCGACTACAAGGTTCCCGCGCGCGAGGCCGATGCGAAGAAGTTCGAGGGCGAGGGCGATGCCAGCTTCGCCGCCAGCGAAGGCGTCTTGCGCGACGGCCGGATCGATCCCAGCCGCGTGCCCGAAGCGCCGGTCACCGCCACGGGTCCTGCAAAGACACGGCAGGCCGTGCCCGGCAAACCATCGCAGAGCGTTACCGCGCGCGTCGCCGACGAAACCAACGTCCGCCCCGCCGCCGCGCAGCCCGTGCACAAGGGCGGGGCCGTGATCCAGCTCGGCGCCTATGGCAGCCAGTCCGGCGCGCGCGATGCCTGGACCCGCCTCTCCAAACGCTTCGCCTATCTCGCCCCGCTCACCATGTCGGTCGAGCCTACGGAAGTCGGCGGCAGCACCCTCTACCGCCTGCGCGCGACGGCGGGGGCTCAGGCGAACACGCTCTGCGGCAAGCTGAAGGTTGCTGGTGAGAGTTGCCTAGTTGTGAATTGACGAGAACTCCCTCTCCCCTTCAGGGGAGAGGGTGCCGAGCGTAGCGAAGGCGGGAGAGGGGAACGCCGGTGCGCGATCGAAAATCGCTAGGTTTTGCAAAGCAACTGCGATCCAGCTTAACGCCCGCAGAAGCGCGCCTCTGGTATCACCTGTGCGCCAAGCGTTTCTCTGGCGCTAAGTTCCGCCGCCAAAGTGTGATCGGCCCGTTCATCGCCGATTTCACCTGTCGGGCGGCGATGCTGATCATCGAGATTGACGGCGATACGCACGGTTCAACTACTGAGTACGACGCAGATCGCACTGCCTATCTAAGCGAGCAAGGCTGGCAGGTGCTGCGCTTCACCAACACAGACGTTATGCAGAACGTAGAGGCCGTCCTGTCCATGATGGCGCAGCGCCTTCCCCTCTCCCCGGCCCTCTCCCCTGAAGGGGAGAGGGAGTAACGTCTCTCCAATACTCGCCCCAACAACCCCTTCGACACGACGCTCCTTCGCCGCTACCATCCGCCCTCATGAAACCGGTAATCTACGGCCTCTCCGGCGAGACGCTCACCCCTGACGAACGCGCCTTCTTCGCCGACGCCCAGCCTGCGGGCTATATCCTCTTCCGCCGCAATATCGCCGACCGCGCCCAATTACGCGCGCTGACGGACGACCTGCGCGCCCTCCACGGCCGCGACGATCTGCTAATCATGATCGATCAGGAAGGCGGCCGCGTCGCCCGCATGCAGGCGCCCGTCTGGCCGAGCTTCCCGCCCGGCGCCGTATTCGATCGCCTCTATGACATCGCCCCGTCCAGCGCGATCGCCGCCGCCCGCGCCAATGCGCATGGCATCGCGGTGACACTGGCCGAAGTGGGCATCAATGTCGATGCGCTCCCCCTGCTCGATGTGCGGCAGGACGGGGCCAGCGACATCATGGGCGACCGCACCTTGGGCGCCGAGCCGATGCGGGTCGCCGCGCTTGGGCGCGCCACTCTCGAAGGATTGGCCAGGGGCGGGGTCGTCGGCATCATCAAGCATATGCCAGGCCATGGCCGCGCGATGGTGGACAGCCATCATGAATTGCCGATCGTGACCGCGAGCGAGGAAGAACTCGCCATCGACCTCGCGCCCTTCCAGACATTGAAGGCCGCACCGATCGGCATGACCGCCCATGTCATCTATACCAGTTGGGACCCGGACCTGCCCGCCAGCCTCTCCGCCTCGGTGATCGAAACGATCATTCGTCAGCGGATCGGCTTTAACGGCCTTCTCATGTCGGACGACCTCGACATGAAGGCACTGAACGGCAGCATTCCCGAATTGGCGGCGGGCGTCGTCGCGGCCGGGTGTGACTTGGCGCTCAACTGCTGGGCGCGGATGGAAGACATGATCGGCATCGCCAATAGTCTTCCCGATATCAGCACGCAGTCGAAGGCCCGGCTAGACCGCGCCATGGCGTCGGCGCAACTCGATCAGGACAGCCCGTCCCTCGAACAGCTTCTCGCCACCCGCGACAGCCTGCTCTCCGTGGTGGCTGCGTGAAGGCGAACGCCATCCGCCATCTTTCCGCGCCTCCGCGTGAAAAATCACTCTTCGCGCAGCCCACGCGCCAGAGAGCCGCCTGAACCATGGACGACCTCTTCATCCCTCCGCCGCAACCGCGCGAAGACATGCTGAACGTCAGCTTCGAAAGCTGGGAAGGGCCGCTCGATCTTCTTCTCGCGCTGGCCCGGTCGCAAAAGGTCGATCTGCGGGAAATCTCCATCCTCGCGCTGGTCGAACAATATCTGGCCCATATTGAGGGCGCGCGGAAGCTGAAGCTGGAGCTGGCGGCCGATTATCTGGTGATGGCGGCGTGGCTCGCTTACCTCAAATCCTCGCTGCTGCTGCCTAAGCAAGCGCAGCCCGATCCCAACCCCGACGAACTGGCGCTGCGCCTGCAATTGCGGCTCCAGCGGTTACAGGCCATGCGGGAAGCTGGTGCCCGCCTGATGGCGCGCGACCGCGTCGGCCGGGACGTGTTCGTCCGCCCCCGTCCGGAGGGGCTTCGCCTCGTGCGCAAGGCGAAATGGGCCGCCAGCCTCTACGATCTTCTGCAATGCTATGGGCAGGTGCGCGCGCGGACGCAGCCCGTCGTTCACATGGTCGTCGCCCGGCCGGTGATGACACTCGACGAAGCCATTCAGCGTGTCGGCGCGCTGGTCGGGTCGGCGATCGACTGGACGGTGCTGGAATCCTTCCTGCCCGATGGTCAGGATGGGCCGATGGCGAAATCCGCGCTCGCCAGCAGCTTTGTCGCGGCGCTGGAACTGGCGCGGCAGGGGCGGCTGGAAATCCAGCAGGACGGCATTTTCGAGCCCATTTACCTGCGCGCCGCGCCACCGGAACAAAATGGGGGACGTTTGTTGTAATGCAGGAACCGGACGATTTCATGCGCGCGGTGGAGGCCGCCCTGTTCGTTGCTGAACATCCGTTGACCACCGTCGAATTGCGGCAGCATGTGGGGGATGCCGGGGACATCGCCGCCGTGCTTGCCGCGCTGTCGGATCATTATGCCGGGCGTGGCATCAATCTGGTCGAACGGGGCGGGCGCTGGCATTTTCAGACGGCGGCGGATCTTGCCCATATATTGCGGCGGGAAAAGGATGAGACTCGCAAACTGTCCCGCGCCGCGATGGAGACGCTGGCCATCATCGCCTATCATGAACCTGTCAGCCGCGCGGAGGTCGAGGCCATTCGCGGCGTGCAGGTGGCCAAGGGAACGCTGGACGTGCTGATGGAAGCGGGCTGGGTCCGGCCAGCGGGCAGGCGGGAAGTGCCGGGCCGTCCACTGATTTACGCCACCACGCACGAATTTCTGTCACATTTCGGTCTTAGCAGCCGCCGGGATCTGCCGGGCATGGACGATCTGCGCGCTGCCGGATTGCTCGATCCCGTCGATCTCGCGCTGGAGGGCCTGGGGGCTCAATCCGTTCTGGAAAATGATGAGGAAGAAGCCTAGAAAGGGCTTACTGTCAGGAGAAAGTTAAAATGGGTTCCTTTTCGTTGATGCACTGGGTCATCGTTCTCCTGGTGGTCATGCTGTTGTTTGGCGGCGGCCGTATTTCTGGGCTGATGGGCGACGTTGCCAAGGGCATCAAGAGCTTCAAGAAGGGTATGGCCGACGATGACGACGACATCGCGCCCGCCAAGCCTGCTACGCGGATCGAAGGACATCGTGTTCCTGAACAGGACGCACCGACCGCCACGTCCGAAGAAAAGACCAAGGCCTGATTTTCATTTCACGCCCAAGCGGTAGGCGCGCATGTTCGATATCGGTTCGACCGAACTTCTGCTGATCGTGATCGTCGCGGTGGTCGTGATCGGTCCAAAGGATTTGCCGCGCGCCTTGTACAAGGTGGGGCAGATCGTCGGCAAGGCGCGCGGAATGGCGCGCCATTTCCGTACCGGCATCGATGCCATGGTGCGGGAAGTCGAGGTGGAAGAACTGGAAAAGAAGTGGGCCGATCAGAACCGGCGCATCATGCAGGAACATCCTGCCGACGCGTCCGCCACTCCCGTGATGGAGCCATTGCCGGCCTCTTCGCGCGATCCCGCGCCCGCCGCCACCACATCTCCGCCGCCCTTCGTGGCGCAATCGGCTCCTGTCGCTCCGGCCCCTGCCGCCGACGGTCCACCCTATATCGCGGCGCAGTCCGCTCCGGCCGGTAAGGGCGACGCGCAGGCATGAAGGACATCGACGATTCCAAGGCGCCGTTGCTCGACCATCTGATCGAACTACGCGGGCGCCTTCTGAAATGCGTATGGGCGTTGTTCATCACCGGCGCGGTCTGTTTCTATTTTTCAGACAAGCTATTCGCCTTTCTGGTGCATCCGCTTAAGGAAGCCTTTGGCGACGCGGGCGGGCGGCTGGTCTATACCAAGCTGTACGAGGCCTTTTTCGTGCAGGTGAAGGTGGCGATCTTCGGCGCTTTTTGCATCTCCTTCCCGATCATCGCGAACCAGCTCTGGGCCTTCATCGCTCCGGGCCTTTATGCCAAGGAAAAGAAGGCGTTACTGCCATTTCTGGTGATGACCCCGGTGCTGTTCCTGATGGGCGCCAGCCTGGCTTATTATATCGTGATGCCGACCGCGTTCCATTTTTTCCTTGGATTTCAAGGAAAAAGCAGCGGTCTCCAGGTAGAGGCGCTCCCCAGCGCCGATGCCTACCTTACGTTAGTTATGCAGTTCATCCTTGCATTCGGCATCAGCTTCCTGATGCCCGTCCTGCTGATGCTGCTCAATCGCGCCGGTTTCGTCACCCGCGCCCAGTTGATTGGCCTGCGCCGCTACATGATCGTCGGCGCCTTCATTCTCGCCGCCGTACTGACGCCGCCCGACGTCGTGTCGCAGCTGATGCTCGCCATTCCCCTATTGCTGCTTTACGAAATCACGATCGTCGCGATCTGGTTCACCGATCGCAAGCAGGCCCGCGAAGCCGCAGCCGCAGCCACGGACGGAGCCGACGCTTCCACCAGCTAAAAAAAAGGCCCGCCATTGGGCGGGCCGCAAGGGTGGGAGCCTGGTTACGCTGCTTACTTCGCCGCGTCTTCCACGGCCGCGCCAGCGCTCTGCACGTCTTTGCCAGCGCCTTCGACGGTGTTGCATGCAGCCACCATCAGCGAACCGGTAAGCAGCAGAGCGGCAAGGATCTTCTTGGTCATGGTCGTCTCCTAGGAAAAACTCGAGCCGGACAGCCTCGCTATCCAGCGGCTGAGGAGGAGAACCCACGGCCACGAAATACGTTCCGCATCCGGAAATATCTGGTTTTGAACGGAAAAGGCCCAAAAAATCAGAGCCCGGAACGCGTCGGGGGGGGAGATGCGTTCCGGGCTCATGTTTTTTGGATAGCAAGAGCGGGGGGCAAAAGATTTGCTATCCGGTATGCAGAACCCTCCATCGCGACATTTGGTTCCGCTGTTTTTCAATCCAGCTCTATTTTTTATTTTCGAGCAAAATCAGCTGTTTGGAGAATGCATGGGAAAATATCTCACCCTGGCTCCTTCAGATGAGCGGCCGTCCGCTGTTTCTATATTCGGGCCGGATGGTGGACGGCGGAAGTGTGTCTTGAGGCGCTGGGGGCGGAACGATAATAGGTGCTGTCACATCGGCACCGACGGGCTCGGCGTAACGCTCAGCGATGCGTGGACTCGTCGACCAAGCGCGAACAGAAGGGCCGGACTGCCATTCCCGGCCGGGATAGGGGGTGCGAAACGCCGCCTCCGTACCGTGAAACCCAGGCATCTGATAGAAGATGTGCGCGCCGATTACGGCGACGGCGCGCTTCGAAGCCGCCCATCCTGGGTGGACTGCCAGCGTGTGGTAGAAGGTCGCGAGCCCAACCGGAGCATAGACACGACCCGCGAGTGCCTGTTCCGCTATGCGGCGGGCGCGCGCCCAGCTTGGCGCATGGTTCGCCCGACCCATGGACCCGTCGCAACTGAAGGTGAATTGGCAAAGGGAATCGGCGCGCTCCGACCCCTGATACACGACGCCGCATACGCTATGGGGCCAGAGGGGGTTACGAACACGGTTGAGAACGACCTGAGCGACGGCGCGCTGGCCTTCTTCGGGTTCGTTGCCAGCCTCATAATAGATGGCGGAGGTCAGGCAGTTGATCGCCCGGTAGCTGTCCAGTGGTGTTTGCCCGCGAAAGGCGGCGGCCGGAGCGGCATCGACCGTGTCGAGCTTCAGGACATGCTGGCTGTTGCCAGGAGAAGCGGGCAGATCCTGAAAGACGCCGTCAACGAAGAAGTAGGCGGAACCGGGGAAATTTTCGCCCGGCCTCTCCGCGATGGCATCGCGTGCCGCCGCGTCGGCAAGCATGTCGAGCGGAGCGGCCGTGATCAGGCGCGGCAAGGCAAGCGCGATCACCGCCAGCGCGGCTAATGCCATATGCCATAATCGCGCGCGCGCCATGTCTGAAGCCGTCTGCTTTCACAAATTCATCGCGGCGGTGTGCCGCACGACCCGTCCTTAGCGCAAAAGCCTTGCCACTTTCTTCCCGCCCGATGCGATCTTTGCGCGGCAATGAAAACGGCTCTTTGGGTGGATGAGCATTCCCTTGCTTGGCAAGCGTGCATCCGCTCCGCTATGCGGGGAACATGCTGGTTCAGAATGATAGCCTCGCCCTGATTGGCAACACGCCGCTGGTACGCCTTACCGGCCCATCGGAAGAGACGGGCTGCGACATCTTCGCCAAGTGCGAATTCGCCAACCCCGGCGCGTCGGTAAAGGATCGCGCGGCACTCTTCATCGTCAATGATGCGGAGGAAAAGGGGCTGTTGCAGCCGGGCGGCACCATTGTCGAAGGGACAGCGGGCAATACCGGCATCGGGCTTGCGCTGGTAGCCAATGCGAAGGGCTATAAGACGATCATCGTCATGCCCGAGACCCAGAGCCGGGAGAAGATGGACACGCTGCGCGCACTGGGCGCGGAACTGGTGACCGTGCCTGCGGCGGCCTATTCCAACCCCGGTCATTTCGTCCACACGTCGCGCCGGATCGCCGAAGAGACGGAGAATGCGGTCTGGGCCAATCAGTTCGACAATATCGCGAATCGCAAGGCGCATATCGTCGGTACGGCCGAGGAAATCTGGCAACAGCTGGAGGGGCAGATCGACGGCTTCACTTGTGCAGCGGGCACTGGTGGCACGATCGCTGGGGTCGGGCTCGGCCTCAAGGCGCATGACGAGAATATCACCATCGCGCTGACCGACCCCTATGGCGCGGCGCTCTATAATTATTATGCCCATGGCGAGTTGAAGGCGGAAGGGTCGTCGGTGGCCGAGGGCATCGGGCAGGGCCGTATTACCGCCAATCTGGAAGGCGCGCCGATCGACACGCAGTTCCGCATTTCCGATGAGGAAGGGCTGCACTGGGTCGAGCGATTGCTGGCGGAGGAAGGGCTTTGTCTTGGCCTGTCCTCAGGGATCAACGTCGCAGGCGCGGTGGCGCTGGCGAAAGAGCTGGGGCCGGGCAAGCGGATCGTCACCATCCTGTGCGACACAGGCTTCCGTTATCTGTCCACCCTCTACAATCGTGAGTGGCTGGAAGCGAAGGGCTTGACGGTCTTCCCCTGGCTCGCGCACAATCGCTGATCGCCGACAAGGGTCGCGGCGACAAGATAAAGAGCGCTTAATGGCTGAACATCCCCGCCGACAGGAAGGGTTGCAGCGTGTCCAGATCGGCCTGACGGGGCTGGCGGGCGTGGTGCTCCTCGTGGGTCTGGCGAATATCGTGATCGACAAGGCGCGGATCGATGATCCGGCAGTGCCGCCGCCGACCGTGCCGACCCTGGACGTCAATGCAGTCGCGCCCAAGGAACCTTTGGCGGAGCTGGGCGTGCAGCCCGCGCCGGAACAGCAGCCGATCGTCCCGGATCTTCAGCCGGACCCCAATCTGAGCAAGCCGATGGATCGCGACCCACAGCCATCCGGCCGTTGAAGGTCCGGGCTGCGCCCCGCGCATTGCCTGAAGGGCGCTACGCACATTCCTGATGCTTTGGCTGGGATCGGCGCTGGTCCTGCTCAGTGGCCTGCGCTGATCCCGGTTCCAATCGCTGTCATGCTGGGCTGGAGGCCGGGTGGCTTCGCGCGGTATGGGCAGGGGGCACCGATCGGCGGGATTTTCTGGGCAATGTTGGGATCATCGAATTTGGCGCGGTTTGGCTCTTGGCGTTGGGAGGTGTTGCCTTGCAAAACTCGCCTCGAGGAGCGCGAAAATTGATATAGAACCAGAACAAAACGGGATTTCCCAAAATCTCCCGACTTTTCCCTTTTCTTGTGGCCCGGCCCTTGGTATCTAATTCGCATAGGGGTTTGTCAGGCTTTGCTAGTCCTGCGCACCGGGCCGCAATGACGCGGGTTGGTGAGCGGCTGCCTGCGCCCTTGCGAACAGAGGGGCAGCAGTCCGCACGTGCCGGAAATCATTCTCTTTACAGGCAACGCGTTCAGCGTAGCGGACGGCAAGGGCCGTTTCGTGCTGCCTCTGGAGATGCGTCGGCAGGTCAAGCTGTCCAGCGCTGGTGAAACGCGACTTTATCTTTCCGTCCATGGCGACAACCCCTGCGCCACGGGCTTTGGAGAATCGCATCGCCGTTTCCTGTTCACCGAAGTCGAGGAACTGGCCCGCGAGGCACGGGCGCACGGCCGCGACTATAATGCCGACCTGGAGCTGGAACGCCGACTCGGCACGATCGAGGAAGTGAATTTCGACGAAGGCGGCCGTTTCGCCATGCATCCCGACATCAAGGATGAATATGGCATCACCGATGCTGTCTTCTTCTATGGCGTTGGCCGTTACATCCAGATCTGGAAGCCGGAAACGCTGGTCGACAGCAAGGATCGTCCGGAATTGATCCGCAATAAGGTGCGCCGCTGGCTGGACCAGCGGACGGCGGGGGACGGCAAGTGACCGCTCCTGCCGATCTGGATCGTCACATCCCGGTTCTGCTCAATGAAGTGCTGCATGCCCTCGCCATCAACCCCGGCGAGATTCATGTTGATGGCACGTTCGGCGCGGGCGGTTATTCCAGTGCGATGGCGGAACGGGGCGCGAAGGTTTTTGCCTTCGACCGCGATCCCGATGCCATCCGGGAAGGCGAGGCGCTGGCGAAGGAGAAGGGCATCACCCTGATCGCCGGGGAGTTTTCCCGCATGGAGCAGTTGCTGGGCGATCGGGGCATTACTTCGGTGTCGGGGGTGACGCTCGACATCGGCGTGTCTTCGATGCAGCTCGATCGCCCGGAGCGCGGCTTTTCCTTTCAGGCGGACGGCCCCCTCACCATGACGATGAGCCAGAATGGGATGAGCGCCGCCGATTTCCTGAACAATGCCCCTGAGCAGGAGATTGCCGACGTCCTCTATCGCTATGGTGAGGAGCCGCGCTCGCGCCGGGTCGCCCGTGCGATCCTAGAGGCGCGCCCACTGGAGCGCACCGGCCAGCTTGCCAGCGTCGTTCGCCGGGCGCTGGGTCACAAGCCGCATGACAAGAAAGACCCGGCAACCCGCACCTTCCAGGCGATCCGCATCCATGTGAATCGCGAGCTGGAAGAATTGGAGCGTGGGCTGGAAGCGGCGGAAGCGATGCTGGAAGAGGGTGGTCGATTGGCCGTGGTGACTTTCCACAGCCTGGAAGACCGTATCGTCAAGCAGTTCTTGCGCCAGCGTAGTGGCGGAGAAGGCGCGGGATCGCGCCACCTGCCGGAACGCAAGGCCGCCGCTGAGCCCACCTTTCACAAACCGGCCAAAGCGATTCGTCCCGGCGAGGCGGAGTTAGCCCGCAACCCGCGCGCGCGCTCCGCGACCCTGCGCAGCGCCGTTCGTACATCAGCGTCCGTTTCTCAGCCAAGTTCTTCCAGGAGCGCCCGCCCATGATCGCGGTGAAGAGGTTGCAGAGCCTGATCTGGATCCTGCTCGTAGCGCTGGGTGCGCTTGGTGCCTATCTGGTATCGCTGAAAGTCGCGACCGAGCGCAACGAACTGATGAAGGTGCAGACGCAGATCGCGCGGGCGCGGGCGGACATTCGCTATCTGGAAACGGAATTCAGCGCGCGGGCGAGCATGCGGCAGCTGGAGCGGTGGAATCAGGATGATTTCATGTACGCGACGCCCACCGCGCAGCAATATCTGGGCGGTGAGCGGGCGCTGGCGAACCTGGATGGCATCCAGCCCAACGGCCCCGACTATGTCGCGCCGCCTGTGATGGTGGCGATGGTCGAAAGCCCTGCCGACCTGCCATCTGCGCCGCAGGCCGCCCCGGCCAGTCCGGCAGCCACCCAAATCCGCAGCGATATCGCGGTGATCCGTGAAGCGCATGCGGCCGACAATGTCGAAAAGATTGCTAAGCCCGCCGCCAAGACTCCTGCGGAAAAGGCGAAGGACGATGCGGACGTGTCGAAACCCAATCCGGTGGCCCGCCATGCGGAACGGATGGCGATGCTGGATGCCAAGCTGCTTGACGACAGCACCATCGGCGACATCAGCGCCAAGGCGGCGCGCGAACGCAAGAAAGGCGCGCGCTGATGGCGACGATCATCGTTCAGCCGGGCGGCGCCAGGGCAGGCAAGCAGCGGGTTGATCTGACCGCGGTTGCGCACAACAGGCTGATGTTGCTGCTGATCCTGTTCATGGCGATCACGGCGGTGGTGATTCTACGGCTCACCTGGGTGGGCATCTTCGCGCATGGCGCAAGCGGCGATGGCGCCGTTTCGGGCCTGCTTCCCGCCCGCGCTGACATTGTCGATCGCAATGGCGTGCCACTCGCCCGCACGATGGACGCCTATTCCATTGCGGTGCGCCCGTCGAAGCTGATCGGCGAGCCCGCCGAACTTGCGCGCAAGCTGCACGAGATTTTTCCCGATGAGCCTGAGGCGGCGTTCTACAAGAAGCTGACCGGCAAGGGCTGGGCCTATCTGCGCCGCCGTGCGCTGCCCGAGGAAGTGGCGGCGGTGAACGCGCTGGGCGAGATCGGCATCGAATTTCCCCGTGAGAAGGAACGCCTGTATCCCCAGCGCAGCCTAGCGGCGCATGTCCTCGGCTTTGCGCCCAATGCCGACGGGCAGGGCGGCATGGGGGTCGAGGCGGCGTTCAATGATCGGCTGACCGATCCGGCGCTGCGTGGTCAGCCTTTTGCCATTTCGATCGACAGCCGGGTGCAGGGCGCGCTGGAGAGCGAGCTTTACGCGCAGATGGTCGCGCAAAATGCCAAGGGCGCGGGCGGCATCATCATGGACGTGAATACCGGCGAAGTGATTGCGATGGCGTCGATCCCCGTGTTCGATCCCAACAAGCTTCAGAATTACGCTGGCAAGAAATGCAGCGAATCGCCACTCTGCAACCATATGGTTCAGGCGCGCTACGAACTCGGTTCGACGTTCAAGCCATTGTCGATCGGCGAGGCGATGGATCGCGGTGTCGTCACTTCGATGGCGAAGCGCTACGACGCGACCGCCCCGCTTGCGGTGGCCGGGTTCAAGATCAAGGACGACCACGCGCTCGGCCGCTGGATCAATGTGCCGGAAATATTGGTGCACAGTTCCAACATCGGAACGGCACGGATCGCCGATGAAATGGGCGCCGCGCCGATGCAGCAGCTGTTCCGCAACCTGCAATTCGACCAGCGGGCGCCGATCGAGCTGAAAGAACGCGCCAAGAGCATTTGGCCCTATAATTGGGGCCGCATAACGACGATGACTGTGTCCTATGGTCATGGCATCGCGGTGACGCCGCTGCACCTTGCCGCCGCCTATGCGGCATTGGTGAACGGGGGCATCTGGCGGCCTGCCACCTTGCGCAAGCTGCACGCCAATGAAGTGCCCGAAGGCCATCGCGTCTTTTCCGCCGCCACCAGTGCGCGGATGCGGCAGCTGTTGCGGATGATCGTCGCCGCGGGTACAGGTCGCAGCGCCGACGCCAAGGGATTCCGGGTGGGCGGCAAGACGGGTTCCGCTGAGAAGCCTGAAGAAGGCCGGTATAATAAGAGTTCTCTGGTGACGACTTTCGCGTCCGCATTTCCGATGGACAATCCCCGCTACGTTGTGCTGACCATGATGGACGAGCCTAAAGGCAACACACAGACATTCGGCCTGCGCACTGCCGCATGGACAGCCGCGCCCGTGGTCAAGCGGGTGGTGGAGCGGGTCGGACCGATGTTGGGCGTCCTGCCTGATGAACGGCGCGACGTTGATATTTCCGACCTCATGCCCCTGCTCGGCAAGGAGGATCATTGATGCGCCTGGGACCGCTGGTCGATGGGCTGGACGCCCGGATCGATCCCGGCGCGCCGCTGGAATCGGTGGTGTCGGGCTTTGCGATCGACAATCGGAAAGTAGCACCCGGAACGGTCTTCGGCGCCTTTCAGGGTCTGCGCGTCAATGGCGAAGACTATATTCCCGACGCTGTCCGTGCGGGAGCGGTAGCGGTCGTCGCGCGCCCGCAGGCGACGGTGGAAGGCGCGGTGCACATCGCCCACGACAATCCCCGCCGCCTGTTCGCCTTGCTCGCCGCGCGCTATTTCGCGCCTTTCCCCGATGTGACCGTTGCCGTCACCGGCACGAACGGCAAAACATCGACCGTCGAACTGGCCCGCCAGCTGTGGCGGATGCTGGGGCATCATTCCGCATCCATCGGCACGCTGGGCGTCACTACATCGGTCGATCAGGTGTCGACCGGCCTCACCACGCCGGACATCGTCACATTTCTGTCCAACATGTCGGGCTTGAGGCGCGAAGGCATCAGCCACGCCGCTTTCGAAGCGTCCAGCCACGGCCTTGCCCAGTATCGGACGGAGGGCCTGCCTGTGTTGGCGGCGGCCTTCACCAACCTGTCGCGCGATCATCTCGACTATCATGGCGACATGGACAGCTATTTCGACGCGAAGATGCGGCTGTTTGATGAAGTTGTCGCGCCCGACGGGACGGCCATCGTGTGGGCTGACGACCAATGGTCGGACAAGGTGATCCAGCGAGCTACGAAGCGGGGGCTTCGTGTGCTGAGCGTCGGGGTGCAGGGGCAGGCTTTGCGCCTTGCCAACCGCACCCCGACCCAGTTGGGCCAGACGCTGGAGGTCGAGGCTGGGGGCAAGTTCTACAAGATCAATCTGCCGCTGATCGGCGCCTATCAGGCCGCGAACGCCTTGACTGCCGCTGGGCTCGTCATCGCAGGCGGCGAGGATGTGGCGAAGGTTCTGGAACTGTTGAGCCGGGTTCAGCCGGTGCGCGGTCGCCTGGAGCGGGCGGTGATCACCAAGGCGGGCGCCCCCGTCTATGTCGATTATGCGCATACGCCCGATGGACTGCGCGCCGCGATCGAAGCGTTGCGGCCCCATACGCGCGGCAAGCTGATCGCGCTGTTCGGCGCTGGCGGCGATCGCGATGCTGGCAAGCGCCCGCAGATGGGCAAGGTTGCCGCAGAGTTGGCTGATCATGTCATCGTCACCGATGATAATCCCCGTTCGGAAGATCCTTCTGCCATTCGCGCCGCCGTTATGGCGGGGGCGTCGGGCGCGGAGGAAATCGGTGGCCGCCGCGCCGCCATCGCCGCCGCCATTGCGCGGGCCGGTGGTGATGATATCGTGCTGCTCGCGGGCAAGGGGCATGAACAGGGGCAGATCATCGGCGATCGGGTGTTGCCGTTCGACGATGTCACTGTTGCCCGGGAGTGCGCTGGGTGAGCGAGCTTTGGACCTCTGACGAGATAGCGCAGGCTACAGGGGGTGCCGCTTCGGCACCCTTCGCCGTTTCGGGCGTCGCCTTCGATAGCCGCGAGGTAACCAACGGTGACCTGTTTGTCGCGATGAAGGGCGAGACGACGGACGGCCATCATTTCATCGACAAGGCTTTCGGTCAGGGCGCCGCTGGCGCGATCGTCAGCGAGCCTGTTTCTCAACCTCATATTCTCGTCCCGGATAGCGCGGCTGCGCTGGAAGCGCTGGGTCGTGCTTCCCGCGCGCGCATGCAGGGCAAGGTGGTGGGGGTCACGGGGTCAGTCGGCAAGACGGGCACTAAGGAAGCCTTGTTTCAGGCGCTGGACCGCATCTGCCCGGATCAGGTGCATCGTTCGGTCAAGAGCTACAATAATCATGTCGGCGTACCGCTCAGCCTGTCCCGCATGCCCCGCGCGTCGGCCTTTGGCGTGTTCGAAATGGGCATGAACCATGCCGGTGAACTGGCGCAGCTGACGCGGCAGGTGCGGCCCCATGTCGCCATCGTGACGGCCATCGCCCCGGCGCACATCGAATTTTTCGGCACCGAAGAGAAGATCGCGCAGGCCAAGGCGGAGATATTCGAAGGGCTTGAGCCCGACGGCACGGCGGTCATCCCCTATGACAGCCCGCATGTCGCGACGCTCTACGCAAAAGCAGAACAGCATGCCTCCCGCATCCTGACCTTCGGTTTTGACGAAGAGGCCGATGTGCGCGCGCGTGACATGGTTCCGGCGGCGAGCGGCGGCACATTGGTCACGGCCACGCTGCCCAGCGCCGAACTCTGCTTCACCGTCGGTGCGCCCGGCGAACATTGGGTTTCCAACGCGCTGGCCGTGCTGGCGGCGGTCGAAGCGATGGGCGGCGATCTCGCGGCTGCGGGTCTGGCGCTCGCCGAAATGCCGGGTCTGCCGGGCCGTGGCGAGCGGCGGTCTGTCGCGGTCACGGGCGGCGAAGCGCTGCTGATCGATGAAAGCTACAATGCCAATCCGCTAAGCATGGCCGCTACGCTCAAGCAGTTGGGCAGGGAAAATGCGAGCCGCCGCATCGCCGTGTTGGGCGGCATGCGGGAATTGGGCGATCGCAGCCACGAACTCCATGCCGGACTTGTCGAGCCGCTTGCCGCCGCTCAGGTCGACTACGCCATTCTGGTGGGCGATGAAATGAAACCGCTGGCCGAGGCGCTGCACGGTCAGCAGTTGGCCTTTGATCATGTGCCGGATACGGCGGCGGCCACCAATCTCATTCGGACGGAAATGCGCGCTGGCGACGCCATATTGGTCAAGGGCTCGAACGGCATCGGCCTGTCGCGCCTGGTCGCCGCGCTTGGGGAACATAAGAACTGATGCTCTACTGGCTCGCCCAGACCATGGATTTCGCGGGGGTTTTCAACCTCGTCCGCTATCTTAGCTTCCGCGCGGGCGCGACGATCGCGACGGCCTTCGTCATCGGTCTTGTGCTGGGTCCGCGCTTCATCGGCTGGTTGCGGGTGCGGCAGGGCAAGGGGCAGCCGATCCGTGATGATGGTCCGCAGACCCATCTGGCAAAGCGCGGCACGCCGACCATGGGCGGCCTCATGATCCTCACCTCCATGATCACATCGGTGCTGCTCTGGATGGATCTGTCGTCCATCTATGTCTGGGCATGCCTGTTCGTAACGCTGGGTTTTGGCGCGATCGGTTTTCTGGACGATTATGACAAGGTGACGAAGGCCAGCCACAAGGGGCTGTCGGGCAAGATGCGTCTGGCGTTCGAATTCCTGATTGCGGGCATAGCGGCCTGGTTGATCGTCAACCAGCACGGGAATACGGCGCTCTACCTGCCCTTCTACAATGGCCCGGCGATCGAGCTTGGCCCCTTCTACTTCCTCTTCGCCGCCTTCGTGATCGTGGCGTTCGGCAACGCTGTGAACCTGACCGATGGTCTCGATGGCCTGGCGACCATGCCGGTGATCATCGCCTGCATGGCGTTCATGGCGATCGTCTATCTGGTCGGCCGCGCGGACTTTGCGGCCTATCTTGGCATCCCGCATGTGCCGGGCGCGGGCAATCTCACCATATTATGCGGTGCGATCATTGGGGCAGGCCTGGCCTTCCTCTGGTTCAACGCTCCTCCAGCCGCCGTATTCATGGGTGATACGGGCAGCCTGGCGCTTGGCGGCACGATCGGCGTCATCGCTGTGACGGCGCATCATGAAATCGTGCTGGGCGTGATTGGCGGCCTGTTTGTGGTCGAGGCGATGAGCGTGATCATCCAGGTCTTCTTCTACAAGCGCACCGGCAAACGTGTGTTCAAGATGGCGCCGATCCACCATCATTTCGAGCAGTTGGGCTGGGCCGAACCGACGGTCGTGATCCGCTTCTGGATCATCTCCTTCGTGCTGGCACTTGCTGGTCTCGCTACGCTGAAGCTGCGGTGAGCGCGATGACCCTTACCTCCTCCGCCTTTGCTGGCAAAACCTATGCGGTTCTTGGCCTAGCCCGGTCTGGACTGGCAACTGTAGAGGCGCTTGTGGCCAGCGGTGCGCGCGTCGTCGCCTGGGACAATCGGGACGAAGCGCGCGCGGCCGTCGCGGACAAGGCCGAACTGGCCGACCCGCTGGAAATTGATCTGGCTGGCTTTGACGGCGTTGTCGTTTCTCCCGGCGTGCCGATCAACAAGCATCCGATCGCCATGCATGCCAAGCTCGCGGGCGTGCCCGTCATCGGCGACATCGAACTTTTCGCGCTTGCTCGGCCGACGCTGCCCGCCCACCGGGTGGTCGGCATTACCGGCACCAACGGCAAGTCGACCACGACGGCGCTCGTTCACCACATCATAGAAGCAGCAGGCATTCCGACCCGGATGGGCGGGAATATCGGCCTGCCCATTTTGGGGCAGGAGCCGCTCCCCGAAGGCGGCATCTATGTGCTGGAACTGTCCAGCTATCAGATTGATCTGACGCAGAGCCTGGACTGCGATGTCGCGGTGCTGCTCAATATCACGCCGGATCATCTCGATCGCTATAATGGCTTTGAAGGCTATGTCGCGTCCAAGGCGCGGTTGTTCGGCATGCAGTCGCCCGACCATGTCGCGGTGATCGCGACGGAGGATGAACCGAGCCGATCCATCGCGGCTCAGCCGGGCGCTCGGCGGGTAGAGGTGAAGGCTGGGGACATCGATCCCGCCGCCCAGGCGAACTGGCCGTCGCTTCAGGGGCCGCACAACGCGCAGAACGCGGCGATAGCCCTCGCCGTCGGGCGCGCGCTGGGCATCGATGAAGCGACGATCGAGGCCGCGCTGCAAAGCTATGCCAGCCTGCCCCACCGGATGCAGCGCGTGAAGGAACTGAACGGCGTACTCTACGTCAACGACAGCAAGGCGACCAACCCCGCCTCGACGGCGCCCGCGCTCGCAGCCTATCCGCCCCTCGATGGCCGCCCGCGGCTGCACTGGATTGTCGGAGGTCTGGCAAAGACAGACAATCTGGACGAATGCGCGCCATGGTTCGGCAATGTCGCTGCCGCTTACACGATCGGCGAAGCGGGTCATATGTTCGCCGATCTGCTCAAAGATCATATGGCGGTGGATGATAGCGAGATGCTATCGGCCGCCGTTCGCCGCGCGGCGCGTGTAGCACAGCCGGGCGATGTCGTGCTGCTTTCGCCAGCCTGTGCCAGTTTCGACCAATTCCGGGATTTCGAGGCGCGAGGCGATGCCTTCGTCGCGGCCGTCGCGGCGCTGGAAGAAGGGGGCCTGGACGGCTAAGGGCGGCGCAGGGGCGCAGAAGGGGCGATTACAATGTTCAGGGCAGGCGAACTGGTGAAGGGGTTCAAGAACCGCACCGTTCCGCGCGAGCGCACGGCCCTGGCCATCTGGTTCTGGGAGATCGATCGCGTTCTCCTCTCGCTGATCGTCGCGTTGATGGCGATCGGTCTGGTTGCCGTCGCGGCCGCTTCGCCCGTTGCAGCGATCGACCGCTCGACCAGCAGCGTATCCGTCACGCCGCTCATCTATTTCTATCGCCAGCTTATGTGGGTCTTCATCGGCCTGCCGATCATGCTGGTCATATCGATGTTGCCCCGTCAGCAGGCCCGGCGGTTGGCCATGTTCATGACGGCCTTCTTCATCGTGATGCTGCTGTGCGTGCCGGTCCTCGGATCGACCGTTAACGGCGCGCGGCGCTGGATCGACCTGCCCGGATTCCGTTTCCAGCCCTCGGAATTCCTGAAGCCCGTCTATGTCGTCTCCATGGCCTGGCTGCTTTCGCTGCGGGGCAAGGACATGTCGCTGCCGGTCATTCCGCTGACCGGCGTGTTGACGCTGTTGATCGCGGCGATCCTGATGAAGCAGCCGGACTTCGGTCAGACGGTCATTTTCCTTGCCTGCTGGGGATGCCTGTTGCTGCTGTCCGGTGTGTCGATGCGGTTCATCGGCATGATGGTTGGCGTGGCGCTGGCTGGCCTGATCGCCATGTACATGTTCTACGAAAATGGCCGTCAGCGCATCAATGACTTCCTTGGCATCGGCGTCGCGCAGGATACGGGGCCGGACCAGACCGAGCTGGCGTTTCGCACGATCACCCATGGCGGTTTTACAGGGGTGGGGCCGGGGGGCGGCCAGGAGAAATTCCGCCTGCCCGAAGCGCACACCGACTATATCTTTTCCGTGATCGGTGAAGAGTTCGGACTGCTCGCCTGCATCGGCATCGCCTGCGTTTACCTGGCGATCGTTGTCCGCGTGCTGCTGCGCATGCTGGACGAGGATGATAATTTCACGATCCTGGCCGCAGCGGGACTTACAACGCAGTTCGGGTTGCAGGCGATCATCAACATGGGCGTCAATGCCCAGATATTTCCTTCGAAGGGCATGACGCTGCCCTTTATCAGCTATGGCGGCTCCTCTATGCTGGCCCTTTGTATCGGGGTCGGCCTGCTGCTTGCGTTCACACGGCGCAATCCCTTCATGGGGCGGCATACCGTCGTCAAATGGAGTGGTCGATGAGCATTTCCCGTCACTTCGTCCTCGCCGCGGGTGGGACGGGCGGTCACATGATTCCGGCGCATGCTGTGGCCGAGGAGTTGATGGCGCGCGGCCACCATGTCGCTTTGGTCACGGATGAGCGCGGCGCCAAGATCCCGGGCATCTTCGATCGCGCGCAGGTCCATGTCCTGCCTGCTGGCCGCATGACGAAGAACCCGAAAAGCTGGCTGGGCGCGCTTAAGGCCATCCTTGCAGGCCGCGCTATGGCCCGCCGCCTCAACGAAACCTTCCGCCCCACCGCTGTCGTCGGGTTTGGCGGCTATCCCGCCATGCCTGCGCTGTTGGGCGCGCTGGCGGATGGCATCCCGACCGCCATCCACGAACAGAATGCCGTGCTAGGCCGGGTCAACCGCTTCCTCGCCCGCCGCGTCGATGCGATCGCTACGGCTTACCCGAAGGTGGAGCGCCTGCGCGACAAATATGCGGGCAAGGTCCACTTGGTCGGCAATCCGGTCCGCGAGGAAGTGAAGGCGCTACGGGAGGAAGAATTCCCTGCGCTGACGGACGAGAGCGTATTCCGCGTGCTCGTGATCGGCGGCAGTCAGGGCGCCAGCATCCTTTCGTCGGTCGTCCCGGACGGCCTTGGCATGTTGCCGCTCAGCCTGCGCCGCCGATTGCAGGTGACGCAGCAATGCCGGGCCGAGGATATCGAGCGGGTCCGCCGCTTCTACGCCGACCTGGAAATTCCCGCTGACCTGGCGACCTATTTCAACGATGTGCCGGAAAAGCTCAGCTGGTCGCATCTGGTGATCGCTCGCGCGGGAGCATCGACGCTGGCGGAACTTACCTGCGCGGGGCGCCCGGCGATCCTTGTCCCGCTGCCGAGCGCGATGGATGATCATCAGACGGTCAACGCGCGCGAGATGACCGAGGCGGGCGGTGCGCGGACTATCCCGCAGTCGCGCTTCACCGCCGTGGAGCTCGCCAAGCAGATGCAAAAGATGGCGATGGAGCCCGGCGCGCTTCAGAACGCAGCCAAGCGCGCTCGTGCCTGCGGCCGTCCCCATGCGGCGCGTGACATGGCCGACCTGCTGGAAAGCATCGGCCCCGCGCCGATCATGAACGATCCTTTGAAGGTCGGGCCGATCCCGACCAGCCTGAATTTGCAGGGCGTCCCTGCATGAATATGAACCCCCTTTGTCATCCCGGCTCGCGCGGGAATGACGGAGTTTTCCCGGAGATTAAGGCATGAAGGGTGTCGGCACCGACATCGGCACGATCCATTTCATCGGCATTGGCGGCATCGGCATGTCCGGTATCGCCGAGGTGATGCACAATCTGGGTTACAAGGTTCAAGGGTCCGACGTGGCCGAGGGCTATGTCGTCGAAGGTTTGCGCAAGAAGGGCATCGACGTGATGATCGGCCACAAGGCTGAAAATCTGGGCGATGCCGCCGTGGTCGTGACTTCGACCGCGATCAAGAAGGGCAATCCCGAAGTTGATCTGGCGCTGGAAAAGCGTGTCCCCGTCATTCGCCGTGCAGAAATGCTGGCGGAGCTGATGCGGCTCAAATCCACCGTCGCGGTCGCGGGCACGCATGGCAAGACCACGACCACCTCAATGGTCGCGGCACTGCTCGACGCTGGCGGGGTGGACCCGACCGTCATCAACGGGGGCATCATCAACAGCTATGGCTCCAACGCTCGCCTCGGCAAGAGCGACTGGATGGTTGTCGAGGCCGACGAAAGCGACGGCAGCTTCCTGCGCCTCGACGGCACGCTGGCAGTCGTCACCAACATCGATCCCGAGCATCTCGACCATTATGGCAGCTTCGACAAGGTGAAGGACGCCTTCGTCGAGTTCGTCGAAAATGTGCCCTTCTATGGTGCCGCGATGCTCTGCCTCGATCATCCAGAGGTGCAAGCGATCCTGCCGCGCGTGCAGGACCGTCGCATCGTCACCTATGGTTTCTCGGCGCAGGCCGATATTCGCGGCGAGAATGTGCAGCCGATCCCCGGCGGCAACCGCTTCGATGTGCAAATCCGCGAGCGCGACGGTTCGCTCCGCCGGATCGAAGGGATCGAAATGCCGATGCCCGGCCGCCACAACGTGCTGAACGCCATGGCGGCGATCGGCGTGGCGCTGCAAATGGGCATTGATGATGCGACGATCCAGACGGGCTTTGCGAAGTTTGGCGGGGTGAAGCGTCGTTTCACCAAGGTCGGTGAAATCCCGGCGGGGCAGGGCGTCGCGACCGTCATCGACGATTATGGCCACCACCCGGTCGAGATCAAGGCCGTGCTGGCGGCCGCGCGCGAGGGTGCCAAGGGCCGCGTTATCGCGGTGGTACAGCCGCACCGCTATACCCGCCTTCGCGACCTGATGGATGAATTTCAGCAGGCGTTCAACGACGCCGACATCGTCTATGCGGCCCCGGTCTATCCGGCGGGGGAGCAGCCGATCGAAGGCGTGGATAGCGCTGAGTTGGTCGCGGGTCTGAAGCGTCGGGGGCATCGCCACGCTGCGACGGTCGAGGGAGCGGACGATCTGGCCCGCGTAATCGCTGACGATCTTCAGGCTGACGACATGATCATCTGCCTTGGCGCGGGTGACATCACCAAATGGGCCGCAGGTCTGGCACCGGCCGTCGCGGCGAAAGAAGCCGCCTGATGCGAGTTCAAACCGTCCTTCTGGGAGCATTGGGTTGACCACGACAGTGGCGCCCCTTCCTCCGGTTCGCGGGTCGCTGAAGGCTGACGCCCCGCTGGCTCCGCTCGTCTGGTTCAAGGCGGGCGGCGTCGCACAGTGGCTGTTCGAGCCCAAGGATGCTGAGGATTTGGCGGACTTTCTCGCCCATCTTGATCCAGCCGTCCCGGTGATGGCGCTTGGCCTTGGCTCCAACCTGATCGTGCGTGACGGAGGCGTTCCGGGCGTCGTCGTGCGTCTGGGCAAACCCTTCGCGAAGGTTGAGCAGATCGACGCCACCTCGCTCCGCTGTGGGGGAGGGGCGTCCGGCATCCTCGTATCCTCGACCGCGCGGGATGCGGGCATTGCAGGGCTTGAGTTCCTGCGCTCGATCCCCGGCACGGTGGGCGGTTTCGTGCGAATGAATGGCGGCGCCTATGGGCGCGAGACTTGCGACATTCTGGTCGAGTGCGACGTAGTGCTGCGCTCCGGCGAGCGGGTGACGCTGCCGCTCGACGCCTTGGGCTATACCTATCGGCACAGTAGCCTGCCCGAAGGGGCGGTGGTGGTCAGCGCCCTGTTCCGGGGTGGTCCCGGTGATCCTGCCGCTATTCAGGCCGAAATGGACCGCATCGCCGCAGCGCGCGAGGAAAGCCAGCCGCTCCGCAGCAAGACCGGCGGATCGACCTTCAAGAATCCGGACGGTCACAAGGCCTGGGCTCTGGTCGATGAGGCGGGCTGCCGGGGACTGCAATTGGGTGGCGCTCAGGTTTCGGATAAGCATACCAACTTCCTCCTCAACCTTGGCGACGCCACCAGCGCGGACATCGAGGCGCTGGGAGAGGAAGTTCGCCGCCGGGTGAAGGCAAAGAGTGGCGTCGAGCTTGAATGGGAAATTCAGCGGGTGGGAGTGGAGAAGTGATCCTCTCCGCCTTCCCGTCATCCCAGCGAAAGCTGGGATCTCGTTCCTCATTCTCCGCTTTCGACGGCATGAAGATCCCAGCTTTCGCTGAGATGACGAATATTTCTGTTCTGGAGTTCTACAGATGACCCGTGGCCCCTGGCATATCGCCGTCCTCATGGGAGGCTGGTCCGCCGAGCGCCCAGTGTCGCTGATGAGCGGCGAGGGTGTTGCAAAGGCGCTGGAATCGCGCGGGCATCAGGTCACGCGGATCGACATGGACCACAATGTCGCCGCCCGTCTCGCCGAAACCAAGGCGGACGTGGTGTTCAACGCGCTTCATGGCGTTCCGGGCGAGGATGGCACGGTACAGGGCATGATGGACCTGATGGGTCTCACCTATACTCATTCGGGTCTCGCCACCTCGGTCATCGCGATCGACAAGCAACTGACCAAGCAGGCACTGGTCCCCCAAGGCATCCCCATGCCCGGCGGTCACATCGTTGACAGTGCCAGCCTGTTCGAAGCCGATCCCCTGCCGCGCCCCTATGTGGTGAAGCCGGTCAACGAAGGCAGTTCCGTCGGTGTTGCCATCGTGACGCAGGACGGCAATTACGGTTCGCCCATCGGCCGCGATGTGGAAGGCCCCTGGCAGCATTTCGACCAGCTCCTTGCGGAACCCTATATCCGGGGCCGGGAACTAACCACCGCCGTTCTGGGCGATGAAGCGCTGCTCGTGACGGAACTCCGTCCAAAGAGCGGCTTTTATGATTTCGACGCCAAATATACCGACGGCATGACCGAGCATGTATGCCCGGCCGAAATTCCGAATGACATCGGCGAAGCGTGCAAGGCCATCGCCCTGCGCGCGCATCAACTGCTGGGCTGCAAGGGCGCTTCGCGATCCGATTTCCGCTGGGACGATACGCAAGGGGTAGAGGGGCTCTACCTTCTGGAGGTGAACACCCAGCCCGGCATGACGCCGCTCAGCCTCGTGCCGGAGCAGGCGGCGAAACTGGGCATTGACTATGCCGAGCTGGTCGAGCGTATTGTCGAGGATGCGCTGATGCAGAAACAGGGCGCTAAGGGGGCAGGGCATGGCTGAAGCACGCATCCGGCGGGGAGGCACGGCGCGTCTGACGGGTGCGGGTGGACCTCGCGGCCGTAATGGATCGGGCCGGGGCAAGCCGGGCAAACGCCGTTCCTGGTTTGGTCGCATGCTTCATGCACTTCCAGTCAGCGAAGACACGCTGCAACGCATGGCGAGCTGGACCATCGTGGGCATCGTCGTCGCCGCCGTCGGTGGAATCGCCATGCTGCTAGGCGTGCCAGCGATGGCCGGACAGAAGGCGGCGGAGGTTGCGGCCAATGCCGGTTTCGAGGTTCAGAAGGTCGAAGTGCGCGGCGTCGAACGAATGGACGAACTGCCAGTCTATAATATCGCGCTCGGCCAGGTGGACCGCTCCATGCTGTCGCTCGACCTGCCCAAGGTCCGTGACGAAATGCTGAAGCTCGGCTGGGTCAAGGACGCGCGCATTTCGCGGCGCCTGCCGGACACGCTGGTGGTCGATATCGTGGAGCGCGATCCGGTCGCTGTGTGGCAGCATGATGGGCAGTTGCACCTGATCGACGTCCAGGGCGTCGTGCTTCAGTCGGTGTCTACGGATGCGATGCCCGACTTGCCGCTGGTCGTCGGCCCCGATGCCAATCGCCAGACTGCGGGCCTCAACAAGCTTATGGAAAATGCGCCTGCGCTCAAGCCCATGCTGGCCGGTGCGACCTGGGTCGGGAACCGCCGCTGGGATTTGCGTTTTCAGTCCGGCGAAACCCTTTCGCTGCCGGAAGGAGACAGGGCCTCTGCGACCGCGCTCGTCAATTTCGCGCGCATGGACGGCGTCAACCGCCTGCTGGGTCGAGGCATCGTGAAGTTCGACATGCGCGACCCGGATCGCTTCATCCTGCGTCTGCCGCAGAACCAGGTGAGCGATAAAGCCGAAGTCAATGCTCCCGCCGCGCCTCAGGGCGAGGAAGGCTGACGCGCATGGCCCAGCCCAAGGTCGATAAACTCGTCACCGCGATCGACATCGGATCGTGGAAGGTTTCCGCGCTTATTGCTGGCCGGACCGAAACGGGTGAACTCGCGATATTGGGCACGGGCCAACGGGAAAGCCGTGGCGTCCGCCGGGGCTTCATCGCCGACATGGAGCGCACCGAACTGGCAGTGCGTGAAACGGTCGAGCAGGCGGAGCGCGTCGCTGGCACCAATATCGAGGATGTGTGGGTCAGCTTCTCTGGCGGGAGCCTCGTTAGCGACGTTGTGACGGTCGAGCGCGACATGGGCGGTTATCGCGTCGAGCAGCCCGACATCGACGATCTGCTTGCGACAGGCCAGCAGGGCATCGATCCCGATGGGCGGGTCGTCCTTCATGCCCAGCCCACCTGCTTCACCATCAATGGGAAGGTGCCGGTCAAGAAGCCGCTCGGCATGCATGCCGACCTGTTGGGTGTCGATATCCATGTCGTGCTGGCGGACGGCGCGCCGCTCGCCAATCTCGACCTGTGCGTGCGTGGGGCCTATCTCAACGTCAATTCGATTGTCGCTTCGCCGATCGCGACCGGCCTTGCCTGCCTTTCCGAGGAGGAAAGAGACCTGGGAGTCGCGCTGGTGGAACTGGGCGCGGGCGTGACCAATGTCTCCCTTTACGCAGGAGGCATGCTGGTTGGCTTGCACAGCATCCCGATCGGCGCCTCAGACATTACCGACGACATCGCCTCAGCCTTTGGCATCCGCCGCAGCCAGGCCGAGCGGATCAAATGTTTCTACGGTTCGGCCATGCAGAACCGCCGGGACTTCCGCGAGATGATTGAGATCGCGGCGCCCCACGGTGATGTCGCCGTGCCGGGGCAGAGCGCTGGCCCGAACGCGGACGGGGGCAAGATCACCCGCGCCGCGCTGGTCGCCGTCATCTGCGAACGGCTGAACCAGTTGATGACGGAAATCAACGCGGCGCTCGCGGGCATGGGCTTCAATACGCCGACGGGGCGTCAGGTCGTGCTGACCGGGGGTGGCGCGGAAATGAAGGGCATTGCCGACTATGCGCAGGGTGCGCTGGGCCGGGCCGTCCGCATTGGCAGGCCGCGTGGATTGGCCGCGCTGCCGGAGGCGCATAGCGGGCCTGCCTTCGCGACGCTGGCCGGTCTGGCGCTTTACGGCGCATCGAACCCGGTTGATCTTAGAACGATAGCGCCTGCGCCCCAGACCGTTCATCGTATCAATGCGCCGCAATGGTGGCAGCGGATGGTGCGGGCGATGAAGACAAACTATTGAATAAATCTAAAGCCAGACGAACTTTGCTAGTGAAATACGCTGTTTTCTGTTGCATTAACTTTCGATGACAGTTTCGCTCATGTCGCCGAAGCTGGAGGGAGCTAGAATTTATGAGCATTGAGATCAGCCCACCGCATGTGGACGAGTTGAAGCCTCGCATCGCGGTGATCGGCGTAGGCGGCGCGGGCGGCAACGCCATCGCGAACATGATCGCCGCGTCGGTTGAGGGCGTGGATTTCATCGTCGCCAACACCGACGCGCAGGCGCTGAACGCCTCGCCCGCCGAGCGCCGCATTCAGCTTGGCCCGCAGATCACCGAGGGTCTGGGCGCAGGTTCGCGTCCGGAAATCGGCAAAGCGGCGGCTGAGGAAACCATTGTCTCGGTCGAAGAGGCGCTGAACGGCGCGCATATGTGCTTTATCGCCGCTGGCATGGGCGGCGGCACCGGAACCGGCGCTGCGCCCGTCATCGCCAAGGCGGCGCGCGACAAGGGCATCCTGACCGTCGGCGTGGTGACCAAGCCCTTCACCTTCGAGGGCAATCGCCGCATGAAGTCGGCTGAGAGCGGCATCGAGGAACTGCAAAAGCATGTCGATACCCTCATCGTCATCCCGAACCAGAACCTGTTCTTGATCGCGAACCCGAACACCACCTTCAAGGAAGCCTTCCAGATGGCTGACGAGGTGTTGCAGCAGGGCGTTCGTGGCATCACCGACCTCATGGTCATGCCGGGCCTCATCAACCTCGACTTTGCCGACGTCCGTTCGGTGATGGGCGAGATGGGCAAGGCGATGATGGGTACTGGCGAAGCCGAAGGCGACGGCCGTGCACTTCAGGCGGCGGAAAAGGCGATCGCCAACCCGCTACTCGACGGCGTGTCGATGCGCGGCGCGAAGGGCGTCATTGTTTCCATCGTGGGTGGCGACGACATGCGCCTGATGGAAGTCGACGAAGCCGCCAACCACATTCGCGAACTGGTTGATCCGGATGCGAACATCATCTGGGGTTCGGCCTTCAATGACGGCCTCAACGGCAAGATCCGCGTTTCGGTGGTCGCCACCGGCATCGACAGCGAAGCGACTGGCGGCGCCGCGCCGCTGACCCAGCCGTTCAGCTTCGCCAGCCGCCCGGCTGTCGCCGTTCCTGCCGCAGCATCGCGTCCGGCTCCGCAGCCTGCTCCGGCTTCAGCCCCCGAAGCCGAACCCGAAACGCTCGAACTCGATGTGCCTGCCGCGCCCGAGCCCGCGCCGATTACGCCCCCGGTCGAGGAACGGGCCGCAGTAGCGCCCCGGCCCACCCCGGCGGCTGCCTCGGCGCGTCCTGCTGCCGTGTTTTCGGATGAGGACCCGACGCAGGATGAACTGCTGCTCGGCGCAGAGGAAGTTGAAGCACAGCATGCACCGGCTCCCGCTCCCGCGCCTCAGGCTGCGCCGCGCGCCGCTTCTGGCGGAACCCTCTTCGAACGTATGGCTGGTCTCACGCGAGGGTCCGACAAGAATGCCGGACTGAGCGACGATGCCGGATCGACGCCCGACATTCCGCGGTTCCTCAACCGTCAAAGCAATCAATAAGACGGCGATCCACAGGCTGTCTTATGTTTTGAAGCGCGCCATCGGCTGCATCGGGCGGTCGGGCGCGCTTTATCTTTCGGTAAATTTCCCATCCACGCATCGATCCGGTAAAGGGCTAGTGTGAAACGCTCAGCTTTATGGATCCTTGGCGGCCTGCTCCTTACGGGAACCGCCCAGGCACAGCCCGCTCAGATTCAGTCGATCAGGCCGTCAGGCGCTGAAAATCTCAGCCGGAATCTGTCTCGCCTCGCATCCAATCCGCGCGACGTCGAGGCGCTGGTCGGAGCGGGTGAGGCTGCGATCGAGATGGATGACATGCGGGCGGCGGCTGGCTTCTTCTCGCGTGCCGATGCGATCCAGCCGAATAATGGGCGAGTGAAGGCCGGGCTTGGCCGGGTCGCGCTCAAGGCGCAAAATCCTGCCGAGGCCTTGCGCTTGTTCGATCAGGCTACCCGTCTCGGCTACGGCGAGGCAACGCTGTTGGCGGACCGTGGCCTTGCGCGGGACATGACCGGAGATCAGGCCGGTGCGCAGCGGGATTATCAAGCGGCCCTCAAGCGCGCGCCGGATGATGCCGAACTAACCTATCGCTATGCCGCGTCGCTGGGGATTTCGGGTCAGGTCGATGCGGCCGAAAAGGCGCTCCAGCCCCTCCTGTACAAGAGTGATCGCGCCGCTTGGCGATACCGCGCGTTCATTCTGGCGATGAACAACAAGCAGGCCGAGGCGCGAAAGATCGCCAGCCAAACCTTGCCCGCGCAACTTGCCGCAGCCTTGGCGCCCTATATGGAGAAAATGCCCTATCTCACCCCGGCGCAGAAAGCGGCGGCGGTGCATTTCGGTCACTTCCCGACCAATGTGGGGACGTCGCTGGCGGCTGCGACGCCCAGGCCTTCAGCGCCGACGGTGGCCTCGGCTCCAGTTCAGGCGGCATCTCCGGCCCCCGCGCAGCCCGCCATTCCGGCGGCGCGCGCGCAACTGCCACAGCCAAGCCGACCTTCGCCAGCGCCCACGCCAACGCCGCCCGCTCGTCCAGTTCTCGCCAGCCCCGCGCCCTCTACGTTCGCGCAGACGTCGACTGAAACGCGCC
Organism: uncultured Novosphingobium sp.; assembly: GCA_946886365.1. The sequence continues at coordinate 48,825 of CAMPIM010000005.1, forward strand.
CTGCACAGGTACAGGGGCCGCCCGCTTCAATTCAGGATCCCGCCCCGGGCCCGGCCGCTTCGCTACCCGCGTCTCACGGCCAGCCCAGCGCCCCAGCACCAGCAGCTGTTCCAGCGTCGCAGCAGCCCGCTGCCGCTCCCATCCAGCGCCAGCAGCCCGATCCGCAAGCGACCCGGACATTGGCCGACATCATACACGCCATCGACGTCCCCGAATCCGAACGCCAGCCGAGCGTAGCCGCTGTCGACCTGTCCGAGATCGAAGCGCTTCAGGCCGCCCGCCGCGCGGAACGGCAGGCAGCCGCCGACAAGGCGAAGAAGGCAGCCGTCACGGCAAAGGAAAAGGCCGACGCAGCAGCCAAGGCCAAAGCGAAAGCCGAAGCTGACGCCAAGGCTAAGAAAGCCGCCGAGGAAAAGGCGCGGCTCGCCGCCAATCCATCGCGCAACTGGGTGCAGATCGGCACGGGTGCCAATCGCAACGCACTGGGCTTCACGCTCAAGGCTCTTCGCCGGAAATATGACGCTGTTGCGCCGCAGGACGGCTGGGTCGCCAGCTGGGGCCGTACCAACCGCCTGCTGATCGGTCCCTTCGCCAGCTTCACGCGCGCCAAGACGGTGGAAGCGAAGCTGAAGTCCGCCGGTGCCGATGCCTTCGCCTGGCAAAGCGACGCGGGCGAGGTGGTCGAACGGCTGGGAGGCAAGTAGGGGCGTCCAGATGACGACGCTCGCCCCCTACGCCTCGCACCCGGCCCGAAGCCGTGGCCGCCTGCATCCTGAAGCGGGAGGCGAGACGCGTGGTCCCCGCGACATCTTTCAGCGCGACCGCGATCGCATCATCCATTCCATCGCCTTCCGCAGGTTGCGACACAAGACGCAGGTGTTCGTGTCCCCCGATGGCGATCATTTCCGCGTCCGCCTGACCCACAGTCTGGAGGTGGCGCAGATCGGCCGCACCACGGCACGCACCCTGGGCCTGAATGAAGATCTGACCGAGGCGCTGTGCCTTGCCCATGATATCGGTCATCCGCCCTTCGGCCATGCGGGCGAAGACGCGCTGGAAGCGGCGCTGGATGATCATGGCGGCTTCGATCACAACGCGCACACCCTGCGCACGCTCATGCTGCTCGAATCGCCTTATCCCTGTTTCCAGGGGCTTAATCTCAGTTGGGAGATGCTGGAGGGCCTTGCCAAGCATAATGGCCCCGTCGATCATCCCGGCTGGGCGATGCGTGAAGTCGATGCGCTCTTTCCGCTGGAGCTATCCTCTCATGCCTCTCTGGAGGCGCAGCTGGCGGCCATCGCCGACGATATCGCTTATGACAATCACGACATTGATGATGGCCTGCGCGCTGGCCTGCTGACGCTGGATCAGCTGCTTGCCGTGCCCGTCGTCAAACATTGCTGGGACCGGGTGCGCGCCCGCTATCCGGACATCCCGCAGGATCGCCTGCTTCGCGAACTGGTGCGGGAACAGATCGGCCTTATGGCGAACGATCTCATCGCTTCCACCCGGCGGAACATCGCCGAGGCCCGCGTCGAAACGGTCGAGGATGTGCGAGCGGCCGGACGCCCTCTGGTCTGCTTCTCGCCTGAACTCGCGGCGCAGGAACGGGACCTGAAGCGCTTCATGTACGCGTCGCTCTATCACCATCCATCGCAACTCGCCGCCGCGAACCGTGCGCGGATCATCGTGCGCGACCTGTTCCGGGCCTATCAGCAGCAACCGGAACTCATGCCATCCGAATGGCAGGACGATCGCCTGCTGAATGAGCCGGGTCGCAGCAGGCATATCGGCGACTTCATCGCGGGCATGACCGATCGCTATGCGGAAAAGCGCCATGCGGAAATCTTCGGAGAGATGGCTCTCGCCTGAAGCGACGGTTGCGCTGGCCCTGAACGCGTCCTAGCCTTCGCCCAGCATGGCCCTTCACCCACAAATCGCCGCGCTCGCCGCCGGGTTGGAAGACCTTGCCGCATTCCTGCGCAGCCGGGGCGATCGCAAATGGTCGGGCCGGGTGGAGTTGTGCGCCCATCTCGTGGCTGATTCCAACTTCACGGGGATCGAGCATTTCCTGCGCCTGTTCGAGGGCGAAGACAGTCTTGGCCAGCTGATTCTGGGTGATCCTGCGGCGGATGCCCGGCTGGATGAACTGCGCAAGATGACGCGCAACCTTGCCGATCGGTTGGTGAGGGAAGAACGGGCAGCCGATTGAGCAATTGACGGCGCCTCCCATTTCCCGCAATGCGAGAGGGTCACCGGTGCCCGATAGATTCGGGTCCGGACATGATGCGGGAGAGCATGGGAAGCCTTTCAGGCCACCCCGTCGCCGAAGGAGCAACCGCCCCGGAATCTCTCAGGCCAAAGGACCGCATCATGGGCAGGCACTCTGGAAAGCGGACGGGTCATTCCGTCCCACCGAAGGGGTAAGCCATCCGGTCGCTGGACCGGTGGTCAAAGCTCTCAGGTTCCGTGACAGAGGGGGTGGCAGACGCCCGGATTCCGACTCCGGATCATTAGTCTGTCGCCATGACCCTTGCCACGAAAGGCCGCTCTCATGTCCGGCAATGACGACATCGCCCATATCGAAGAAGAATTGCCGCTGCAGGACTTGCCGCTCGACGCCTGGCATCGTGCCAAGGGCGCGCGCATGGTCGGCTTTGCGGGCTACCACATGCCCATCCAATATGAAGGCATCATGGCCGAACATGCCTGGACCCGCGAGCATGCCGGGCTGTTCGATGTCAGCCATATGGGTCAGCTCACCTTTTCCGGTGAAGGCGTTGACGAGGCGCTGGAGCATTTGCTGCCGAGCGACATCAAGGGGCTGAAGCCCTTTCGCCAGCGTTACTCGATGCTGCTTGATCAAGAGGGCGGCATCCTCGACGACCTCATGGTCTCGCGCCTTGGTGCGGGGGCGTTTGACGGCGCGGACATCTATATGGTCGTCAATGGCGCGACCAAATATGACGATATGGGCTGGATGATCGAACATCTGCCTGATGAGGTCGTCATGAACCATATGGACGAGCAGGCGCTGCTCGCCCTGCAGGGTCCTGAAGCGGGCGAGGCGCTGGCCAGTCTGATCCCTGACACCGCCGACCTCATTTTCATGCAGTCGGGCCTTTTCACCTGGCGGGGCGTTCCGCTGTGGGTCAGCCGTTCCGGTTATACCGGCGAAGACGGGTTCGAAATCAGCATATCCGCCGCCGACGTTGCGCTGCTGGCCGATGCGCTATGCGCCTTGCCCCAGGTAAAGCCGATCGGGCTGGGCGCGCGCGATTCGCTTCGGCTTGAAGCGGGGCTTCCTCTTTACGGCCACGACCTGACGCCCGCTGTCAGCACCATCGGCGCGGATCTTGGCTTTGCCATTCAGAAGCGCCGTCGTGAGGAGGGCGGCTTCATCGGTCATGCGCGAGTCATGAAGGAACTGGCCGACGGGCCGGGGGCCAAGCGCGTGGGCCTGAAGATCGAAGGCCGCCTGCCCGCCCGCGAAGGGGCGCCCATCTTCGCCGATGGTATCAAGGTGGGAGAGGTGACATCGGGCGGCTTTGCGCCAACCGTGGGCGCTCCCATCGCCATGGGCTGGGTCAGCTTGCCGCACAGCGCCATCGACACCGCGCTGGAAATCGAAGTGCGCGGCAAGCGCATCGCCGCCACCGTCGCGCCCATGCCGTTCGTGCCGCATCGTTACCGCCGCAAGGCCTGAATTTCCTGGTTTTTTGTTGGTCGTGATTTTCAACTAAATCACTCCGAGGGGAGCAGTAAAATGAGCCGTTATTTCACCGACGAACATGAATGGATCGACGTAGAGGGCGAGATCGCCACTGTCGGCATCACCGATTATGCGCAGGAGCAGTTGGGCGACATCGTGTTCGTCGAACTGCCTGCCGAAGGCGCAACTTTCGAAAAGGGCGACGATGCCGCTGTCGTGGAATCCGTCAAGGCGGCTTCGGACGTCTATGCGCCGATTTCCGGCGAGGTCGTCGAAGCAAATGGCGCGCTGGAGGAAGAGCCCGCCCTTGTGAATAGCGATGCCGAAGAGGATGGCTGGTTCTTCAAGCTGCGCATCGCCGACGCCAGCGAACTGGAAGGCCTGATGAACGAAGCCGCCTACAAGAAGTTCGTGGCCTCGCTTTAAAATTAAGCCCCTCCCTTTCAAGGGAGGGGGAAGGGGTGGGTCGCGACCGAAGGGAGCGTCCGCCCTCACGTCACGGAGCAGCGCTCGCTGCGCTCGCGACCCACCCCCCCCCCCACCCCCCCGCGGGGGGGGGGGGGGGGGTGGCGGTGGGGCGGTGGCGGCGGCCCCCGCGGCGGCCCCCCCCCCCCCCGCCCCCCCCCCCCCCCCCCCCCCCCGCGGGGGGGCGCTGCTGTGGCG
>CAMPIM010000006.1 GCA_946886365.1 uncultured Novosphingobium sp.
AAGACGTCGATGTGCGGGATCACGTTGAAGGCGATCTGCTTGGTGAACTTCTTCGCCTCGGCCGGATCGCCCACGAAGATGTTGCGCGACTGTTCGAACAGCTCGTCCATGCCCTCTTTGCCCGCGCCGGATACCGACTGGTAGGTGGCGACGACGACGCGCTTGATCTTCGCTGCGTCATGCAGGGGCTTGAGCGCAACAACCATCTGCGCGGTCGAGCAGTTCGGGTTCGCGATGATGTTCTTCTTCTTGTAGCCATCGATCGCGTCCGGGTTCACCTCGGGCACGATCAGCGGCACGTCCGGGTCCATGCGGTAAAGCGACGAATTGTCGATCACCACGCAGCCAGCCGCAGCCGCCTTGGGCGCATATTCAGCCGTCGGGCCAGAGCCTGCGGCGAACAGGGCGATGTCCCAGCCCGTGAAGTCGAAATGCTCGATATTCTTGACTTTAAGAGTCTTGCCGGTGTCACCGAAATCAACTTCGGTGCCATGCGACCGGGACGATGCGACCGCCGCGATCTCGTCAATCGGGAACTCGCGCTCGGCGAGAATGGTCAGCATTTCGCGGCCCACATTGCCCGTGGCACCAACGACGACGACCTTGTAACCCATGACTAAAGACTCCACTCCATGCAAAAATGCGGAGTGGGCGCCATAGCGTTGTCCCGGCAATTGTCCAGCATGAAGCGGCTTTGCGGGCCGATAGCCTTTATTTACCCGGCGGCGGCTCCTCGCGCGCGGTTCCGTTGCGGCGGAGGAAATCCTCGATCGTGCGCCACAGGTGGATGCTGATGCCGGGGCCGCCCACGCGGTGCGTCTGGCCGGGATAGACCATCATCTCGAACGGCACGGCTTCTGCCTGCATCCGCGCCATCAAGGCGGTGGCGTTGTCGAACACGACATTGTCATCGGACATGCCGTGGATCAGCAGCATCGGGTCCTTGATCTTGACGGCATCGTCGATGGCGCCGGACGCCGGATAGGCGCTTGGGCGATCCTGTGGCTTGCCCAGATACCGCTCAGTATAATGCGTGTCGTAAAGCTCCCAGCGAGTTACGGGAGCGCCCGCGATAGCGGCAGAGAACAGGCCTGGCGCCTTTTCCAGCAGCTTGACCGACATATAGCCGCCATAGGACCAACCATAGGTCGCGATCCGCTGCGGATCGACATAGGGCTGAGATTTCAACCACTCGACGCCCTTTAGCTGGTCGTCGACCTCTACCGTGCCCATTGCACGATATAATTGATCCTCGAACGCCTTGCCGCGATCCGGCGTGCCCCTGTTATCGACTGCAAAGACGATCCAGCCGCGATCCACCAGATATTGATAGACGGGCGATCCCCACTGATTGGTGACGACCCTACCCGCTCCCGGCCCGCCATAATGCAGCATGAAGACGGGGTATTGCTTGCCCGGCTCCAGCGGCGGGGTCATGATCCGTGTATAGAGCGTTGATCCGTCCGCCGCCTTGATCGTGCCAAAGCGCGTCTTGGCATGGCTGGCGAGGTAAGGGGCGTAGGGGTGATCCCCGGTCATGGCATTTTCCGACAGCCACCCAAGCCGCTTGCCGCTGCCATCGGCCAGATAGACCTGCTTGGGCTGGTCCGTGTTGCTGCGAGAGATCACCAGATGCGTTGCGCCGCTGTCCATCACCGCATCGTTCCACCAGCCATTGCTGGTCAACTGCCGCAACGGCCCCTTGCCCGACAGGGAGGCTGCGTAAAGCTGCTGCTCCAAAGGCGTTTCGCGATTGCCGGTGAAATAGACGGTGCCCTGCCGTTCATCCACCGCCACCACGTCCCGCACTTCCCATGCACCGCTGGTCAGCGCGACCCACTTGCCGCCGCGAACATGGTAGAGATGGCCGTGCTCCGTCTTCTCCGACCACCACAGGAAGCTGCCGTCATTCAGCGGCTTGAAGTTATTGCTGAGGTTGATCCAGCTTTTCGCTCCTTCGGTCAGGACGATCTTGGACTTGCCCGTCGCGGGATCGACCGCCAGCAGATCGAGCCGCTTCTGGTCACGGGTCTGGCGCTGGACATAGAGCGTCCGCCCGTCCTTCGACCAATCGACCCGCGCCAGATAGATGTCGCTGTCATCGCCAAGGTCGACCTTGACTTGGCCACCGCCATCCGGCCGCATGACGTAGAGGTCAACCAGCGCGTTGGGCGTTCCCGCTGCGGGATAGCGCTGCTGATAGACTTTCGTGCCCTCGCCGCCGATCGCCGTGCGGGTGACGATACCGACCGGTCCTTCATCCACGCGAGCAACCGCGATCAACTGGTCATCCGGCGACCACCAATAGCCGGTGCGCCGGTCCATTTCCTCCTGCGCCACGAACTCGGCCACGCCCCAACTGACCGTGTCACTCGCCCCCTGCGTCACCTGCCGCTCCCGCGCACCGATCGGCTGCACGAAGAGGTTGCCGTCGCGCACGAAGGAGACAAAGCCACCCTTGGGACTGACCACGCCATTCAGTTCGCTGCTCGGAGTGTTGGTCAGGCGGGAGACCTGGCCATCGAGCGATGCAAGGTAAAGATCGCCATCCACCGGGACGAGGATGCTCCTGCCATTGGGAGCCCAGTCATAGCTGATGATCCCGGTGCTGCCTGCAACCGACCGATCCCGTTCGCGCTGCATCTTTTCCGCTTCTGAAAGTTCGGCGCCGCTGCCGGTCTTCCTTGAATCCACCAACATGCGCTCCGCTCCGGTCGCGCTGTCGATGGCCCAAAGGTCCAGCCGTTCCTTCTCGTCCGCGCGGGGCTTGAGCAGCGTGACAAGCTTGCCATCTGGCGAGAGCTTCAGCGCTCGCGGCTGAGGCCCCGATAGATCGGGATTGGCGAAGATGCGCTCCAGCGTCAGTTGCTGTTGTGCGCAAACCGGGATGGCAGCACTTGCCAGCAGTGCCAGAGCGGCTGCGCTGCCCTTCAGCAATGAGGACATCCTTATCCTTTCGCCTCGGCCAAGACAGCCGGATGTATCACCGCGAGTTAACGCGGAGCGGACGAAAAGATCAATGTAGGGACATAATCTTTCTCACCATGACCGGAGGAGATCATGGTGGGCGCGACAGGGATTGAACCTGTGACCCCACCCGTGTGAAGGGGGAAATCGGTTCAATGCAGCGCGTTGATTCAAAAGACATATTCGTCATTTCCTCTTCGCCTTTGTACGCGATTTGTACGAAACAGCGCCAGCGGAAAGTTTGATCTTGGTGATCTTTTCCGCCTCCTTCAGGCCTCGATAGAAGGCGTCATGCACCTTCCCCGTGACCTCTTCAGCATGGGTGTAGGTGCGCTTCATCAAGGCAGTGTCTGCCCACCCGCCCCACTCGCCCGCTGCCTTCTCATCGATCGCCTGGCGGACGTTCATCTCCTGTCCGAAGCCGTGGCGGCCAGCAGCGTGGAATGGAATGTACGGGATGCCAGCTTCCTCGCACGCCTTGTTCCATCCCTTGCGCGGGCTGGACCGATCAGCAAAGCCGAATAGGCGGCGGTTGTCGTCCACGCGCTTGACGCCACGCGGATAGAATTTCGTGAGCGCCTTCAGTTCTTCGACCAGCTCGGGCGGAATATCCAGCCATCGATCTTCGTGGCCTTTCGCGCCGGGGATGCAGAGCTTGCCCTCATCCGGCTTGAAGTGCCGTTCAGGGTGCATCGCCACGGATTGGCTGATGCGAGCGCCAGTCACAAACATGGTGAGCGCCAAGGCTGCGTGACGCTGTGGGGCGTGCTGGCGAAATTGCAGCAGCCATTCCCAGCTTCCCGGCTCGCGCTTGACCCGGCTGCGCTTCCCGCGCCGTTTGTCTTGCTTCACCCGATCCTGTTTAGAGAAGCCCTTGACCCGGAAGGCCTCGCCCTTGTCGCTGTCGCGGAAATTGTTGATGACGGCGCGCACGGGCGTGATGACCTGGCGCGTCCATGTGTCGGTTGAGGCATTTGGATAGAGCTTCACCGCCAGATCGCGAACATCTTTAGGGGCGATCGATGACAGCAGTTTGCTTCCCCATTCCGTGACGATCGGGATCAGATAGCCAGAGGTCTTTGCATTCGCCGGATAGAGCATGACAGACTCCGCGAAGGTGAGCATCTTGTTGGCACCGAGTAGATGCTCATTTATGCGGCGCTCTTCTTCGTCGCGGCACCACGCCCAAGCGCCTGCTGCTTCAACTGCTCCAGTGCTGCATCGGTAGTATTCCGTGATCGGCCTGCCGAGATATTCAACCCGGCCCTTCGCCCACCATGTCGCGCCCCTTCTGTAGGGTTCGAGCGGCATCGTTTTTCTCCGAGAATTATGTCCATCTGTGCAGGGGTGATAAGCATCAGCCTGCCCAGCTTGTGATATGCATCGAGTTTGTGGGCCTTCTCCCGCAAGGTGCGCTCGGATATATCGAGCCCTCGTCCTGCAAGAATTTTGACCCATTCCGATGGCGGCTTGCCACGGTCCAGGATGGTGGAGCCGGTCTTGTCCGCAGGCTCGATTGGTGCATGCAGTCCCATACTCCCCCTACCCCTCCTGATCGCCGTGGAGGGCGGCGGGCTGATAATATGGCGTCCCCCTCCTCGCCTCTGGTGGCTCAACGTCAAGCGGGTGACTGCTCAGCACAACGTCTGAACCGGCCCGCGCGAACTGGATATATTGCCGGTTGTGGCTGACATAGAAGGCGAGCTCGCCAGAAATGGTTAGTGGCTCGCCCCAGCGCTCTGGGATGGGTTCGGCGGCAACTTTGGCCATCTTCAGGAACGCCCGAAAGTCAACGTCATCGCGATAGCCACAATATGACCGCCAAGCATCAGCCAGTGCCTTCTGCCGCGAACGGGCCGGATAGACGTAGCTATCAAATCCAGAAACCGACACGCGGAACGGCTTGAGAATGAAACCATCACTCATGCCCTCGGCTCCTTGATGGTGGCCATTGCCTCGCGATAAGGGCCTTTCAGCCACTCATCCATGCGGCGATAGAATGCTGACATAGGCTCAAACTTGCTAGGTATCGGGACGTTTCGCAAAGCCTCCCTCACCTTATCATCAACCCCACCAGAGAAGGCGCGGCGGTGGGCTGCGATATGCTCGGTTAGGGTTCTGATCGCGTTCTCCTTATAGGATGGCGAACCCCACTCTGCGTAGCCTGCTGCGTCCCCAAGGACCGCATCAAAAGCATCCTCTGCGGCCTGTCGGTCTGTAACCTCCCCCTCTACCGGGATGGGTGCGGCAACAGTTTCTGGCGGGGTGGATAGGGCGCGGCGCAATACTTCCTCAACGATGCCGACACGATAGTTCGGCATGTTGGGCGCGTGGCGATAAAGGTTGACCCGGATCGCGGCTGCAAGCTCGCCTATATCTATCTCGCGCACCCTACCATGCGATGGGGTGCGGGAGAGAAGCTTCAGGTTGGCGTGATACGCGCCATACTGACCCTCTTCATCGAAATCGCACCATACCGTGCCATCATCCGAAGGCTCGCCTGACACTGTGCCAATCCACCCATAGCTGAGGTGCTTAACGCGGTCGCCAGCCTGGAAGCCCCCGCCGCTCTTGATCTGGTCATTGGTCATATCGGAAATTCCTCAATCCATATTTTGAAGCCATCGCGCATCGACCGGATGCCAGCGTTGTAGCTTTCAAACTGCTCGTCACTCATGTCGCGGAATGCTTCGTCCTGCCGGTCCTTCTCGCTGACGGCCCAATTACTTTCCGCCCACGACAGAAATTCATCGATCTTGGACCGAAACAAGCCTTCAACCTCGCTGGCAAGGTCAAGAGCGCTCATGCTATCGTTGCTCCGGGGTGGTGGAATGGGCTGGCTGGTTCATCGGCGCTTCCCACCAGCGATGCAGTTCATCGAGGCAGGAGGGGCAAATGTCTGCGCGGCCATCGGCGTTCTTGCCGGGGCCAATTCCAACCCAGCGCGGGCCGTTCACTTCGCGATAGGCGATCTGGCCCCAGCTATACATCTGCTCGGATCGGCGGATTTCCTCGATCCCCCTGCAGCGGTCGCAGGTCATCACTTCGATTGTGCGCTTCATGCGCCTTCCCCTTGTGCGGTGGAGAGGGCGTGGAACACGGCGGAATCCAACGCTACCGGGTCACAGTTCTCGGATTTGTTGAGCGTGACGACATAACCGATGCAAGCGCCGTCCTTATCGAGCAGCATCGTTCCGCCACCATAGCCCATAGTCGAGCGCGGCACCGTCTTAACACTATGCCACGGCATCCCATCCGCAGGGGCAGGCTTGGCCGGGGGTGAGGCGGACAGGTGCGCGCCACGCTCAATGTCATCAGCGACGACGCGCGCGATGGTCAGAGGAAAGTTATGATCGACCCCTCGCAGCCAAGCCACGATCTGCTCTCGCTCGCTCATGCGTCCTTCTCCGGGGTGGCGAGGGCGGCGCGGGCAGCGTCACATTTGGCGCGGGCTGTTTGCTGGATTATCTGTCCAACGGGGGACACCTCCAGATTACCAGCCTGATATGCGACGGCATCGAGCGTTTCGCACAGACCTTCGGCGATCTCCCGATACCGTTCCGTAAGACCTTCGGATGGAGTGGGCAGGGCGCGAATTGCGGCATGGGCAAGCCGCTGGAATGTGCCGAGACGGAAACTGCTGTGAAGATCACCTTCCTCGGATTCGGACGCCCACATTTCCTTCATGATGCGTTCGTGTAGTTCCCCCACCGCAGCCGCAGGGATTACCGATGGTGGGGCGGCGGCTTGCGCCAATTCGATTGCGATGCACTCGCGCTGATCGCTTTCCCAATCGGGGAAAATCTCACGCAACTTTGCGTCGATGCGCTTTGCCGCCGGCTCCACCTCCCCCGCTTGAGGCAGGGCGGCTATGATCTCGGGGGCTTTGGCGAGGGCAGCAGCATAGCCAAGCTCAACGCCATCGACGCGGCTTTCGTAATATGCGCACTCATCGCACTGACATGCAGCGAAGTGCATATTGGGCCTGTCGCCAGCGATCTTTCGCGCCTCGGCGTCCGTTAGCTCCGCAATCCCCCTCGCATCTCCCTGTGTTACAGCGGTCGCAACCGTAGTGGAGGCAAGGGCTTCCTTAGCGATAATCGCGATGCCCGCGAGCGCGGTGTGATCGGTTATATCGCTGCGGAAGCAGTTCGCCTTGATCTGCTCCAGCGCCTCTCTCAGCTTATCACTCATTGCTCTTGTTCCTTGGGTTCGCGGGTGCTGGGGTCGATGTCGTCCGAAAAGCGGCGTTCAATCTCCCGGTCCTGTTCGCGGCAATCAGCGCACATCAGGCCGTGGTCCGCTTCCTTGCCGACGCATTTGATCGACATGGCGCACATGTTGGCGCCGCTCATTTCCGCTCACCATAAAGCGAGCGATCGACTGTCCACATGATCCACGGCCCTGCGCATCCTGACATCAGCATCAGCGGCAAGCCGATCCACGTTGGCAGGAAGAAGGCGAAGAACATGCCGGGGCAGACTGCCAGCACCAGGAAGGTGAAGGCGCTCATCATCGCCAGAATGAGTTCTGACATTTCGCTGCGCTCAACCATCGAGAAGCGCCTTTCCTTGTTCGGTGAGGACATATCCAGCGCTGATCGTCGGCTCATCTTCGAAGAAAAGGGTGCGCTCGTAAGCGACCATTCCCTTGCGAGCCAAAGAGCGGACAACGCGGCGGATCAGGTGAGGCGGCGTGCCGCTCCGTTCAGCAGCCTTGCGGAAGCCAAAGCCGTAGCCCGGCACGCACTCATCCCAAGCCGTGAGCGCCTTTCGCTCCAGTTCCGTAAGGTGCGGCTGTTCACCCATGGCGCGCCTTCCTCTCAGGCATAGGCACCATCCATTCTCTATGGCCCCTCGCCTTCTCTTGCTTGGGGCGCATGGGGGTGGAGGATAGCGCCAGGGTCTTTTCGCGAAGGGCTGGCGCTGAGGGGTGGCGGTTCATGTTCATTCCATCCCCAGCTTGCGGTTGCGAGCGAGGCTGTAATCCAGCTTCGATGTGCGCTTGCCGATCTTGACGGTGACCTTCAGGAGCGCCACGTCTGCATCGAGCGGGTAGTTGTGAAGTTCTGCAATTGCTTCTGCGATCTTCATCGTAATATCCGGGGCCGCTTGTTCGGCTGACGCCCCGTTCCCTTGAGAAATTAAGCCGCAGGGATTGGCTGCGGATGCCGTGGAGGGGGTTAGGCCAGTCCAGCAATGGCCAGTGTGCGCTTGATGTGGCGGTTATGCTTCCGCTTCTCACGGGCTGCTCGCCACAGTTCAGCATCAGCCTTGTTCGCATCTGCTTCGGCGCGGGCGGCTGCTAGCTTATCTTCCAGCGTCAGCACCATCTGGCGGTTGCGGAAAGCGTTGCTGCGGGCCTCCTCAAGACGCTTAATCGCCAACGCAACCTTGTGCGGCAGGGTCTTGACCCCGCTGAACTCCTCTGCCGCCACATGCTGGGCGGTGTCGTCAATCAGCTTGTCCGCCTTGGCGAGAATGGCTTCGTGCGTTTTTCTGCGAATAAACATGCTCGTCCTCCCTCAGCCCTCAGAAGGGCACTTCATCATCAAGATCGTTGTCGAAGCTGGATTGGCTGGACTTCTGCCCGCCGCTGGAGCCACCGCCCCAGCTGGTATCTGTCGAGCCCCAGCCATCATTGCCGGATGACTGCCCGCCGCCCTTCCCATTCGCGCTGTCCAGCATGGTCAGCACTGCGCCAGGACCGTTCAGCACCACCTCTGTGGTGTACCGATCGTTGCCAGACTGATCCTGCCACTTGCGGGTTTGCAGCTTGCCTTCGAGGTAGACCTTGCTGCCCTTGCGCAGGTACTTTTCAGCGATCCCGGCCAGCCCATCGGAGAAGATGGCAACGCTGTGCCATTCCGTCTTTTCCTTGCGCTCGCCCGACGTGCGATCCTTCCAGCTTTCCGACGTCGCAATCCGCAGGTTGCAGACCTTGCCGCCATTCTGGAAGCTCTTCACCTCAGGATCGGCGCCGAGATTGCCGACGAGAATGACCTTGTTGACGCTACCGGCCATCAGAAGGGGTCTTCCTCATTGTCGGAGCCGGTGAACAATTCGCCTGCCTGTTCGTCGGGCTTACCTTCCTTCGACAGCGCCATGCTGCGGTCCTGGGCGGCCTTGACGACGCGCTCGTGAATTTCCGGCCGCTTCTCCTTCAGTTCGGCAAGGCGCGCGGCCTGCTTGTTTTCGAAGGCGACCAGGTCATCGATCGTCTCGATGGTCTCGACCTTGCCGATGTAGCCGTTGGCCCACTTAGCCGCGGCATCTTCGCCGCCCTGCTGCTGCTCCTGGCGCTGCTGCTGCTGCTGCCTCTGCTGAAGCGGCAGGATCTTGACGCCAGCCTTCTTGCCCTTCGACTTCATGACGACCACCATTGTTTCCTTATCGATGTGGCTCATGTGGCTGATGCGGATGCCGCCGACATTGAGGCCGCCGAACGTCACGCCGTCATCGCGGTAGAGCGTCATGGAGCGGCCGACATAATCAGCAGCGTGACGGCCCCAGACGGCGAGCAGGATGCGCCGGATAGTCTTACAGGGCTTGAAGGGTTTTCCCGCATCGCCTTCGTAATGGATCGAGACCGGCTGATCGCCGTCGTTGCCGGTCACGCGAGTGACGGTGATGGTGCGGGGTGCGCCGATCAGGTCGTCCGCGTTCAGCTGGTCGGACTTCGCTTCCACGAAGCGGGCCATGTCAATCATGTCGTTCATTGAGCCATTGCTCCATTCTGACGCCGGGCGATCTCGCGCTGGGCGTTCCATTTCAGATCTTCTTCCATCGTGGGCTGGCGCAGCATCCAGCCAAGGAAACCTGCCTCGACCTCGCACCACGGCTGACCGCGGAACTTGCCAATCGGACACTTGGGCAGGAGGCGCGGCTCCTTGGTCCACGCGATCATGTCGCGGCCGGTCGCCCCGGCATCGATGAGGGCCAGCAGAATATGTGCGGTCACATAGGCGTCGGGACCGGCACGGTGCGCAGGCTGTGTCAGGTGATGCACAGGCGCGATCTTGCCCTGGTCCTCCAGCCAGTAGCGCAGCGCGCCGTTGCTGTGGCTGGGGGCGTCGGGCCAGATCCGGAGCGCGGTCTTATAGGTGCAGATGACCGGCACCGGAGATTCGAAGAACTTGGTTTCGAATTCGCTATTGTGGGCGGCGATCGCGGCAGGCATGCCAGAGGCGTGGGCGAACAGATCCTCCACACGGAAAGCATCGTAATCGCTGCATTCCGCCAGGCTGATGTGATGCACCGCACGAACCTCGGGCGGCATCGCCTTTACCGCGCACAGCCATGACTTCGGCTCATCGATGCGGCGCTCAACCAGATGTAGATCGCAGATGCCGACTTCGCAGACTTCAGCGCCCTCAGACGGTTCGGTGCCGCTGGTCTCGAAATCAACCACTCGAATGATGGTCACAGAATGATCTCCATCTCTTCGCGCCGCTCGGTTTCAATGACCTTTGGCATCTTCGCGAGGGTTGCGCGGTACTGCTGTTCTTCGGCGGCCAGCTTGGCTTCGAAGGCGGTGGCGGCGGCGACGATCGCGCCCTGCATCAACAGGTCGGGCTCCACGCGCTTGACGAACATGGGCAGCCCAGCGCTGTAGCTGATGAAGTCGATCCACTTGCGGCCGGTGACGAGCAGGCCAGTTTGCAGCTGGATCATATATTCTTCGGGCACCTCATCGGTGGCGATCGTCTGCACCTGGTATTTGCCAGCGCGTGACTTGACCTCGATCAGTCCGTCATCGCCAACCAGCCCATCGGGGCTGTAGCCGATGGTGAAGCCCCAGCGGTCGGACGTGATGAAGCCCACTTCCGTGACCGGCGCGTAATTCTCGGCATAGGCGGCGCGGGCATAGACCTCATCCTCCTGGCCGCGCAGCATGGCGTCGGAGACATATTGCGGCTCAACGAAACCCGTCAGGCGCTGGAACAGCAGCTGGTAGATATGGCTGCGCGTCTTGTCGTTGTTGGCGACCTTCATCGTCGGGGTGACGATCAGCTTCATTTCTGAAGCGGTCAGCAGGCCGCAGCGGGCGGCGAGCCATTCATCGGAGCCTTGGTCTAGCTGGTCGTAGATCTTGATGCCGTTGGGCGCGGTGGTGGGCTCGGTGGTCTTTTCTTCCTGCCAGGCGGCCTCATGCTCAGCGATGACAGCTTTGATTTCGCTGTCCGGTTCGCGGTAGTCGATGGCGAAGGGGTTATCCATGGATCAGAACTCCAGACGGACGTGAGGGACTTCGCCGCTGCGGATGAGCAGGACGATCTTCTTGGCGGTTTCTTCGTCGGCGCCGCAGGTCATGATCGCCTCTTTGGCGGCCTTCATGACGGCGCTGCGGTGCTTCTGGTTGGCCTCGCGCTTGGCCTGCTCTTTGGCGAGACGGTCAGCCTCAGCTTTGCGGTCAGCTTCTTCGCGGGCGATCCGGTCAATCTCTTCCTGGCGCGCGCGCTCAGCTTCCTCAGCACGGCGACGCTCGGCAGCTAGTGCTTCCTCATGCTCGCGCTGGATACGATTGCGCTCGGCTTCAGCGGCTTCCTCCGCCTCCCGCTTGGCGCGCTCCTCAGCTTCGCGCTGGATTGCAGCGGTGCGCTCCTGCTCCGCCTTCTCGGCAGCGACACGCCGTTCTTCTGCGACCCTGGCTTCAGCAGTGGCGCGTTCCTCAGCCTCGCGGGCTTCGCGCTCGGCCTGATCCTTGGCAGCACGCTCAGCTGCGGCGGCGCGAAGGCGTTCCAGTTCGGCCCGGTCAGCTTCTTCCGCCTTTAATCGCGCCATTGCGGCTTGCAGCGTCGCAATTGTGGCCGATTTTGCCTGCTCAGCATCATGGGCGAGCGATCCGAAATCTTCACCGATCTCGATGGCCCATATTCTCATGCCGCGCTCACGGACAGATTCTGACGTGTCCTCCAGCGTGACAATCGCGGCCCCATGAATATCGGAGATGATCTCATTGCAGCGGTCAAGGCGCGCCTTCTCAATCTCTTCCCACGCAGTCAGCGGGGCGCGAGCGGCGATTGCCAGCGTATCAAGTTGATCCTTAATTGTGTTCCAGGCACCGTTGACCAGAGCGGTGTTGTCGCGCCATTCCTTGGTGAGCCGCAGCCGGTCCTTGTCGATACTAGCCTTTTCGGTGCGCACCTTGGCAGCAACGGACGCGATGGCTTTGCGGCCCTTGTCCGTGGACAGGTCAACGGGGACCGCCTCAACCTCGGCTTTCAGCTTGGCGTAAAAGGCGTCGAACTTGTCCTGGTCGAACAGGACGACCGCAGCGGCTGGGCTGGTCGCTGCTATGGGGGCGAGTGCGTTCATAGCGTCAAATCTCCTTCAATTGCCGCGCCAGCTTCGGGCGGCTCAACAGGGCGTCCAAAGAGCGCTGGAATTGCGCAACTTGGGTTGGTGGAAGCGGGTTACTTAGGCGAGAGAACCGGGCGATTTCCGCGTCGGCATCAGCCAGCTTGCGCTCGATGGCCGTCCGGTCCTGATCGGTCAGGCGGGACAGCGCGGCTTTGAGAGCGGGGCGCATTAGGAGGATGCCTTTGCGCGTTCGGCCAGCATGGCGTCGGCCAGAGCATAAGCCTTGCGGGCAAAATGCACCTCCGGCCCGACATTGCGAGTGTCGGTATCTCCCGCACATTGGCGGATGACCATGCCCAGAGCCTGCCCAGCGAACCAGTCGCGCAGGGTCATGCCGTCATTTCCACCATGTGTTGGATCGCCCATAGGAAAGGCGTGAAGCGTCGGTTCAGCCATCACATCGCCTCCCAACCAAGCAAGGTGCCGCCGACCACGAACACAGCGATGGCAAACACAGCCAGCAGGCACGGCGTGATGATCGGCTGCGGCTTGGCGCGATCTTCCTCGCGGCGGTCGCATTCGTCGGCCCAGGAATAGGCATCATCCCACTCGCGGGTGACAACGGCGCTGGCTAAGGGGTGGCGGGTCTGCATGGTGCAATCTCCTTGCAAAATCTCTCATGGCTGGCCCGGTGCGGGACCGGGACAGAACAGAGGATCAGGAGCCGATGGGCTGCGCAGGAGGATGGATGATCGCGGACCCGCCGTTGTTTTTCATGGCCTTGTCACCAGCGGTATTGACCCGAAAAACATCAGACAGCATCGAAGCGATTTGCTCGTTCAGGACGCCCCGGAAGTGATCCTTGAGCGCGCCAGCGACGTTCACCACGTGCTGTTTCATTTCCTTGGAGAAGTCGTCCGCGCAGATCTTCGCCATCATCCATTCGGCGCGCGACATGCTGGAATAACTGCTGTCGGTTTTCTTGCCGTTCCGGTCCACGCGCTCGGTCCAGTAGTTGGATACCAGCGCTTCCAGCTCCTTGCTGATAGAGGTGGGCTGACCAACCGGGTGACCAAAGCCGTCCGTCTTGTGGTAGCTGCGCTCAAAGCCTTCGTTCGTGATGCGCTCGACGGCCTCAGTCACGACCAGCGAAACCTTCTCGGCAAACACCTTGTCGATGCGCGCGTTAATGCCGTCGCGGATGCGCGTGTAAAGCTCGTCGTCGGTGGTGAACTTGTGGACAGCTTCATCCACAATCGCCTTCTCGATCTTCTCTTGGTCGATCTGCACTGCTTGCTTCTCCATCGTGCCGGGTCTGTGTGGTCACCGGCTGTGGAGACTTATCTATATGCCCACGTGCATACTTGCAAGCATATAATCATGCCTGCATGCATATTTTTAATCCGGCCATTCCTCATCCGGCCACCAATCAGCATCTTCCGAAGCGGGAGGCGGCCAATCATAGGCGCGCGAATCGTCGGGCTCCGGCAGCACTGGCTCGGTCCCGTCTAGGTGGGCGCGGATGGTGGCGCCCCATTGCTCTTTCTGCTGGAAGATCGCCTTGACGCCCTTGCGGCGCATGGCTGTGTGGATGAGCTGGCAACGCTCAGCGCGGATATAGCCAATCTGGACGCCGCGCATGCAGTAGACGGCTATCGCCTGGGGATCAGCGGGGTTCTTTGGCTCTGGCCGCAGCTCAACAGGCTCACCAGGCTTGCAAACAGCAATGGCGAACCGACGCGTTGGGCCTTTTTTGTTCGGGTGGTCAGCGCCTACAACGGCGAGGGAGAGGCGGTGCATCAGCCCTTAGGGATTGTGATCACGATCGGCTGAGGCTGAGCTGACTTGTCGGGCGCGGGTTGAATCCATGCTAGCCCTCCAATGATACCACCGATCACGATCGCCATGGTGGCGAACCCGATGGCAGTCCATTGCCATTTCCAAGACCACAGATCGCCCTTCGTGGGCAGCTGGTTCAATCTGTCCGAAATACTTCCAAGCACAGACTTGATGTCGGCCATGTCCTCGCGAACATGCTCCATATGTGCTTCAAGGCGGGAAACGCGGCCATCCATCCCATCGAATGTGCCACCGGTGCCGCCAGTATTCAAGGGACCGCCCGGTCCAGCGCCAACGCCACTCCTTCCGCGCCTGCGTTCATCCAGATCAATCGGCTGAGCCATTACCGTCCCCCGTGGTTGGCTTATATCCTGCCGCCAAGCCCATAATCACTGCGTTGAAGTACCTCATATAGCCGCAATTCTGGCAGATAACGACAACGCACGGATGTATCCATTGCGCCCCGTCCCCGTACGGCGACATGCCGCCGTTCATAGGCACGACGCCGGGTTGAACCATGCTATTCGGGCTGTCGCAAATTTGGCAGGGATCGTTCGCGCGCGCTGCTCTCTCGTTAATCCAACCCGTTGCCTTCTGGATTTCCTGTGGGGTTAAGAGGCGCTGCCATATAGGCATATCGACCTGCCCCGGCTGAGAGATGTCTTGGTCACTCATCAATGCCTCCGCGCCGACCAGATCACCCGGCCCAAAATCCGCACATCATCCACCGGATATTCATGGCTTCCGACTGCCGGGTTGTCCGAGATGACCAGCACCTTATCCGCTGCCGTTTTGCGCAACCGCTTCACCGCCCCCTGCCCGTAGATGCTTACCGCCCATATCTTATCCATCGCGTTAAGGACGGTCTGCGTGGTGTCAAAGATCACCATGTCCTCGTTCAGCAGCGTCGGCATCATGCTGTCGCCAACTCCCTGCCCTACGATCAGGCGGTGCGTCGGCGCGCGGCTGATCCGCCGTAGCAAAGCCGCGTCAAACTCGAACACGCCTTCCTCGTAATAATCCTCCAGCGTCGTCCCGTCTCCCATCGACAGGCTAAGGTCGAGGTGACGGAGAGGGATTGAACCTTCTTCAGATTTGATCGTGGGCGCGTGATCCGATCTCACGACCGGAGCGGACGCCCTCCCCGGCACCCATGCGTTGGAGGTGAATTGATCCACCTCACAGCCAGCAAGCCGCGCCAGCGCCAAAAGTGGCTCTGTGGATGGCTTGACGCCCTTCTTCTCCCACTTGGAGATATAGGATTGGTTCACGCCTAGCCGGTCAGCGAACTTTTCCTGATTATCCCCCAAGTGCCGACGAAGCGCTGCGATGTTGGTGGCAAGCACAGTTGGACCCATGCGCCACGCATAAACAGGAGGCGCATCAAACGCTAATTCTCGCATGCATATTCTTCTTGTAAGATTATGCTCGCGTGCATATAGTGCGTCTCATGATTGATGTTCGCACCGTCCGCCAAACGCTGGACCTTAACCAAACGGAGCTGGCAAACCTGCTCGGCCTCCATCAGTCTACCATCTCCCGCCTCGAAAGCGGGTCGCTGGAGATCGACAATCGCACCCGGCTTGCGCTGGAGGCGCTGATGTCCCGTCCTAAGGCTAAGCGTCGCCAGCGGGCGATGACCCAATGAGCGCGCTGCCCGAATGGAAGCCGCTGCCCGGCCCCGATCTTGAGCGTGTTCTGGTCGCTGGCTGGCAACCGCGCAACGGAAGCACGGTCGGCTACTGGTGGTATCATGAGGACTGCACCGATGACGTGGGCAGGCCGATTGATACACCCCACGCTACCCACTGGTGCCACATCTTTGTGCCGCCGTTTCCGGCCAGCCCGGATCGCGCAGCATGATCCGCCCCCTCGCCCTTATCACTTTCCTCGCATCCATCTGCTGGCTTGCTGTGATGGGCGCTGTTCATGTGTGGGGGTGCTGAGAGATGATCGCGGCTCTCTACGTCGAAACGGATGGATGCTATTTCGGCCTGCCCGGCGTAGATCCATGGGACGAGGCGCGGGATGCTCGGCAGTATGCTGGCCCGCACCCCGTCGTCGCGCACCCGCCCTGCCAGCGTTGGGGCAAGCTGTGGGCCGGTCAGCCACTGTGGATCAAGCGCACTGGCGAACGGAAGATCAAGGGCGATGACGGCGGATGTTTCGCCGCTGCTCTGGAAGCTGTCCGCACGTTCGGCGGCATTCTGGAGCATCCCGAACAGTCCCATGCTTGGGCGCGCTTCGGCCTGAACAAGCCGCCTCGCACCGGTGGATGGATTGCTGCTGACATGATCGGCGGTTGGACCTGCTGTGTCGAGCAGGGGCAGTATGGCCACCACGCCCGCAAGCCCACGTGGCTCTATGCGTTCGGCGTCGAACTGCCCGAACTGCGCTGGGGCAAGACCGAAATGCGGCTTGATCCCGAAATCGTCGCCCGCATCGGCATTGAACGCGCCAAGCGCCGTGGGGAAGTCGCTTCCAAAGGTGGCGGCGTTGATAGTGCGCCCCGCATCGGCACCCCCGCTGAATTTCGCGATCTCCTGCTGAGCATCGCCCGCGGCGCCAACAGCGCACGAAAGGCGGCTTAGCACATGGCTCACAGCATCTCTGAAAAGGACGGGGCCAGCACTAACGCCAGCCCCGCAGTTGAGACGGCTTTCACCGCCACAGGCAGCGCCGGGTCGCATAGCGCCGCTGTCTCCGATCCTCGCGCCAAGCTGCGCGCTCTCTTCGACGTCCTCGGCCCCAGCATCCTGCGTACCCCTGATGGGCGCACGCTGATGCTCACTGCCGATGCTCTGAAAACCATTCCCCTTCATGAAGGTCTTTCTGCATGACGCACCGCAACAATGTATTGCCGCGTTCTGTTACGCTCACGCAAAGTTCTATGCTGGGAGCCATTTCCAGCATCATCGCAGGCATCCAGGCGGATACCGACGAAAGCGATCAGGACATGGCCGATCGTCTAGGATGCAGTTCCGGCACGATCGGCAATGCCCGCAATCGCAAGGCCGCGCTCGGCATGTTGACGGTGATGAAGATTGGCGAGGTTTATGGCCTCCATCGCTTGGCGCCCCTGATGCACCTGATCGGTGGTAAAGTCGCACCGGAAGCGGCGGTCTGCACGTCTGACCATGATCTTCCGATCGGTGCAGCGCGCGGCCAGATGTTCCTGGCTCGGGCGCTTTCGGATCAGGTCATCTCCGACACCGAGTTGGCGGAAGGTGCCGCAGACATCGAGGCCGCTGGCCAGACTTTCGATGCGCTTCGCTACCGACTTAACAATCTGCGCGCCACTGGCATCATCCTGACGCGGGTGGCGTGATGGATATGCAGACAGCCCTTGCAGCCGCTGCGCGGAAAGAGCGTAGCAAAACCCAGAAGGATCGCGACGACCGGCTGCTGCGCCTGCTGCGCATCCTGGAACAAGCCGCAGACGCTGGTGATGTCTGCCCAAGCAACTCTGATCTTGCCGACCGGCTCGGATATGCCGCTCACAACACCGCGTCCAATGCGGTCAGCCTGCTCGAAACGATGGGCTTCATCACCGTGGCGCGGGGCAAGCGCAACCGTGTCGTTACCATCGTCAAGACCGGCAAGCGGACCGCTGGCGTGGTGGTGAATCGCAAGCCCGGCGACTGGACGGAAGATCAGGACGCGATTTTGATGGACGGCTTGTCGGAAGGCGTCGGCTTCACCGCAATCGGCAAGATGCTGGGCAAGACCAAGCATGGCTGCATCAGCCGGTTCAATAAGTTGCGCGATCAGATGGGGGAACAGGCCCGATGAGCGAGCTGATCCTCCGCCGCCACATGGCCGCCGACCCCCGCTGGTTCGACGTGGCCCGCAACCGCTGGCGCAAACAGATGCGCGCTCTCTGCCCGCAGCCCAAGCGTGACAGCGCAGGAAGGTTTGCCCGATGAGGATGACCATTCAGAAAGCGGAGCCCATCACAGTTTCGGCCGCTCGTGCCCAGCTGAAGATGCTGCTGTCCAACGCTCGGACGCTGAACAACTTTTCGCTCGAAATGCTGGAGCGATCCTATCGCGTGCCTCGCAAGGAGATCGAACACCTCCTGACGGTGGAGCGTCAGCGCCGGGAGGCTGCTGGCCGGTGAGCGTACTGGACGCCTTTGCTGACATTCTTGCCGAGGATGGCAAGGACGAGCCTTGGTTCATCGAACCCAAGGACAGCAATCCCGCGTCCGAATTGCAGCGTCAGATGACGTTCCTCGCCATGCTGGCGCAACTTGGCCCAGCCTGTGATGTGCTGGCGATCCCCAACGCTGGAAAGGCTACCGATTGGGAGCGCATCCAGCGCTGGAAGGAAGGCGCGCGTGCCGGTGCGTTGGACCTGATCATCACATGGCCGGTGTCTCTTCCCGGCAATGGCGTTTTCCTGGCTGAGTTCAAGGACGGCAAGAAGATGCCGACCCCGGCCCAGCGCGACCGCCTCAACGTCTATTATCGTCAGGGCCACGGCTGCGGCGTGTACCGCAGGGCAGAGACCTTGATTGCCCATCTGCGTGCAGCTGGCGCCCCGATCCGGGAGGCGTCGATATGAGCGAGTCGCTGACCATCAGAGAAATTCTGCGGCGGGTGATCATCCGCAGCATCGAACAGTGCGCCGACCCAGTCGAGCGCAAGCAACGAATCATGATCGCGCACGCGGACGGCCACCTGACCGATTCCGAGGTGTCGGATCTCATCAACATCTTGGGATTGAAAGCAGCATGAGCAGCATTGGACATAATTCAAGCGCCACCGACGACCGCCTGCGTCTCCTGATGGAGCGGATTGACCGCCTGGAAGAAGAAAAGGCGGGCATCGGTGAAGATATCCGCGACGTCTACGCAGAGGCCAAGGGGCTCGGCTACGACACGAAGATCATGCGCGCGGTGCGAACCCGCGCAAAGATGAACCCGGATGACCGCAGCGCCTATGACGCGATGGTCACGCTCTATGAATCCGCGATCGGGATCGCCTGAGCGTGAGCGTTCACGAGGCCATATCTGACTTCATCGCGTTCATGCGAGCGGAAGGTGTGGTGCCGGACGACATGGGCGCGTTCGCGGCCGATGTTACCTCTGGCGAGGTCATCCGCTTTGACTGCGTCGGTGAGCGCCGCGGCAGCAAGAATGGCTGGGCAAAGCTCTATCTCGATGCTCGGCCAGCTGGCGCGTTCGGCAACTGGAAGCAAGGGATCAATCGCCGCTGGTCATCGGGCGCTGCCAATGAGCTTTCTCCGCAGGAGCGAGCCGCGCTTCGCCGCGAGTGGGATGAGAAGAAGGCTGAGCGGGAAACGATCAGGCGTGAGGCGCAGTTTGGCGCAGGTCGCGATGCTGGCCACATATGGTCCGGCGCAAGCCCGGCTCAGCATGACCATCCCTATGTGGCGCGCAAGAAGATCGATCCGGCTCCGCTGCGGCAGAATGGCGACGAACTGCTCGTGCCCATGTTTGATGACGAGGGCAGGCTCTGGAACGTCCAGCGCATTTTCGCGGACGGCAAGAAGCTGTTCATGAAGGAGGGCCGCATAGACGGCCTCTTCACGCTCATAGGTGATTTTGCGGGCAAGCGGGAAGCTGTCATCGGTGAGGGCTATGCCACGCTGGACGCGGTCAACCAGGCAACCGGCCTGCCATGCATCGTGGCCTTCAATACGTCGAACCTTCCGAAGGTCGCGCGCATCTGGGCAGCTCGTCGCCCGGATCTGAACCTCATCATCTTCGCGGATGACGATGAAGCCACCGCGCAGAAAATCTTGGCTGAGCGCGGGGTCTACAAGAACCCCGGCATCGAAGCAGCTGAAGCCATCGCCACCGAAATCGGGGCGAAGGTCGCATATCCATCGGGGAGGGCTGCTTGAGCGTGGCAGAAAATAGAGACGCCAATGACGACTTCCTGCAATTCGGCTCGGAGTCGATCCGCGCGGCCATTGCTGGTGCGCGTGACATGCTGCCGCCGTTCGCGCCCTATGACGAACCGCAGGCAGCACTCTTGGCTGATCTGCCCGGCATCTGCGATCCAGTCGAGTGGATCGGCAAGGAGCCGCCGCAGCGTGATTTCATCATCCCTGGGTGGATCATCAAGGGTGCTTGCGGACTTCTCAGTGGGCAGGAGGGCGTAGGAAAGTCGCTAATTGCCCAGCAGATGGCGACATGTGCCGCGCTCGGGATTAAGTTCCTCGGCCTGGATATCGCGCAATGCCCGGTGATCTATATCACCTGCGAAGACCCTTCAGACGAACTGTGGCGCCGTCAGGCCGACATCAACAAGTCGCTCGGCATCACCATGGCTGACCTTGAGGGGCGCCTCGTGCTGGTGTCGCTCAAAGGGCAGCTGGGCAACGAACTAGCGGTGTTCGATCAGCAGGGACGAATTTCCCTCACGGATCGTTATCGCCAGATCGAAGCCCTGGCCCTGTCATTCCGCGCGCAGCTCCTGTTCCTCGATAACGCAGCGCACCTGTTCACCGGCAACGAGAACGCCCGGCATGATGTCGCGGCCTTCCTGGGGCTGCTGGAGCGTCTATCAGAGGCCATGAACGGCGCGGTGGTGCTGCTGGCCCACCCGAACAAGCAGCACGCTCAAGGCTCCAAGCAGGGCAACGAATATAGCGGCTCCACAGGCTGGAGCGCCCATGTCCGCAACCGGCTCTTTATCGATTGGGCAGAGAAGACGGAAAGCGGCGACTTCATCGGTGATGACG
Organism: uncultured Novosphingobium sp.; assembly: GCA_946886365.1. Next base: position 20,823 of record CAMPIM010000006.1, read on the forward strand.
GACGCGTGTTGCGCAAGTCCAAGGCCAACTATGGTAAGAAAGGAGAGGAAATCTATTTCCGCTGGCATAATTGGTCGTTCGTCCGCGACGATGATCTGCCGGAATCTACCCGCAACGAACTGCGCGAAGTGAGCGCGGCGAACCACGAAAATGAGGCCTTCCTGACCTGCCTGAGGCAGCGCAACAGTGAGAAGCGGCCTGTATCTGAGCAACCAGCATCACGAACCTTTGCCCCCAAAGTCTTCGAAACCATGCCTGAAGCGCGTGGCTGTTCGAAGGAGCAACTGACGGCGGCAATGGACCGGTTGTTCAAGATCAAGGCGATCGAGCGGCGCTTCCTGTGGGTCGATAAGGGCGAAGGCAAGCCGCGTTTTGGCCTGATCGAGACGCAGGAACGAACCAACTTGGTTTCCGCCGACCTTCCGCTGACCTCCCCGGATTTTCCGCTGACCTCGGAGGAGAATTGAAAAAATGCTTAGTTTTCAATCCGCTGACCTAAATGATGCTATTTCCGCTGACCTTCCGCTGACATACCGCCGACCTACCGCTGACCTCCCGCTGACCTACCCCTCCCCCTATAGGGGGAGTTCCTTGGGGTCTCTCCCCCATGGGGATGACCAGCCCCAAGGTGCTGGGAGAGTTTGGTTCACGCTTTCGAACGATGATCTGCGGCGGCTCGCTCGTGAGCGGTGGGGCCTCGCAAGCGCGTTCAGGGCCGGTGTCATTGCCGGTGAGCTCAACGTGCGGATCGCCAACCCATATCGCGGCAAGCAAGGTTCACTGTTCCGTGAAGGTCTGCGCAGGGGGCGGCAACGTGGGGCAAGCTGACAGCTCCCCCTTCCCCACCACCAACTACATCTGCTGGCTGCTCAAGAAGCGCCGCACGAGGAAAGAGGCTGGCCAGGAAGCCCGCCGTCTCGGGGTCAGGCTCGATTATGCCGAATGGTATTGGAAGACGACGAATGAACGGTTTTGAAGGGGCGCAATAATGGGCAAGCACATCACCATCGACACCGAGATCAAGCGGCCGTGGCAGGTCGTCGCCTGCCCTGTCGATTTTGCTGAGACGTTCATCCGGGAAGGTTGGCGGGGTGTAGAAGCGAAGTTCGGGTTTCACACGCGCACGAACAAACGTTGCATCGAACAGGCTGGTGGAGAGGAACTGATCCAGCGGCGGCGCGAATACATGGCCCGCGTCCGCAAACTGCGGAAGTCGATCCAGCATCGGCATGAGATCACGGAGCCGGTGCAATCCATCCCGGCGAGCGTCCGTAGCGCGATCGCATTCCTGAGGAGCAGAGAGGGCGGATCATGGCTGATCACCGCGACGGGCGTGGGTGATTTCTATTTCGGAGCGACGAGGTTGACCGGGGAGCAGATCGTGGAGCGGGCTTTGAGGAAGGGGTGGGAGGCGTGACGCGCAAATCTCAGCGCTCACCGCTCACCAATCCCGACAGCCGGTTCTCGCCGGAGATCGTGGAGGAATTGCTGGAGCGGCTTCGAAATGGCGAGAGTATGAGGGCCATTTGCTCTGATGACCGGATGCCAAGCAGGGAGGTTGTGAGGCAGTGGTCGGAAGGTGATGGCGAGCTTGCCTTGGCCATTACGCGCGCACGAGAGATAGGGTATTTTGACCGGGCTGAGGCTGCGGTGGAAGCGGCCAAGGCTGCTGAGGATGCGCAGAAAGGCCGCCTCGCCTTTGACGCCGAACGCTGGTTCCTTGGCAAGCTGTCGAAGGCGTTCGCCGAGAAGGTTGTTGTGCAAGGCGATCCGCAGGCGCCCCTAACCCATGAACACAAGATCGACATGACCGGCGCGCCCAAGGAAGTGCTGGAATGGCTGGCGGGGCAGAAGGTTGACGGCGATCCAGAGTGAGCAGGTGATCGAGGCTAGGCGCGAACTGTGCCGTCGCTCCCTCGCATCCTTCGTGCGCATGGCTTGGCATGTGGTAGAACCCGGCCAGCCATACGTTCACGGCCCGCACATCGATGTTGTCTGCGCCAAGCTGGAGGCCGTCACGCGTGGCGAGGTGCGTCGCCTGCTGATCAACGTTCCGCCTGGCACGATGAAGTCTCTACTGGTCAACGTATTCTGGCCGATGTGGGAATGGGGGCCGCAGGGCTTAGCCTCCATGCGCACGGTTGGCGTCAGCCACGAGCAGGGGCTTGGCGTCCGCGATAACCTTAAATGCCGTCGCCTGCTGCTGTCCCCGTGGTTCCAGCGCCTATGGCCGTCTGTTACGCTTCAGCGCGACCAGAGCGAGAAGATTAAGTTCGAGAACACGTTGACCGGCTTCCGCGAAGTGGCGACGCCGTCGAACATCACCGGCCGCCGCGGCGATCGCGTCGTGGTTGACGATCCCCTGTCAGCCGAGAACGCGAACAGCGAAGCCGAGCGCGAGAAAGTAAACCTGTGGTTCCGGGAAGCTCTGCCCACCCGCCTCAACAATCCGGACAGGTCCGCCATCGTCGTAGTGATGCAGCGCCTCCATGAACGCGACGTAGCGGGCATCATCCTCGACATGGGCGGGTGGGACAGCCTGATCCTGCCAATGCGCTTCGAGCCCGATCGCGCTGACCCGCTCGACTGGCGGCACGATGATGGCGAATTGCTCTTTCCAGACCGCTTTCCAGAAAAGGTTGTTGACGAGCTGGAACGCAGCATGGGCAGCTACGCAAGCGCCGGGCAGCTTCAGCAACGCCCCGCGCCGCGTGAAGGTGGGCTGTTCAAGCGGTCATGGTTCAAGTTTGTCCACGCCATGCCTGCCGGTCACCGCCGACGCGTCCGCGCATGGGATTTGGCCGCAACCAAGAAGGCGACCAGCAACAATCCGGACTGGACTGCGGGACTGCTCATGTCGCGCGGCGACGATGGTTCATTCTTGATTGAAGGTGTGGAGCGTTTGCGAGGCTCGCCCATGGAGGTGAAGGCGACGGTGAAGGGGCGCGCTGTGACGGATGGTCCCTTGGTCACCATCCGCATTCCGGAAGATCCTGGGCAGGCCGGAAAAGCGCAGGCGGAAGATTTCGTGCGCGACTTGGCAGGTTACCCCGTAAAGCCGCAGCGGCCCACTGGGGATAAGGCTACCCGTGCAACTCCGGCCGCTGCTCAAGCAGAAGCGGGTAACCTCTCCATCCTCGTCACTGGCGATCCTGCACGAGATGCTTGGATTGAGCCATTTTTGGGTGAGGTGACGATGTTTCCGGGTGCGGCGCACGACGATCAGGTTGACGCGATGTCAGACGCGCTGAATGAGTTGGCGATCAAGAAGCTATCCCGCTTCGACGTGCTATAGCAATCTGGCGTCCGTAGCATCCGCCCGCCCATCGCAGCACCGTCGCCCCATGTCTGGCCGCATCCGCAATGTCACCCCCAAGCCGGGATTTGTGTTCGACGGTCAGGACGTTGTTCGCGCCCCTGCCAATGTCGTGCCGTTCGGCGGCGCTATCCCCATGCGGGACGGCGCGCTTGCCAACGTCATGTCGGGCCGGGGGACCAGCGTCGATCGCTCATCCTACGACCATTGGACGTTCATCCCCAAAAGCCCGCAGCAGATCGAAGCCGCCTATCGCAGTAGCTGGCTCGCTCGGCAGATCGTGGATATTCCGGCGCAAGACATGACCCGCGCTGGTCGCGATTGGGACGCGGAAGATGACCAGATCACGGCCATCGAGAAAGAGGAAAAGCGGCTAGGCTATTGGGCCAAGGTCTATCAGGCGCTTGTGCTGGGCCGCCTTGGTGGTGGCGTAATCATTATCGGCATGAAGGACCGCAGGCCCGACCTTCCCCTGCCTGCCAACGTCAAACCCGGTGATGTCGAATATCTCACCGTCCTGTCGCGCTACCAGGTGACGTTGGGCGAAATGGAGATGGACCCGGCATCGCCCCTGTTTGGTGAGCCGCGCTATTTCCGGCTTGCTGGCGTCCGCAGTGGCATCGACATTCACCCGTCCCGCGTGATCGCGTTCAAGGGAATGCCAGCGCCCGGCCTCTACATGACCTCGTGGGAGGACCAATATTGGGGCGATAGCGTGTTGCAGGCCGTCGATAGCGCGGTGAAGCAGGCCACCACGGCCATGGATGGGTTCGCCAGCCTGATCGATGAGGCGAAGGTGGACGTTTTCACCATGCCCGGCATGTATGAGACGCTTTCACAGCCCGGTGGCGAGGCCAAGTTCATGGCGGCGCTTCAGGCGGCTGCGCAGGGCAAGAGCATCTACCGCATGTTGGCGCTGGGTGAAGGCGAGACATGGGAAACGCGGCAGATCAATTGGGCTGGGATGCCCGAAGTCATCAAGACCTATCTGTCCATCGTCGCTGGTGCTGCCGACATTCCCGCTACCCGGTTGTTGGGCAAGTCGCCTGATGGGATGAACAGCACCGGCGAAGGGGATTTGCAGAACTTCTTCCAGATGATTGGAGCGCGGCAGGAGCGTGACTTGCGCCCGGTGCTGGATCGCCTCGACGCGGCTGTCCTGCCGTCCGCTGGCGTGCCTGTGGACCTGTCGTGGTCATTCTCCCCGCTGATGGTGCTGACTGAGCAGCAGCAGGCCGACATTGAGGCGAAGGAAGCGGAGACGATCACGAAGATCGCTGCGGTTGCCCTGATCCCTGAAACCGCGCTCGCAAAGACGGTGCAGAACCGCTTGGTGGAAAGCCAACGCTGGCCCGGCCTGAAAAAGCTGATCGAGGAAGCTGAAGCCGCTGGCGAGGAATTGCCGGGTGGTGGGGCTGACCTTGATATTGTCCCTATCCCCAACGGAGAGAAAGGAGGCGATCCAGATCTAGCCGGTAGCGGCGGGCAGTCTGGAAGTGGCTTGCCCGCCCGCCGTGCTGCGAATGATGTTGCTGCGTTCTTCGCCGACGCGGCACCGCGCCCGCTCTACGTCCAACGCAAGCTGCTGAACGCTGCGCCCCTGATCGCGTGGGCAAAAGAAAACGGCTTCACATCCACCCTGCCCGCCGACGACATGCATGTGACGGTGCTATACTCGCGCACCCCCGTCGATCCGATGAAAATGGGCGAAGGCTGGAGCGGCGACGATAAGGGTCACGTCCGCATCAAACCTGGTGGCCCGCGCGCGATCGAGCGCCTTGGCGAAAGCGCCGTCGTGTTGCTGTTTGCATCCTGGGACATTGAAGGCCGTCACCGGTCCATGATCGAGGCTGGCGGCTCGCACGACTTTGATAGCTATCAGCCGCATGTCACGCTGTCCTATGAGGTGCCTGAAGGCGTCGATCTGAACGCGATCAAGCCATATGCGGGCGCGCTGGAGTTTGGGCCGGAGCTGTTTGAGCCGCTCGATCTGGATTGGAAGCGGAAGATCACGGAGGCCTGACATGGCCTACTCCCTCACCACCCTCGCCCGCCGCGCCGGAAAGCGCCGCGACATCACGCTGCGCCCCATCATCCCGACCCAAGCCCAGGCGACCGACCTCGCCACCATCTACGCCCCGGCCTGGCGCATCTGGGCGGACAGCGTCGACCGCATCCTTGCGGGGTATGATCCGAAGCCGCTGCCCGCCGCCGATGCCTTGACGCTCGACACCGCCGATCAGGTGCAGGCCGCGATCAATGCTGTGGCGAGCGAGTTCCTGACGGTCCTAGTGGCGCGCATCACGCCCGCCCTGCGCCGATGGACCGTAACCGCAGAATTGCGCCATCGGTCGCGTTGGTCTGCGGCTGTGAAAGCCGGGACGGATTTGGATATTTCGATGTTGCTTTCCGCGCAGGAGGTGAGCGAGACGCTGGAAGTGTTTATGGCGAGGAATGTGGCGCTGTGCCGCAACATTTCGGATCAGGCGCAAGGCCGCATCGCTGACGCCGTGTTCCGGGGCTATCAGGAGCGCAGGCCGGTGCGTGAGGTCGCCGCAGAGATACGCGAGGCGACGGGGATGGGGCGGACGCGGGCTGTTGCCGTGGCAGCAGATCAATCAAGTAAACTCTCTGGCGCGCTGGACACTGAGCGCATGGCAGAGGCAGGGCTGGATTTCGCCAAGTGGCGGCATTCGGCCAAGCGCTTCCCGCGACAGGACCACCTCGCCCGTGACGGCAAAATTTACAACATCAGGACCGGCAAGGAGCGAGATGGTGACGGCTCGGTTCCGGCAGATGATCGACCCGGAATGAGGCCGTGGTGTGGGTGCCGCTTTCAAGCCTGGATACCTCTACTTCAAGAGATTGAGGGTGAAGAAAGCTAGGAAATCTTACGAGTCGTGCTATATTGAACGGGCCGGAATGGGAGTGGAGTCCCAGACCAGCCCTAACCAAAATGATCGTGGAGGATCACATGGCTATTCAATCTTTATCTGACATGCTGCGCGGCGTCACGCGCTTTGGACGCCTCACCGTAACCGGCGAAGGTGACCCGCTGAAATGGCGAGGCCGCCAATATAGGCGAGCGAAATGCGTCTGTGATTGCGGCACCGAGCGCCATGTTGATCCCGCAAAACTTCGGACAGGGCAAACGCTCAGTTGCGGATGCTATGCTGCACAGCGCGCGCGTGAGAACAACCGTACGCACGGCATGTCGCGGTCATCGGTCTATCATATCTGGTCCAGCATGAAGGCTAGATGCTTCCATCCATCAACACGGAACTTCGCCGACTATGGCGGGCGCGGGATCACTGTATGCGCCCGCTGGCGTGATAGCTTCGAGGCGTTTTATGAGGATATGGGGCCACGCCCAAGCCCGGATCATTCCATCGACCGTATCGATGTAAATGGCAATTATGAGCCGGGTAACTGTCGCTGGGCGACCTCACTAGAGCAGGGGAGCAACAAGCGGAATAACCGACTTGTTGAGGTGCAAGGGCAGAGGATGACGCTGGCAGAGGCTTGCCGCTTATCCCCGCTCAGCCGTAATTCAATATTGAGCCGAATAGAGGGTGGCATGTCTGTAGAGGACGCCCTTTCTTTACCGCCGGATCGGTCGCAAGGTTCGCGCCGCAAATCCAACAATCGCTACATCGATTTCCAAGGCAGGCGCGTGCTGTTTATTGAGGTGTGCGAAATTGCTGGCGTAGAGCCAAGCCACCTCAGATACCATCTGGGGCGTGGCCGAGCCACCGAGGAAGCGATAGAGTTTATTCTCGCTGGGAAGGCCGCCGACAAAACGAAGTGCCCACAAGGCCACCCAATGACAGGCGACAATCTATACGTTGCCCCCAGAGGCGGCGCGCAGTGCCGGAAGTGCCGGACTGTTGCGAGAGAGAGAAGCCGGGCCAAGATCAAGGCAAAGGCGCAATCGCTCGTCCTGCCAATGATGTAATCTGGCGTCCGTAGAGCCACATAATCCCCATGGGGCACACAAGCCCCATGGTGCAACTCACTGACACCCTCGACGCATCGAACGGCGTCCGCATCTGCCGGGATGGCTCCCTTGTGGCAGAAGTCTTTGCCGCCCGCACTGGCCTGCAAGATTACCTTGGCCGCGAGGTTGACCCTGAGAACCGGCATGGGCTGCGCGATAAGGCGATTGCCAGGGTCTACCGGCCTGAGAGCGAAGTCTTCAAGGCTGACAGCCTGGCGACCTATGCCGCCGCTCCTGTAACCATCGATCATCCGAGCGTGCCCGTCACCGCTGACAATTGGCGGACCCATGGGCGCGGCGAAGTGCATGGTGATGTCGTGCGGGACGGGCAGAAGGTGCGCGTGCCGATCATCGTCCGCGATGCTGGGGCGGTCCAGTCCGCCATCACGACGCACAAGCAAATCTCGATGGGCTATTCGACCAATCTGGTGTTCCCCAAGGACGGGATGCACCCGGACGGCACGGCCTGCGATGCCTACCAGACCGACATCAAGATCAACCACATCGCCTTTGTTCCTGCCGCACGGGGCGGGCCGGAACTACGTGTGATCGACGAACGCCCCAACCTCACCCCTCCCCAGGAGAAACCTGCAATGAAGATCCGAATCGGCGACGCCGAAGTCGATGCGACCAACGGTGAGGCCGTTCGGATCGCAGTTGACGCTCTGAATGTGAAGCTGGCTGATGCCAGCAGCCGCGCCACCACGGCGGAATCGAAGGTCGCGGAACACGCTACCACGATTGCCGCGAAGGATGCGGAGATCGCCACGCTCGCCAAGGCTGTGGAGGACGCCAAGCTGACCCCCGCCGCCCTGCGCGATGCCGCGAAGGCTTATTCGCAGACCTGCGACAAGGCCAAGGCGCTGGGCGTGCAGTTCGCCGAAGATGCGGACAGCGACGCCGTCATGAAGGCTGTCGTTGACGCCAAGATGGGCGACGCGGCCAAGGATTGGAACGCCGAGCAGATCGCCGCCTCCTTCGCGGTCCTGACCAAGGACGCCAAGCCTGCCGACCCGCTGCGCACCGCCCTCTCTGACGGCCTGCGCACTCCCGTCGATGGCCGTCAGGTCGTCTCCACCATCCGCAACGCGCGCTACGCATAAGGGGGCCTGACTAATGGCTTTGCAGAGCAACTTCACTGAGACGGTGGCCAAGGGTTATCCCGGCATGGTCGCCAATGGCGAAACCTCCAACCGCATTTCGCGCACCGTTGAATCGGCAGCGGGCATCGCGTTCGGCCAGCCCGTCTATCGTGGTTCTGGCGATCATGGCTGCACCGGCACGATCGGCACGCTGGCGACGTTCTTGGGCTTCACCGTGGCAACCTCCGCGCTGGCTCCTTCGACCGACGCTGACGAATATCAGCAGTATGACAACGCCACGATCATCACCAGCGGCGCGGTCTATGTGAACGTCAAGGGCGCCGTGACTGACGGCGCGGCCATCACGATCGGCACTGGCGGCGGCGCTGCTGACCTGATCGGTGCGACCGCTGCTGACGCGACGCACATCGCCACTGGTTGGGTGGCAGACGAAACCGTGACGGACGGCCTGTGCCGTATCGTGAAGCGCTAAGGGGGCGAAGATGAACGCTATCACTAATTTCTACGACGCCGCCGCAGGTCGCATCACCGATCCGGTCATGTTCATGGCGGCCGACGCTGCCCTGAAGAAGCAGGTCATCGCACTGTGGGCCACGGACAACGCTCGCCACGCTGCGACATTCGCGGACAAGGCCGATGCCTTCTTCTCGGATGCTCAGGTTGGTTACGCCTTCCTGTCGCCGCAGCTTCTGCGCATCGAATCCGAAGTCTACATGACGAAGTATCCCAGCTTCGACGTCACACGCTTCATGAGCGTGGATAGCTCGGGCGACATGTGGGACGTGGGCACGCTTATCTATTCCATGGATAGCGTTGGCCAAGCCGAGTTCATGGCCGGTGGCGCGTTCGACATGCCCTATGCGTCGAACAAGATGGAGCAGAACACGCGCAACTTCCATCTGGCCGCGATCGGCTACGAATGGAACACGCAGGAGCTTCAGCGCGCGGCTAAGCTGGGTCGCTCGCTGTCGTCTGATAAGGCGCTGGCTGCTGGCCTCGCTGCTGATCGCTTCATCTACGGCATTGCCATGACCGGCAAGACGCCGCGCGGTGACAACGAGAAGGGCTGGACCGGCTTCGTCAACGACGCGAACGTGCCGAGCGCGCAGGTCGCCAATGACGGCACCGGCCCCTCGCGCCTGTGGTCGGCTAAGACCCCGGATCAGATCCTCCGCGACATCAACGATGCTCTGACGGCGGTTGAAACGAACTCGGGCGAAACGATGGTCGCTGATACGCTGGTCCTGCCGACCAGTGCTTATAACGACATCGCCACCAAGCGCGTGACCGATACCGGGGCGACGATCCTCAGCTTCCTCCAGGCGAACAACCTCGCTGGCGAGCGGCTGAACATCATCAAGAGCCGCGCTCTGGAAACCGCAGGCACCGGCAACACGCGCCGCATGGTCGCCTATGCCAACAACTCGCAGGTGCTGAAATTCCACCTGCCTGGCCCGCACCAGTTCCTGCCCGCGTTCCAGAAGGCCAGCATGGTCTATGAGGTCGCTGGCATTATGAACGTGGGCGGCACCGAGGTTCGCCTGCCCAAGGGCATCGCGTACAGGGATTCGATGTAAATGAGCGTGGGTGGTGAAACGATGCCCGCTTTCCGCGAACGGGCCATGTCTCTGGTTGCTTATGAACCGGAAACTGGTCTGTTTCGCTGGAAGGTTCGCCGTAACAGCCATGGTCGCGCGGTTAACCCCGGCGATGTGGCTGGAACCATCAACAAGGATGGGTATGTCGTCATAAACTTCAGTGGGAAGTTGTGGCGCGGACAGCGATTAGCGCATCTGTTCATGACTGGGGATGTGCCGCCCAAAGGGATTGATATGGACCACATCAACGGCAACCGGGCCGATAACCGTTGGGCAAATCTCCGGACCGTGACCCGCAGCCAAAACAACTACAACATGGGCATCTCCAAGCGCAATGTTAGCGGCGTGAAGGGGGTCTCATGGGTAGCTAAGCGTGAGAAATGGCTCGCGCGCCTGAAGGTGGAGGGCAAGATCATTCACCTTGGTGAGTTCAAGGACAAGCAGCTGGCAATCGCGGCGCGCAAAGCTGGCGAGGATAAGTACCATGGCGAATATGCCAGAAAGGCAGCATGAAATGGTAAAGGTCAAGAACATCTCCACCGGCCCGCGCGGCGCTTATCTGGGCGGCGTGCTGGCCATGGCTGAAGCTGGGCAGGTCATCGAGGCTGACGACTTCGCGGATGAGTGGTTCGCCAAGGTTACCGCTGCCGAGGCGAAGGCTGATCCCCTGGATCACGACGGCGATGGCCGCAAGGGTGGCGCCAAGAAGCCTGAATAACCGGAAGCTCCGGGGGCGAAGCGAGGCCGCTGCTCAGACGGGCGGCGGCCTTTTTCATAGGAAACACAGATGGCCTATTCAGCGCCCACCAAAGACCAGTTCACGGCGATCTTCCCCGCCTTCTCCGCCGTCACGGATGATCAATATGCCTTCTGGTCCGCCCGCGCCGCCCGCATCGTGGACCCGCTGCAATCCTGCCTGGGCGATGAGGCGGAACTGGCATGCATGTTGGCGACCGCACATTATCTCAGCCAGCAGGGGATCGGCACCGGCACAGACAGCCAGCTTCCCCAAGGCATCCAGCGGATTAAGTCGGGCACGATCGAGATTGAGCGGTCGTCTGGTGAAGGTGCGGCTATGGGCGATTGGGGCGGCACGTCCTATGGCCAGCAGCTGTTTCCCATGCTGAAGGCATGCTTGGGCGGCCCGCGTGTCACTGGCTCCGGCGCTGCTCCATGTGGCGGCGCATTCAACGGCTTTGCTGGCCCGCTTCCTTGGGGTTGGCGTTGATGGGCTTGCTCGACGGCGGCATAGCGGCGGCATTTGGTGCGGCGCTGTCGGGGCTCTACCTCCCCGCCACTCTCCACAGGCCCGGTGAATATGCCACGGATGATGAGGGCATCGTCTTGCCTTCCGTGCCCACCGATGAACCCTGCCGCGCGCAGATTGACGCTGCGACCTATGCCATGCGCCAGAGCGAAGGCTATTCCGACGGGGACATGCGCATCATCGTGCTTGCGACCGGACTGAGCGGGTCGGTTACGACCGACTGCCAGATCAGCGTCTCTGGGCAGCGGTGGATGATCGGTAGCGCCGAGATGGATGCGGCGGCTAGCCATTGGATTTGCCGGGGGCGGAAGGCATGAAGATCACCGGCATGAAGGCCCACAAGGCCCGGCTGAAGCGCATCCGCTCGGCTGCGATGGTGCGCGAGGTCGGCAAGGCGATCTACACCGCGTCGGATCTGTTGAAGGTAGAAGCGCAGATCAGCATCAGCGCGGGAAGCGTGAGCGGGAAGAACCATGTGCCATCAACCGCCCCAAACCCGCCGAACCAGGACACCGGCCACCTCGCCAACAGAATCGAGAACCACATGACGGGTCCGCTGACAGCTGAAACCTCATCGAACGCTGAATATGCCGCTGCCCAGGAGTTCGGCAACAGCCGCCTGCCTGCCCGCCCCTACATGCAGCCCGCCGCCGACAAGACCCGGCCCAAGGCTGAAAACCTCGTGGTCGCAGCCGTGAAACGTGTCGTGAATGGAGGAGCGCTATGAGGATCAAGTTCACCGCCGACTATGACCACAAGTGGCCATCTCGCGCCGTCACTGCCTTCAAGGCGGGGTGGGAAGGCACGGTAAAGCGCGAAGTCGGCGAACTGGCCATTTCCAAAGGGAAAGCGACAGAGGTTGCGACCCGTGCTACGCCTGCCAGCGATGCGAGCGAAAATAATGGACGGGCTGATCGCTTGGGCGGCGGCGATACTCGATCGCCTGCTTCTGCACGCGCCGGAGGAAATCGAGGACAGCCTGACGGAAACGGCGATGGAGCGAGTGCTGCCGTGCCTGGCACTGTCAACCCGAGCGATGCTCAATGACAACGACGACCCTTGACCCGTCACTGCCCGTTCGCGGGAAGATCATTGCGGCCCTGAAAGCTGACGCACAACTGACCGCGATCGTACCTGCCGCGCGCATCTATCCTGGCAAGACGCCTTCCACCCTGACATGGCCCTTCATCCGCGTGCCGATGCTCACTGGCACTGTAGCCGAATTGGATGGCGGCGGCGGTTCCGATCAGTCGGGCGTTATTCATTGCTTTACTAAGCTGGCGACCGCCGTTCCTGACCCCGAAGCCCAAGCCGCTACCATCAACGCGCACATCGTCCGCATCGTGAGCGGGATCGATGACACGCTGCTGGCCGACGGGGAATCGCTCGGCGTCCATGCCGTGCAGACGCAAGTGCTGGAGGACAGCGCCGAGGCTGACGCCTTCCACGGAATAACATCGATCCGCGCCACCGCCTCCTAGCCGCTGGCGTCCGTAGAGCCATCAACCCCCGCCCCATAGGCTCACCGCAAATCCTCGCTGGAGTTGCGGAATGGCATATACGGACAAGCTGAAATCAACCCGCGTCTATATCGCCATTGGCGACGGCGCTGGGCCGGAAGTCTTTACGCCCCTGTGCGGCATTACGACCAAGGGCTTTCAGCAGACCCGCGCGACCAGCGACACGGTTGATTGGGATTGCGCCGACCCTGACGCCACGCCGATCACTGTCCGCGACGTTGGCGCTACCGATTGGAATCTGAGCGGTTCCGGCCTGCTCCATCGCCCTCTGCTTGCCACGCTCCAGGCTGCATATGAGGACACCGCGCCAACCAATTTCCGCTTTGTGTTTGATGAGGCGACAGGCGGTGAAGTGATCGACGGCTTTTACGCGGGGCCGGGTATTGTCACCGACCTCAATGTGACCGGCGTGAACGGCGAATATGTGCAGGTCAGCCTGACGATCAGCGCGGCGGGTCCGGTCGCATTCACCGCCAACCCCTGACCTTCTGACACAAGCGAGCGATTGAAGGGCGGCCTGCGGGTCGCCCTTTTTGCTTATCAATCCTGCTTGGGCTGGTCGTGTGCATGCTTCTTCGTGAAAAGAGCAAACTTCCAGCCTGCCACGGCGGTGATTGCTCCCACGATGGGGACCAACAGTTCCAGAATGATGGGCGGCAGGGCCAGCATCTTAACTCTCCGATTCGAGAAGGTAGAGAACCTTCCATCCAGCAAACATAAGCCCAAGGGCGGTTAATATCCACCCCGAAGCCTCAAGGCCAATGGCCTGATCAACATATATCTTCACAAAACCAGCGCCAAACAGGGCGGTTCCAAGCTGGAACAGAGCGCTTGAGATGGCTTTTAGGCGCTCGTTTGCGGTGATGGTGCTGGAGTCAGCCACCGCCCAAGCCCTTCTCGACCAAACGGCGGATGGCTTCTGCGCGTGAGGGAATGTCGGGCTGAGCGCGTCGCCAGTTGTCTACCCGGTCCAAAAAGCTTGGCTCGACCGACATTATGAATCGCGTTGATTTGAGTTCCTTGGCCATACGCCATCACTGATATCATTTTCTGTTTGACGCAAGGAAATAAACTGATATCAGTGATGCAAGCCGAGAGGAGGCAGCAACCTCACTCCCGGCTCTAACCGAGACGATCCAAAGGAGATCATCATGGCTTCGAATGTCATATCCTTCCCCGCCCAGCGTGTCACGCCCATCGCTGCGAACGATAACGATTTGCCGCCCGCACCGGTCGCAGTTGCGCGGAGGGTTGCATAATGACTGATCGTCGCGCCTTCCTCGCCGCCGCGCTCATTGCGCCCATCGCCATATCCACCCCGGCCTTTGCTGCCGATCACTTTCGTCCAGCATGGGAAATAGCATTGGCTGCAGAGCGGTTGGCGTGGAACGAAATGGAAGCATTTCACGCAGCAAACGTCCGCCCTCTCGATCTTGCGCATCGCGCCGGGACAGGATCGCTTGAAGCTGTGTTGAAAGCCGAAGAAGCGTGGAGCGAGTATACCAGCGCTCATGCGCAAGCGGTGAATAATCTGCTGCTGACGGCGGCCCCAAATTGGGCGGCAGTTGAGAAGAAGCTGGAGATGGGCATCAATGACGACGCTTTCGGCAGCGACGATCAGGGCGAAGCGATGCTCAAGGCCATCCTCGCGGACGTAAAGCGCCTCGCCTGACGACTGCTGGCGTCCGTAGTGACGCAATCGAATCGCTAATACCTAAAATGCAGTTCTGGCTTCGCGCGCCGGAAGCCTTCCGCGCTGGAAGGTTGGACGACCGAGAGCGGGGCGGTTTGGACGCCTACCCCCGCCCTCGGTGTCCACCAAATGTCCCCTCCGCTTACGCGAAGCGATCGATGGAGGCCCGCATGACGGACCCTAATTCACATACTCAAAACACCGCAATGATTGCCATCGATTTTCACGGCGATCAGCTTTTGACGTTCCAGCATCGCAGTGAGCCGCACGTCGCGATGCGACGGGTGGTGGACAACATCGGGATTAGCTGGAGCCGTCAGCGGGAAAAGCTGGCTGATGACCCCCGTTTCAGTTGTGCACTTATGAGCACGACTGGGGCGGATGGGAAAACCTATGACATGCTAGCCATGCCGGTGGCTAAGCTGCCACTCTGGCTGGCTACAATCAACCCGAACAAGATCACCGATCCGGCAAAGCGCCAGAAGCTGGAATGGTATCAGGCCGAGTCTGCCATCGTCCTGCATGATTATTGGACCAAGGGCATCGCGGTTCGCGGCGATATGGACGGCATGGTGACGAACCTTGATCCGTCTGTGATGAAGGCAATCGGCGGAATGATGAAGGGAATCGTACAGAAGCAGATTTCTGAACTACTGCCTTCTCTCGTCAATGAGCGCATCATGTCGAACCGCCTTACGGTGGTTGAGGGCGTTTGCGCGGTAGAAGTCGTTGAGATGGCCGGATATAAGACAGGCCAGCGTCCTCGCGGAGTTTCGCAGTTCGTCACGCGCCGCCTTGCCCGGTTCCATGAGGACAAAGGCGTCCCCATTCGGCGCGACCGGCGCGGCATCATCAAGGCTCGCCTGTTCGATGAGGTTACGGCTCGCCAATGGCTCGGTGCTGGCGGGAAAACCGAGATTGACCATTACATCGCAGGACGCAAAGGCCAGGGCGCATTGCGGTTGGTGAGGCCATGAACGACAACAATTTAGAGGCCGTGAAGGCTGAAGTCCTAAGTGGCTGGGAACGCAACGACCGGAGCAAGCCGCTATGGTTCGTCAACATGCGCTATTCCGATGGCTCGCAATGCATCGTTGATGAAAAGCGCAGTCACGCAGAGGCTTTGGCGTCAGCGGCGGAGGACGGCGACCCCGTCGAGGACAATTCGGCTTTTAGATGACGTTGCAGGGCAGCCCTTCGGGGCTGCTCTATTCTATCTCGTCTAGCAGCGGTATCCATGACTGAAACATGCAAGCACATTGCCCAGGGTGAGTGCATTGGTCGAAGGGCACAATCTCGACCTGGCCAATAGGTAATCTGGCTTCGTCCAGCGATTTTGCCTTCGCGCATGGGCCTGCTGCCATATTGGAGGCGCGGAAGCGTATCATTTCGATTCCTGCATCCGCCGCAGACTTTAGTTGCCCTTGGGAGTGCATGAGACCGTTGGCGTATGAGCAAATCGTCCAAGCCGAGTCTACCGGGTCGGCCCTGCCTGCTTCGTTAAGAGTGTCGTAAAGCTCGCGAGAATACATGCCGCGATAAACGAAGCCGATTTCGCGCTTTTGCTCCTTTGTGAGCAGGGCGCCTTTCTTCCTGATATCCCGACCGTTCAGCGACCCGCTCCGGTGGGCTGCGAGGTAAAATGCAATGTCCTCATCCCTCCCCGAAGATAGGCCGGAGTTTCTCACGGCATGCGCAATAAGATCGGCAGCGCTTTTTGGTACGAGCCAGTCCATGTTTCCGGTCGGAACGGATACAGAGATTCTTTGCGCTTGCGGCGCTTGAGTCGCGACTACGCGCTCCTGCCAAGGCCGCGTGTCCCTGACGCGATTTCGTCCGCTATCCAGAGGCTTGTGAAACGTTGGGCCCCTCCGAAGATGCAAGATTAGGTTGCGGAGCCATCCCATGCAGCGGGCCTACTTGTTCCGCAGCGCCGCAAGATGATCGTTGATCGAAAGCAAAAGCGCAGACACCCCAGTCGCGAGCGCGGTGGCTCCAATAATAATCAGCGCTGCCATAGGACCCATCCCCCCGGCATCGATTATCAACGCGACGATCGCCAGCACCGCTCCCGCCACAAACATTAAGCCGACAGCGGTGCGATATAATTCAATGATAAGCTTGAGCATTCCGCCTCCCCCTCTGGCGTCCGTAGAGCATGGCGCACCTTCCCACATAGCGTCACCCCATGCAAACCGAGATCGATCTACCCTTCGCGGACGGGCGCTACTCCTTCAAACTGCCCATCCGGCGCATAGTCGAGATCGAGGAAAAGACCGGGCCGATTGACCTGGTGAAGCACCGCCTCATGCACGGCGGCTGGTCCATTCATGATGTTGTCGAGACGATCCGGCAGGGCTTGATCGGCGGCGGCAAAGGCGAGGTGAACGGTCGGCCCATCGAAGTCACCGCCCTGCGCGCGAACAGCCTGATCGAGAACTATATCGACGGTCACGCCATCGCGGAACATCACATCACCGCCAAGGCGATCATTGCCGCGCTCTACGTCGGCTATGCCCCGGCTCAGGAGGCTAAAAAAAAAGCCCAGGTGAAGCCACGCCAGAAAAGATCGACTGGGGCGTCGTCCTCCACAACCTCCGAACCATCGGCTTCGGCCTAAAGGATGCGGAGGCCGTCACCATGCCGGAATATACCGCGCTGCTGCACCATCACAATCTAGCGAATGAGGAAGGCGAGGAAACGCCGCCCTCCGCTGATGATGTGAACGCGATGTTCCTCCGCATGGAACGCGCTGGCATCGGGAAGATCCACTGATGGCTGTTACCGCAGATCGCGTTGTTGTCGAGCTGGAGGCCCGGCTTGATCGCTATGAGGCCAATGTTGCTCGGGCTGAGACGAAATTCGACCGGGCGATGTCGGGCATTCAGAAGAGCGCCAAAGTCACAGAGCAGGTCGTATCTCGCGCCGCGATTGGCATATCAACGGCCATAGGTTCGATCGGCTTCATCGCTCTGGGGAAAGCCGCAGTTGACACAGCCTTGCGGTTCAAGCGGTTTGAGCAGGGGCTGGCTGTGGCGACAGGCTCGTCGCAAAAGGCCGGCGAGGAAATAGGCTTCCTACGCGAACTAGCCGATCGGCTCGGATTGCGCTTCATCACCTTGGCTGAGAACTTCACCGGTTTCGCGGCGGCGGCGCGCGGCACCAGCCTTGAAGGCGAGCGGGCACGCGAGATATTCGAATCCGTCACTAAGGCTATCGTCGCGACTGGCGGCTCCATGGAGCAGGTCAACGGCGCGCTGCTTGCTGTCCAGCAGATGATTTCCAAGGGCAATGTGTCTGCGGAAGAATTGCGGGGGCAGCTTGGCGAGCGCCTGCCTGGTGCGTTCCAGATCGCCGCGCGCGCCATGGGCGTGACGACTGGCGAACTGGACAAGATGCTCCAGAAGGGTGATGTCGCGACAACCGACTTCCTGCCCAAGTTTGCAGACCAGCTCGGCAAGGAGCTGCCCAACGCTCTGCAGACGGCAGACGCTCCCTTCCAGCGGTTCCAGACAGCACTTGATGACATCGCCAGCAGCACCGCCGATGGCTTCATGAAGGAGTTGGGAGATGCCACGGACGACCTGACGCAGACGCTGAAGGATATGCAGAGCAGCGGAGCGCTTGAGGCTGTCGGCTCATTCCTCGGGACGGTCATTAGGCTGGGCAGTGACGCCGCGCGCGTCATTGGCGACCTTGCGCTGTCGTGGCGAAAGTACCGGCTTGAGGTCGGCATCAAGCAGCAGCAGGGAATCGAAAACGGCTTCCTGACATCGAAGGAAGCGAAGGCTGAGGCGCGCCGGAATCGGCAGCAGCTGGAAGCCGAGCTCGACATGGCCAATAATCCGCGCGTGGCGGCATTCCGCGCGAAGCTTGCAGGCATGCCTCTATCCGCCAATGACGGGCGAGCCACGGCAACATCAAGCCCGGCCAGTGCCGGCTCTAATAGCTCGTCATCCGACCAGAAGAAGCGCGACGCCGCCGCGCGGAAGGCGGCACGGGAAGCTGAGCGGGCTGAACGGGAGCGCTTGCAGCGGGAGCAGGAGGACCGGCGCACACAGATCGAACTGTTGCAGGCCCAATCCGCTCTCACGGACAATTTCGAAGCCAAGGCGCAATTCGAGCGCGAGATGCTCGAAATCGAAAAGCAGCAGCGGCTTGCTGATCTGAACGCAGAAAAGGGCCTGTCGGCTGAGCAGCGTAAGGCCCGCCTTGCTGCAATCCAGCGCCTCTACGGCGGCGGCGGCACCGAAGGCGGCGAGATAACCGTCGATGGCGGCGGCCTGCTTCCCCGCGCTGTCAGCCGAGAACTGGGCAAGCGCCTTGAAGAAGCCGCCAACATGCGCGCGGAGGCGGATTATGACATCGCCCGCGAAGCATTGGAGGGGCAAGAGCGGCTCGCCACAACCAGGACGGAACGCGAGCGCATCCAGCTTGACCTTCTGAAACTCGATTTTGACGAACGGCGCAGGCAGCTTGAGCGGCAGCGCGACGAAGCGAAGTCGGATGATGAGCGGGCTGCCTATCAAGCGCGGATCGATGCGCTGCCCAGCCAGCAGGGCGCGGCGGCGAAGGACATACGGCGTACCAATATGGGCGCGCTCGACGCCTATGCCGACCGGCTAACCAACGCAGACACAGGGCAGCAGATCGAAGAACTGATCACCCAAGAACTCGACTATGTGCAGGACAGCATCTCAGGCGCCATCACCAAGCGCCTGGGCGTCAAAGACCCGTTCCTTGCTGGCATTCTCGACATGTTCATTCAGCAGGTGATTTTGAAGCCGCTGGCGGATGCTTTTGCCAAGAGCGGCAGCGGTAGTCCGCTGGGTAGCATCTTCTCCTTCCTTGGCTCGGCGGTCTCCGGTGCGCGCGCAAATGGCGGCCCGGTCTCAGCGGGCGGCACATATCTGGTGGGTGAGCGAGGACCGGAGCTACTCAAGATGGGCGGTTCGCCGGGTGTCGTGGTGCCAAACCATGCGCTTCGCGGCGCATCAGGGGGCGCAACAGTCGTTCAACACATCACCATCGACGCGAGCAATAGCGTGAACCCAGAAGGATTTGAGCGCCGTATCCTTGCGATCAGCGGCCAGCAGGCAGCGCAGGCGGCTACCCAGATGGGCAAGCATGTCGTCAAAACCATACCAAACCGGATGGGCCAGTTCAACCGGGACGGCACCTGATGGCCTTCTACCGTGAAAGCATTGTTGCTCGCATCGACTGTGACCCGCCGTGCCTGCTCTGGTCAGGCGTTGGCCCCTTGCCCCTGCCCGCCGATGCCGTACTGCCCGAGCCAGCCATCGCGCTCGGAGGGTCCGAGTTGATCAACGTGCCAGACTTCCAGACCCTCATCAACGGCACCGCTGAACGTCTCGACTTCACCGTGTCGGGAGTGTCGGAAGAGACTGTCCGCCTCGCGCTGGAGGATGCCCCATCCGTTCGTGGTGCCCGCGTGGATATCGGCACCGTCCAATTCGACGAAGGCTGGCAGGTTGAAGCTGTGGAATGGGAGGGTGTATTCCAGGCTCGCGCGCTTAGCGTTGCTCGTCCCGTGTCTCAGGACAAGGCGCAGCGATCAATCACTTTGACGATCGCCCAAGGGGATACGACCCGCGCGCGCGCGCCGCTCAGTTTCTTCACGGACGCTGATCAGCGCCGCCGCTCGCCTGATGATGCAATCTTCTCCCATGTGGCTGGAGTTAACGCGGGTGTTTCGCGCCGATTTGGGCCTAAGGACTGATGGCGGATCTAGGCGAACATCTCCACGCTCTAGGCGGCAGGAAGCGCGAACCCGGCACGTTCGATTGCGTCACCATTGTTGCGGACTGGATCATAGCCAATGGCCACCCCGATCCCATGGCGCACAGGCGCGGGGCCTATGACAGTGAAGAAGCGGCGCTGGCACTTATCAGCGAGGCTGGCGGGTTGGTCGCGCTGTTTGACCAGTTCCTTGGCGAGGCGGGCATCATGGAGCGCGAAGGCGAACCGCAACCCGGCGACATTGGCGTGGTGGCAATCCGGGGAGAGGAAGCGGGCGCGATCTTTACGGGCGGCCGATGGGCGCTGGTCGGGGAGCGCGGGCTGATCTTCGTCACGCTCGATCGGGCAAATGTCCTGAAGGTATGGGGATTCAACCATGGGTAAGGCCATCGGGGGTATTCTCAACAGCCTCTATGGGCCGGTTACAGGGCTTGTTATCGGTGGCAAAGATGGCCTGATGCAGGGTTTCATGAATGCCGCCGCAGCCCTATCGGGGCCGGTAGCGTTCACGGCATATGTGATCGGCAACGCGCTCGCGCCAAGTCAGCCCCGCCCTGAAACTGCCGCCACGGCCATCAAAACCCCCCGCCCTGTCCGCGTCTCAGCTTATGGCGAAATGCGGCTCTACGGAGCATATATCCTGTACGAAAATGCGGACGGCAAAGCGGTTGATGTGTTTGCGGTCCACGATGGACAGCTAACCGAAATCGTTCAGTTCTACTGCAATGATGATCCAGTTACCCTTGTGGGGAATGTCGTCCAGCAGGGAGCGGATGGCCGGTATGGGTCTCACGATGAGGTGAAACTGTACCACACGACTGGCGCATCTCCCGGTGTTGCGATCTCCCAGATTATTTCGGCGCTCCCCGGCATCTGGACCAGCAATCATCGCGGCGATGGTGTCGTTTTACTCGCTCAGATCGCAGACCCGGTCAAATCTGACTATTTTCTGGAGGTGTACCCCAACGGCGTCCCGGTTCCCTCCATGGCCGCCAAGTGGCAGAAGTGTCCCGACCTCCACGCAGACGACCCGACCGACGAAAGTGAATGGACGTGGACGGAGAATGTTATCCGTCAGCTCGTCCATTACATGCTGGTCCGCGAGGGTGTGGACTATGCGACCAAGATCGCACCGGCTCTCGACATGTGGCGGGACGCGCAGGACGTTTGCGATGAGGCAGTCCCGCTGAAGGCTGGCGGCACTGAAGCCCGTTACCGCTCCTGCTTCGCCCACAAGCACACCGACAAGCATGGCGACGTGAAAGCAGGCCTGCTCTCTCTCTGCGATGGCTGGTTGGCGACCCGCGCAGATGGAGCCTATGCGATCTATGCGGGCAAGTTCACGACGCCAACGGTCAGCATCAACAGCGAGCATATCGTTTCCTACGACTGGCAGGGCGTCGGCGTCGATGATGACAGCGCGGTCAATGAGATCGTCTGTTCCTATGTGTCGAAGAACCACGATTACAACAGTGTGGAATGTGATGCCTGGCGCGACGAGGACGACATATCCGAGCGCGGAACGATCCTGTCGGACAGCCTCGATCTGCAAACGCCCTCATGGGGGCAGGTTCGCCGCCTAGCCAAGCGGAAGATGGCCCGCACGAACGCGCTCTATCGCGGCACGATCACAACTAACATCAAAGGCCGGATTGCTCGGGGGCACCGCTATATCAACCTGACGCTAGCTGAGGCTGGCTCGACCTTCTTTGACGGCGTGGCGGAAATCACATCTGTGACCCGCAACATGGCGACGGGCGGTATAACCTTCGCATGGGTGGTGGTTGACCCGAATATCGACGCATGGAGCGCCGCGACAGAGGAAGGTGAACCTGCCGCAAAGGGTGATAGAGTGGCGCCGACGCCTCTGGACGCCCCAGCTATCGACACGGCAACGGCGGAAGTCGCCAGCGACAACACATCGGCCCGCGTGCGCATCACAGCGACAGGGCCGGATCGCGATGACCTGACATGGTATGCAAGGTGGAAGGTCGCCAGCGATGCCGTGTGGAACGAGGCACAATATAGCGACCTTGATCCGGGCGCGAGTGTGGAAATTCTCACCGGCACGGTTGCCTTCGATCCCAACCTTGAAGTCGCGGTCGCCTATAGTGTGGCTGACGGGCGCACATCGCCATGGTCTGCGACCGAAACGGTGGACACGTCAGCCGGAGAGATCATCTATGACGGCGGCGACGCCTCCACGGAGGCTTGAGATATGACGACCGTGAAATTCCGGCTTCGGCGCGATACAGCGGCAAACTGGGCAAGCGTGAACCCTACGCTGGGGGCGGGTGAACCGGCGCTAGAAACCGACACGGGCAAGGTGAAATACGGCGACGGCTCAACCGCATGGAATAGCCTGCCATATTTCTTTGGTGACCTTGGAGCCGCGCTCATTGCAATCAAGGCTCTCACGCCTGCCGCTAATCGCTATGTCTATTTTACCTCTGGCTCCGCTGCGGCACTGGGAACAATTACGACGTTTGGCCGGTCCCTGCTTGATGATGCGAACGCAACGGCGGCGCGGACGACGCTTGATCTTCAGGAAATTCGCACCCTGACGCCAACCAACGGCGGAACCAGCAACATAGCAGCCAGCACAGCGGCGCTCCTAATAATAGACTGCAATCACTCCGCGACCATCGCCAGCCATACGTTCAACCTTCCGACACTACTAGATGGGCAGGTTATTGCACTCAACAGCCGAGCCGCTATTACCGCTGTCACGATGACTGCGCCCCAATCCGGCGCTCCTCTTTTGACCACTATGAGCGCAAGCGGACACGCAAGCTACCGCTGGAATGCCGCCGCCAACTACCTGTTCCGGGTCGAGTAGTCTGCTGGCGTCCGTAGAGTAACCGGCACCCGCCAGCCATCGTCCTGGCATGTATGTTTTTCCGGCGCACCTGTTCAACCCAACCGGCATAAAAGCCGGTATCGCGGCGGGCGTTGTGTCTGGCGGGACCGCGCTGGATGGCGATGAGACGGTGATCCAGACCGATGGCGGCGGGCGTTGGCAGATCAGCTATTCCGGCATCGTTTTGCGCACCCCGCAGATGATCCGCAAATGGGATGCGTGGACCAGTTACATGCCTGGCCGCGCTTTTCTCGTTCCGCTTGTTTCGATGTTGACGGCACCGCGCCCCCACGCAGGCGGATCAGTAGCGCGGCCTTCCTCCATCACTTCTGACGACGATTATTTTCCTGAAGATGTGCGCTATGCCGTTCCTCACATTGTCGCTGAAACGGTTGGCGATGCCACGCTTCGCGCAGCCCAACTGACGATCAACGTCACCCAAGGGGCGCGGATTGAAGGCGGTGAAAAGTGCAGCATCAATGGGCGCGGCTTCAAGATCGAGCGCGTCCTGTCCAGAAACGGGCAGCAGGCCACCGTCATTGTGTCGCCGCCGTCACGTGAGGCTATTCCTGCTGGTTCAGCCGTCAATTTCGATTGGCCGGTTGTGCAATGCAGATTGGCCATGGGGCAGGATCTAACCCCCAGCCTCGCATATGGCCGACGCGATGAAATGGCGATCAGCTTTGTTGAGGATTTTTCGACGCTGGTGGGTGGTTGATGGCGGCGGAACTTACTATCGAAGTCCCGCGCAACGGGTGGTACGCGCAGGGATGGGTGTTGGCTGACAATGATGGTGAGGTCATCGACCTCACCGGTCACACCCTGGACCTCAAAATCCGAGCAGTCGCAGGCCAAGGCGTAGTTCTCGCAACCGCAGCGATTGATATCTACGATGCGCTCAACGGGCGGTTCACGATCGAGATTGACGGCGCTGATCTGGCTGCGCTGGACGGTTCATCCGAACTTGTCCGCCTCGCCTACGACCTTGTTCACACCTATGCTGACGGGGTCGAGATGATCCCGGTTCGCGGCCAAATCCTTCTCATGCCCGGAGTCACCTACTGATGGCGGTTTCCCCATCCGTTCGCATCAATGTGTCTGGCGCGCGCGGCGAAAGCCAAGCCGACATTCTGCGCCGCACGGGGCAGTTTGGGGTGCTGCCTGGCTATGATGATGCTCAAGTCATGCAGTCGATGAAGGACGATCTGCTTGCTTATGCGGAGGGCACGACCAATTTCCGGCAGACTATTGCTGAAGGCGTTTCTGACTTCTCTGTTGGGCAATACTTTTCGAGCGCCGAAGGTGGATCGTTGCGGCTATACAAGCGGATCGTCGCGCCCCCCTTTTATGAGGATATGGGAGACGCGGCCGCCCCTTTGTCGCGGGCATTGTTGGCCGCATCTGGTGGTTCATCGCTGCTGGGCTTCCTTCCTGCCGGATCAGGCGCGGTTGACACCGCCGTCCAAGCCAAACTGCGCCGCTTCATTTCACTATCCGAATATGGCAGCGCCACGCAGGCTACAGCGGCAGCGTATGCAAACGACGCGCTGCTCTGGCTGAAGCGGGGAGAGACGGCGAAGCTGGTCTGCAACCCGACAGCCGGGGACGATCTACAGGCCATGTGCCAGTGGGCATCCGGGGCGCATTTCATTGAAGAGGGCGCATCCCTCTATGTTGAGATCGCTGACGGCCTGCACGATGTTACGACCTATGTCGATATCACCGACAAGCGGCTGCTCGATGTTCGGGCGACGGCCACACCGGACCAGTTAATCGTCACCAGCGCCACGTTCAGTGCAGTGTCCGGCACGGTCACGGCGACCATCAACGTTGACCCTTCGACGCCCCTGCCCGCTCGTGTCGTGGCCGGTTTCGCGGTCGGCGGCATGAATATTCAGGGCGACGGCGGCGCGGACATGCTCAACACCGGCATGATCGTGAAGGCGCGCAACAGCAATACGCAGTTCACGGCGGACATCCGGTCGAGCGGGACCAACCTTGCCGCGTTCACGACGCCGGATAATACCGCATCGCTTGGCCTTACGCCGAACCGCCTGATTGTCCCGTTCTGCACGATCCGTTGCGCGGAAGCAGGGTGGGATGGCGCGGCCCGCGAAGCATTCATGAACGCACTGACGGGCGGGCGCATCCACCTGACCTATGTCGGGATCGCCTATAACGGCATCACCGGCGACAATGACATCCTGTTTGCCCGCGATGCTGGTTCGGAAATCTACCTGAAGGACTATTGCGTCATCGCTGGCGCTGGCGAGATGATTACTCGCGCCTTCAACCAAGGCAATATCATCACGAACCGCTCGTGCCTGGGCGGTGGCTCGACGGGCGTCAACGTGTTCCAGGGCAGCGGCGGCGGAAAGGCGTCGTTTACCCGAACCATGATGGGTTCGGTATCGGGCGATGCGATCAGCTCGTCTTCCGGATGTAACGTCCAGATGGGCAACTGTGTGCTGGCAGGCGCGAACCAAGGGCTTCGCTCTGTCAATCCGGATGCCTCGATCATCGCGACAAGCACGCGCGTTAGTCGCTGCACAAATGGCGCTGTTCCGACGAATGGTTCTGTTTCCATCGACGCCAACAGCAGCATCAAGAATTGCGCCAGCTCGATCATTGTGACGGGATCGGCGCAGGGTAAAGTCTATGGCGCACCGACAACCGCGAGCAATACCAACGCGGACCCGACGCCCTTCCAGATTTCGGCATCAGGCGGCGTGTGGATGCAATCGGCGGGGAAACCTGTTGATGCAACATTCTTCGAAGTAGGCGTTGCTTCCGGCGCGCTCGATTTCCCGAGTATCGCGGCCAACAGTTACGCTGACCTGACGCTGGCTTTGACGGGCGCGGCGCTGGGCGATTTCTGCGTTGTCACGCGCACGGGACCATGGCCCGCCCAGGGTATCCAGTATTCTGCTTTCGTTTCAGCATCGGGCACTGTCACGGTGCGCGCCTACAACGTCACTACGGGCGCAATCGACCCGACAAGCGCGACCTACAAGGTTCTCGTCATGCGGGCATCTTAAACATGCGCAATCGTGGAAAAACAACGGCGAAAACGCCAAGGGTCGGGGGAACCCGCGAGACTTCAACATGAACGCGGGGGCGCGAAGCTGTGACGGCTGAAATGTGGACTACGTTCGGCCAGTTTGGGCCGCTCGGACTGATGATTGCCTATTTGGTTTGGCGTGAGACACGAATGACCGATGCACGGCAGCAGAATGAAAAGGAGCGCACCGAAAGCGATCGGGCGCTGGCGGCTGCCCTGTCTGCCTTGACCGTCACAATCCAGCATCTTGAGCAGAGGATTGGAAAATGACGGCGGCTCCAACCCACCAGGAGAGGATCGACGCGATCAGGGCTGTTCGACTGGCGGCCCATGAGCTGTTCAACGTCTGCTCGGCCATCGTGGGTGGGACCGAGATGGCACTGTCACTGCCCACGGTGGATACGCTGGGAGAGCCTGTTGATGAGGTAAAAGGACGCGACAATGCTCACTGACAAACAGATATTCGACGCGATCCGCGAGCGCAGGAGCAAGCCTCTGGCGCAGGCTGATGTGGACGCGATCAACGCTGTTCTCTATCCCAAGGGTGAGACTTCCGACATAAGCGCTATCCCTGATGATTACTGGCCTATGCTGGCCAAGATCGAAAGCGGGAACCGACCCTATGTAAAAGCGCCCACGTCGAGCGCGTCGGGACTTTACCAGTTCATTCGGGGAACGTGGCTGGGCGAAGGTGGCAAGTGGGGCGTCAACAATACCGCCGCCTTCGGTGGCCTTATGCCATCTGCCGAAGAGCAAACCGCCCGCGCGAAGTCCTTTACCGAAAAGAATGTGAAGGTGCTGCAAGCCGCTGGCGTGCCGATCAACAAGGCAACTTTATATGCGGCCCATTTCCTTGGCGCTGGAACGGCAAAGGCCATCCTCGCTGCCTCGGATAACGCCAGCGCGGAAAAGATGGCTGGCGCCGCTGCGACTGCTGCAAATCGGTCGATCCTGGAAGGTAAGACGGTCGCTCAGTTTAAGGATTGGCTGCGGAAGAAAACGGGGAACGCGGCATGAAGCGTCTTGCTCTGTCCGATCACTTCAGCGAAATCATGCTGCTGTCGATCCTTGGCGGCGGCGTGCTGATCATTCTCGGTGTGGCGGCAGCTAATGGCGCACTCGGCGGCCCGAACGCTATCGACGTAGCCGCCTTTCTGCTGGTCCTCCAGCGGATTGTAGAAGCGGTGCAAAAGCGGTGGGAGCAGCGCAGCATCGATCGGATGGGACAAAGCCTCGCCAACGCCCCGCCTGCCGATCCTCCAGCACAGGACGCGCAGCCATGAACGCCCTCCCCTTTGCCGTCAGCCTGCTCCGCGATTATTGGAAGCTGCTGGCCGCCTTCATTCTTGGCGCTGTCCTAATATGGCCGCTGGCATCCTGTCAGGGCCGCCAGCAAGCGAACGCCATCAACAGCGCCAAGATCATCGCCGCATCAGCAAAAGTGCGTGAGGCTGCTGCAAAGGCGGAAAGCGCCGCGATCCTGGCCGACATGGCGAGATCAGTTAACACGACCAAGGAAGCCGACGAGCTACGGGAGATTGTACGTGAAACCAAGTCCGATGCTGGCGTTGGCCCTGCTACCGCTGCTGTTTTGCAGCGCTTGCGGGAAAGACGTGGTGGTGCAGCGCGTTCCGGTTCCTGAGCGCCTGCTGTCGTGCAAGGCTGAGCCTATGCCGCCTGCTGAGGATACGGACAGGGCGGTTGCTGGCTATCTGATCGATCTCATAACGGCGGGCGCTGATTGCAGATCGAAGGTTGCCGCGGTCAAAGCGTGGGATGCGGCGCGGTAGTTGGGTGACGGCGACCGGATAGCCGATCCTTACCATTGCTGGCCGACGCTGGAACGTCCTACCGTCACCCCATGTCAGGCGTAGCACCCTGACCACCAAACGCCTTCTACCACGGCTAGGGCAGAGGCGGAATCCCTATTGCTCCGGTATCCTCTCATGCCCTGGGTCCATATGGTGGAACACATCGCCCAACTGGCGCTTGTCCACTGCCTGCCCGCAATCCGCGCAGACATAGAAGTGCTGGCTTTCATCCTCCAGATCGGGGGCTTTGCAGCGGAGGGCATTTAGTTCCTCGCGGGTTGGATCGGTCATCACTTCCCCTCCTGTTCAGCTATGGCGCGGAGGGCCTCTGTCGCGATCTCGTTGACATGGTTCGTGATCGGCAACTGCCTGCGCTTCGTCAGCTCTGCGATCTCCGCCAAGGCTTTCTCAGCCAGGGCGATCAGTTCTTGCTTATCTGTCATGGGTGGCTCCTGCTACGACATGGGCGGCGAATTGCTGCTCCACCCTCTCCAGCGCGGCAATGCGGCCCATCTGTGCCATGACATGGGTGCGTGTCTCAGGCTCACGCGGCCCCATGGCGGCCAGCACAAGCCGTTCCAGCGATAGCAAGTCTCTGGCTCGCAAATATGCTTCGGCAAACGCGGCTGCTTGGTCAATGGCTGTCATTTCCCCCTCCCCGCTCATGCTGCCTCTCCAAATAGATCGGCCTGCATGTTACAAATCCTAGGTCTATCTGATTTCAGACCCATGTTTTGTAACAACCAGGCACCCCACTGCGCACCCATAGCCGCAGCCATTCCCGGATAGGTTTCGCTCCGCGCCAGCCAGCGTTCGTCCGAAGGTGTAACGTTGTTCTGGCCGCTATCGGTCTGGTTGCCCCAGCGCTCCACCAGTTTGCCGCTGTTCTTAGGCCATTCAACCATGCGACCGGCAAGGCGTTCGCCCAGAACGAGCGGCGGGAAGCCGTCAAGCCACAAGCCTGTTTCCTTGCTGGCGTCATCGCCAAACTGATAAGGATGGACGCACTGATCCGGTCTGCGGTGCATGGAGCAGAGGAAAGACTTGCCGGGGTTCTCGATAGCCTTCGGGTAAGGCAGCGCTTCAAGGCGGCGGAAGTTCTCAATATCTCGCGCCCGCGCCTCTCTGCGCGCCTTCCCGGTCAGCGTTCCAGGCTTCACGCGCTGATGATAGCCGACGCCGGGGTAGCGGTCATAGTCGGGATCGTTGAAAGCCCATGCCGCCGATACAGTCAGGTTTGTGCACATGGGATGCAGCACTGCGCCGTCCCATCGATCGTGCGCCACTTCCCAGAAATCGCATTGCAGGTGGCGGGGGGAGCCATCGCGGGCTGGCAGAAGATCGCAGGTCCATGCTTCCACCCCTGCCCGTTCGAAACCCTCACGGGTCAGCGGGCAGCAGGAGTAGCCGATGACGACGCGGGGCTTCATGCCGCCGCCCGAGTCGGAAAAGCTGTGGTGTTGTACCGGGATTGTACGAACGAACGCAGCGAATCGACGTTTGTTCGCGCACTGTTCTGCAATGTTGGAAAGTTGCTATCAGCAACCGATCCCATCAAACCCTTTGTATTCCGGGGGTTCGATGGTGGGCGCGACAGGGATTGAACCTGTGACCCCACCCGTGTGAAGGGTGTGCTCTACCGCTGAGCTACGCGCCCCCTGAAAGGAGGATGCGGCCATTGGCATCGGCCACGGCTCCTGTCAAGACGAGCTTGGACGGGGAGTTGCAAATTGCACTCATTGCCTTTTAGGCGTGAAAGTTTAGTGGCGGGAACGATAAAGGGAGTGACTATCGATGCGTCAGACCATTGCCCTCATGATCACTGGGCTTCTTCTCACCAGCTTGGCGGCCTGCAACACGGTCAAGGGCGTTGGCCGGGACATTGAATCGGTCGGTCGGGCCGGTGAGAGGGCGATGTAAGGATTGGTCAGCCCTTCCTTCACACCGATTATTGGAGGACGCGGTTAGTCATGGCCGCGCTTCTTTCCAGCTTCACGCCGTCGCAATCCGGCTGGCCGCAGTTGCATGCCGCGATGGTGTAGCGGACGCCGCACATTACAAGGACGTCATGGTCGAAGGTATAGTTGGAAATCCCTGCCCGCTCGACCTTCTCTCGCGCTCTGGCTTTCAGAGACATGTGAAATTTCCTCCCATTCACCGTCCGGACATGATCTTTGCTGCTCTGCACAAAGTCAATTAACCGGGATCGGTTCCTGAATGGATTGTCATAAATCCGTCCAGAAAATGACACGATCCGACGCCCTCCGCTACTATGCTTGCGCGGTAGCCCATTCGCACCCATATGCCGCGCCATGAACGACCAACGCTCCTCCGCCATGCCCGTCTGGCACGGCACCACCATCATGTCCGTACGAAAAAATGGGAAGGTGATCCTGGCCGGTGACGGCCAGGTTTCCATGGGCCAGACGGTGATGAAGCCCAATGCCCGGAAGGTTCGCCGCTTGCATGATGGTTCCGTCATCGGCGGTTTCGCTGGAGCGACGGCTGACGCTTTCACCCTGTTCGAGCGGCTTGAGGCAAAACTGGAACGCCATAATGGGCAGTTGATGCGCGCCGCCGTGGAGTTGGCCAAGGACTGGCGCACCGACAAATATCTCCGCAATCTGGA
>CAMPIM010000007.1 GCA_946886365.1 uncultured Novosphingobium sp.
TCCTTGAACGAGCCTTAAACTCTCAAGTGACCGGCACAAAACCGTTACAAGTCCAGTAGAGGATGCCCTTACGTTGGCAGAAGGCATCGAAATTTAATTGTAGGAGCTCGGCCCGTCCGGTCGCGCGAGCCGAGTCCCAATTGTTACACCCTATGGGAATGACCGGTTTCAGGATGCAGCTAGCCCCGCCTAAGCGACCGACTTTGGCGCGTAGCTGCCGGTCTGCTCAATGAACCGGGGATGGCGGGTTTCGGCAAAAGCAGCCGTTCTGGCTTTGGTGGGGGAACGGCCCGACTTGGTCGCTTCTTGCCGAAAGCTCGTGGGACATTGCCGCCGTTCCAGGTTCCTAGATTGAATGACGGCTTACGGCGAGAGCAGACGCTCCCGCCAAGCGCAGCGTCCGCCAGCGCTTTGCTGCTTCTGCAGTACTGAGGTTGGCCTGGACGAACTTGACCCCGCCGATCGGCCCAGAACCTTGGCGCCACCGCTGATGGCCACGCGCTTGCCTGCAAACTCGGTCGGATCAGCCTTGATCGTCATATCGTGACCTTGTGTTTTCAGTGACGCTGCTGTTACGAGCACAGAATGAAAAGGCGCGGACCATACGCGAAAGGACAGGAACGGCGGGACGAAATCCTGCGTGCCGCCGTCGAGGTCATCAGCCGCGAGGGATATCGCGGTGCATCGCTAAGCCAGATCGGACGCAGTATCGGGATCGATGGCGCGCACATCATCTACTATTTCTCGTCGCGCGAAGTTCTGCTGCAGGAAGTGCTGCGCATGTGGGACGAGGGCAATGTCGCCAGCCTGACAGCTGACAAGGATATCTTCGCCTCGCTGGTGGAAACGGCCCGACGCAACACGACGACGCCAGGCCTGGTCCAACTCTACACCGCCTTCGCGGCCGAAGCTGCCGATCCGTCACATCCGGCGCACGACTTCTTCGGCGCTCGTTTCACCGCGCTGCAGGGATACATCGCAGATGAAATCCGCAAGCGGCAGGCAGCGGGCACCGTCACGCCGACGCTCCACGCCGATCATGCCGCAATGATGCTGATCGCGCAGTCAGATGGCTTGCAGGTGCGCTGGCTGGTTGATCGGTCGATCGATATGGCGGCAGCGCTGGCAACCGAGATCGATCTGCTCCTTGGAAATGCGGACGGACGGCGATGAGCGACCCGTCCCACCCATTGTCCGAGGCTTATTTTATCGTTTTGAGATAAGCGATCAAAGCTGCCCTATTTGCCACGTTGGCCACATTCATCGGCATGCGTGTGCCCGGCGCGAATTTGACGGGAGCCGCAAGGAAGGCGTCCAGGTTCTGCTCTGTCCACTTGTCCCCTTGCTTGGCCTTTAGAGCGCTGGAATAAGTAAAATCGGGTCGGCTCGCAATCTTGCGTCCCACCACATCTTTCAGTGCGGGTGCCAGCGGTGTGCTGACCGCAGGCTTGTGACACATCGCGCACTGGGACTGAAACAGCTTGGCACCATCAGCTGCGAGCGCGGGCGGCGCTCCAGCAACCAGGGACAGGCTGATCAACAGAGTATAAGGTGACATGCGGCCTTCTTTCATTTCGTGGGCAGTGCAAAGGCAACATAGGCAGAGCCTTGCCGCGCCTTCGGATTGCGCTGGTTACTTGTGGCGATCACGATGAACTGGCGACCGCCGGACATGAATGTCGTAGGCGTGGCTACACCGGCGTAAGGCAGCACGGTCTGCCAGAGCAGGCGTCCGGTGCGGCTATCGAAGGCGCGGAATTTGCGATCATAGATCGTCGCCCCGATGAACAAGACGCCGGAACTGGTGATGAGCGGGCCGCCATAATTCTCGCTTCCGGTCGACGGCTCGCCTTTGGCGATGAGTTCGGGATATTCGCCCAGCGGAATCTTCCAGAGATATTTGCCGCTGTTGAGATCAATGGCGTTCAGTGTGCCCCAAGGCGGCACGACAGCGGGGTAGCCGTCGACGTCCACAAACTTGCGATAACCGGTGAGATAATAGGGCGAACGCGCGGGCTTCGCATCGGCGGGAGCGGCAACCTCCCGCTTGTCCGAGGCGCCGGCCTGTTCCTGTTCGCCGAGCAAATAGGAAGTGATCGCGCTGCGATCGGCAGCGGATATCTGCGGGAAACCGGGCATACGTCCCCGCCCCTGCTGGATGATCTCGTTGATTTTGGCCGCCGAAAGCTGCTTGCCCACATCAACGAGGCCCGGGAAAGCGGGCGGCGAACCCTTAAGATCCTGACCATGGCAAGCCGCGCACTGCTCCTGATAGAGTCCGGCTCCGCGCGCTGGTGTAGTCATTGCGGCGGCAGGCGTCGCCTTTCGGGCCGCAAGCTGGCCAGTCCAGGCGACATCATTGCTGTTGATGAACAGTATACCCCGCTTACGATCGATCGCGGGACCACCCCATTCGGCACCTCCGTCAAAACCGGGGAACATCACGGTCGGCGCCTTCGTCGTGAACGGGATGAACGGTCCCTCGCTCCGCATCCTCGCAAAGGCTTTCACAGCTGCCTCGTGCGCCTCCGGTGTACGTTTGGTCAGCATATCGGCTGTCAGGCGCTGCCGCGCGAACGGGGCAGGCGTGGTGACGAACGGCTGGGTGGGAGAGGCGAACTCGCCCGGCATGTCGCTGGCCGGAACGGGGCGCTCTTCAATCGGAAAGACCGGCTTTCCGGTCACACGGTCGAGGATATAGAGGAAGCCCTGCTTGGACGGCTGCACAACGGCGTCGATGCGCCGTCCGCTGCGCGTAACGGTGACCAATGCAGGCGGGCTGGACAGGTCGCGATCCCACAAATCGTGATGGATAGCCTGGAAATACCAAAGCCGCTTGCCGGTGCGCGCGTCGAGCGCCAGAAGCGAGTTGGCGAAGAGATTGTCGCCCTTTCGGTCCGCGCCGTAAAAGTCGTCCACCGCCGATCCAGTTGGCACATAGACGATCCCGCGCTTTTCATCGAGCGCCATCCCGGTCCACGCATTGGCGCCGCCTGCATCCTTCCACGCGTCCGCGGGCCAGCTGTCATGCCCCACCTCCCCGGGGTGGGGAATGGTATTGAAGGACCAGCGCAACTGCCCGGTCCGCACGTCATAGGCGCGGATGGTCCCGGGCGCGGCAGGACGCGTTTCCGATGTGCGGAAACCGACGATGATGAGGTCGCCGAACACCATCCCCGGCGACGTCAGGAAAGTCGCCATCATCTCAGGATCGCGCCCCAGATCCTCCCGCAGGTCAACGGCGCCATCCTTGCCAAAACCCGCAATCGGCTTGCCACTGTCCGGGTCAAGCGCGATCAGCGTGCTGCCGAGGGAAGAAAAGAGCCGGCGCTCCGACCCGCCCTGCCAATAGGAAAGGCCGCGAACCGGCTGCTGGCCCCGTACCGCGCCACTAAACTTCCAGAGTTCCTGACCGCTCTCGGGGTCCAGCGCGGCAACCTGCTGGGTTGGCGTGACGATATAGAGGCGGCCGTCGCGAAACAGCGGGGTCGTCTGCAGTCCACCCGCGCCGGTTTCATAGGTCCATGCAACTTGCAGCTGGGCGACGTTGGCGGGCTTAATCTGATCGAGCGTATAAAAGTGGTCGCCCGCTTGATCCTGCCCCAGCGATACCCCGGACCCCTGCGTGGAACCTGTGAGGGTGGCGACGCCTCCGGTGGTGCAGGCGGCGAGACCAAGGGCGCCAAGGATCGCCATTTTTGGCGACAGGCGCTTTGTAGTAGGGAAGAGGTTCACGCCCTCCCCCCATTCTCCGCGGAGGCGCGTGCCAGGCCGAGCAGTTGCCGATTGCGGTCCGCGTCAACCCCGCTTGCGACAAAGTCGTCGAACGCACGATCGGTCACGCGGATGATATGGTCGCGAATGAACGGCGCGCCCTGCCTTGCCCCTTCCTCCGGGTGGAGGAGCGCACATTCCCATTCCAACACCGCCCAGCCGGGATAATCATTCGCTGCCATCTTGGAGAAGATGGCGCCGAAATCGACCTGCCCATGACCGGGTGAGCGGAAACGCCCGGGCCGATCAACCCAGCCCTGATAGCCGCCATAGACGCCCGACCGACCATCGGCACGAAACTCGGCGTCCTTCACATGGAATGCGCGGATGCGCTCATGGTAAAGGTCGATGAACGCGAGATAGTCGAGCTGTTGCAGGACGAAATGGCTGGGATCGTAGAGAATATTGGCGCGAGGATGGTCGCCTACCGCGTCCAGGAACCGCTCGAACGTCGCGCCGTCATGCAAATCCTCACCGGGGTGGATTTCATAGCAGAGATCGACCCCGGCATCCTCGAACGCGTCAAGGATCGGATGCCAGCGCTTCGCCAGCTCCGCAAACGCCTCCTCGATCAGCCCAGCGGGGCGTTGAGGCCAGGGATAGACATAGGGCCAGGCCAGCGCGCCTGAGAAACTAGCGTGCGCGCCAAGGCCCAGCCGCCGGCTGGCGGCAGCGGCGGCGCGCATCTGCGACATGGCCCATTCTTGCCGAGCGGACGGATTGCCCCTCACTTCCGGCGGCGCGAACCCGTCGAACAGCGCGTCATAGGCCGGATGAACAGCCACCAACTGACCTTGCAGATGGGTGGAAAGCTCGGTGATCGACAGCCCGCGATCCGCCAACATGCCCTTCACATCGTCGCAATAGGTCTGGCTTTCGGCGCCCAATGCGACGTCGAACAGCCCGCCCACGCCGGTGGGAATTTGCAGACCCACATAGCCAAGATCGGCGGCCCAATTGGCGAGGTTTTCGAGCGTATCGAACGGCGGCTTGTCGCCCACGAACTGCGCCAGGAAGATGCCCGGTCCCTTGATGGTCTTCATTACGCCACGTCTCCGATGGAAACCCAAGTCGACCCGTTGCTGCTCGAACGCACCGCCGCTGTCACGAAGGCGAGGCTCCGTACGCCATTGTCGATGTCCGGCAACGGCGCGCTGAGGGGACGGCCTTGGATGAGGTCGGCGAAATCGCGATAAAGGGTCGCGAACGCCTCGATAAAGCCTTCGGGATGGCCAGTAGGCAGGCGAGACGCCGCCAGGCTGGAGCCGCCAAGGTAGGGCGCGCCGCTGTGCAAAATCTGCGTGGGGCCGTCCGCCGGGTTGACGATCAACCGATCGGGCTGTTCATGGCTCCAGTCCAGCCCAGCCTTTTCACCATAGACGCGCAGGCGCAGCCCGTTTCGGTCACCGGTCGCGACCTGTGACGTCACCAGCACGCCCGGCACGCCGCCCTCCAGCTTCATCAGCGCGTTGCAGTCATCGTCCAGCACCCGCCCCTCCACCAGGGCGGACAGGCTGACACACAGGCTTTCGACCCGTATCCCGGTGACGAACTCCACCAGATCGAAGGCATGGACGCCGATGTCGCCGCTGCATCCGCCCGCACCTGCGAGATGGGGGTCGACGCGCCACGCGGCCTGCTTGTTGCTCGCGTCGTCGCCCGTGGCGAGCCAGCCTTGGCTATATTCCACGACCACCTTGCGCACCCGGCCGATGTCGCCCCGCTCCACCATTTCCCGCGCCTGACGGATCATGGCATAGCCGGTATAGGTGTAGGTCAGCGCATAATGCGCGCGCGCCGACCCGACGATGTCCCGCAACTCCAGCGCCTCAGCCAGGGTCGCCGTGGCGGGCTTGTCGCTGATGACATGCAGTCCCGCCGCCAGAGCCGCCCGCGCGACGGGCAGATGAAGGTGATTAGGGGTGACGATCGCCACAGCCTCCACCCCGTCCTCGCGGCCTGCCTCCTGAGCGATCATGGTCTGAAAGTCAGGATATCCCCGCGCCTCGTCCAGCGCCCAGCCTCGCGCAGCGCTCCGCGATTTTTCTGCGTCACGGCTAAACGCACCCGCGACAAGGCGGAAGCGGCCATCCAGTTCGGCAGCCATCTTGTGAATCGGGCCGATAAAGGCATCAGGGCCGCCTCCGACCATGGCGAGGCGGATCGGGCGGGTTGCACCGGTCATGAGTTAGCTATCCTCCGATTTCGGTACCGGCGCGGGGCCTCGCTGAGCGGGGCGAAAAGCTACCGCCAGCAGTAGCGCGCCAAACAAAGCAAGCCCCATCGGCACCATGAACAGGGTCGAATAATCGACCTCGGGCGGGACCAGCGCGGTTCCCGGACGGATGGTCAGCCGCGCGACCAGCATCGGGAACAGGAAGCTGGCGACCACATTGCCGACGCCCAGGATCAACAGGTTGAAAAGCCCCTGCGCGCTCACCCGCACATCCTTTGGAAAGGCGTCATCGACGAAGATGTATACGGTTGCAAAGAAGAAGGCGTAGCAGACGCCATGCAGCAACTGAACCGCGACCACCGCCGACACACTGTCAGGGAAC
The DNA here is from genome assembly GCA_946886365.1 of uncultured Novosphingobium sp. Next base: position 6,333 of record CAMPIM010000007.1, read on the forward strand.
AACGCAAAGACACCGAACCGCGCGGCATGGCCTAGAATGCCGACGATCATCGTGATGCGCCAGCCTAGCCGGGCAAGCACGACCCCCAACACGCCCATCGTCACCACCTCGGCCACCTGGCCGAGGCTCAGCACGACCATCGACAGATTGCCCGCAATGCCCACCCGGTTAGTCAAAAAGGCGTCGGACACGACGAAATAGCCGTTGTGGACCACGGAATCGATGAAGGTGACGATGAACAGCACCAGGATCGCGGGCTGCCGGAGCAGGCCGAATGTTTCACGCCATGCGAGCGAATCCGAATTACGGTCCCGACACGGCGGCGTATGAGGCAGCGTCAGGGAATACAGCGCCATTGCAAAGGACGCGATGGCCGATACGACCAAAATCCACCGCACCTGCGTCACGTCCGCATGGGCGCTCAACAGGAAGATGAACGGCCAGCTGGCAATGACCCAACCGACGGTGCCGCCCATGCGTACCTTACCAAAGTCGCGAGCCGGATCGCGCAGGTTGGCAAAGCTGATCGTGTTGGCGACCGACAGCGTCGGCACATAGAGCAGGCTGTACCCCAGGAAGAACAGGAAGAAGGGAAGGAACGCGGTCGAGAAGGCCGCGCCCAACAGACAAGCGCCGCCGATCGCATGGCTGAACGCCAGCATCCGTTCTGCCGCGAAATTGCGGTCGGCGAACTGGTTGGAAAAGAAGATGCCGAGGATCGACGCGATGCCCCAGCAACTGCCGACCAGCGCCTGCTGGCTCGCGGTGAAGCCGAGCATGGCCATATAGGGAAACAGCTTGGGCGCCCAAGCGCCCCACACCGCCATTTGTAGCGCCATCATGATGAACAGGCGCACGCGTAGCCCTCGATTCCCCGTCACGGGGACATTGGCGACGGGAAGTACCGCGTTCATATTTGCCATCCACACGATAGCTGGCTGCCGAGGCAGCAGACGCTCTTCACTACACTATCCACGGCCACCCCGCCCATCGATGAAAAGGCGCAAATCTATAGACGGGTGAATTTTTAAGGCAACTAAATTTCATACTGATGGATGATGCCGATCTCGCATCAAAGGTCGGCCGCTACGGCGCGCATTGTGCGCGGCCACAGCGTGCGCCGTTCCCTGAGAAATATTTCAGCAGGTTCACGGCGACCAGGCGAAGCGGCATTCCGGTATCACCGCTGACCAGCCGCCCTGCAGTCATGTTTCCGCCCCTTAGCCGTCCAGCCGACCGCGTTTTGGAGCAGCGTTACATAGCGCGGGTCCGAATAGGTTTGGGGAAGATGACCGATGGCAGAATAGAAAACGCGTCCCCGTCCGACACAGCGTGTCCATGCGATCGGATGATCGCCCATGCGTAGATCCCACCCCGGCATTCCGACCGGATCGTAGCTTTTTTCATCGAGCGTCGCGAGGATGGTTGAGCCGGTGGCGCGAGGGTTGCTGGTGAAGGAATACCATTCATCGGCTATCTGCCAGCGCTTAGCGCGATCGCACCGCCTGCGCCCCGGGGCTGATTGCGCACGACCGGTTCTAGGTACCCAGCTCTGGTTCCGAACGACGGAGAATGGTGCTTGGCTGGCGGGCTGCTGTTAAATGTTTGAACAGCTGGTTCCGGCATGAGCCGACATCCCCACTCATATCGGAACGTCTTACATTGGTCGAGAGCCGCCTGGATAGCTGCCGGTCCGCGTGCCGACCGCTCCTCAGTTCAGCAGATCCCCCGGCGCGATCCCGAATGGCACCGCCAGCTTCTCAACCACGGTGATGGTGGGATTGCGCCGCCCGCGCTCGATGTCGCTCACATAGGTGCGGTGGATTTCGGCGCGGTCGGCATAATCCTCTTGGCTCCAGCCCTTCTCCTCCCGGAGGCGGCGAACATTAGATCCAAGGCGCGCGCGAATATCCACCGCAATCTTAAAGCGCCCATGTCACTGATCAAGGCACTTGGCGCGCCCTTCCTGCTCGGGACGGATGGAACGAGCCACAAGCTGGAGCCGGTCGAACTCGGATCGGCGGGTGAGTTCAAGGAGGCGTGGCTGCAGCAGCTGATCCACGACCATCCTGAAATCCTCCCCATCGCGCAGATTGAACCGGGCTTTGGCGCACCCATCGCGGTGGGACGGGAGATGGCCTGCGGGCACGGCTTCATCGACAATCTCTTTATCACCCCCCGGGACGACATCGTGCTGGTGGAAACCAAGCTATGGCGTAATCCGCAGGCGCGCCGCGAGGTGATCGCGCAGGCCCTTGATTATGTCGCGGCGCTGATGACGATGGATTATGCCAGCTTCGAAGACGCAGCCGCGAAGGCTGGGCTGACGACGACATCGCTCCATGCCTTGGTTGCTGACCAAGCCGATGCGCTCGAAGAGAGCGCCTTCTTCGAGGTACTGACTTTTGCATCCATGCCTCCATCCGAGAGGCAGACATTCAACTACGAATTGACGACAAGCCCATATCATCGAGCGCGAGACGAAGTAGCTCTGTCATAGCCGATCGCGCCCCGTCCGCGTCTCTCGCCGCAATAGCTGCAAATACTGCTTCATGTTCACCGATCGGATCGCGCGGATGCGCAAACTTCATCTGCTTGAAACGCGTCGTCCAGGTGAGCGCGGCGCCCACCGAACTAGACAAAGATGCAAGCGGCTCATTGTCGCTCGCTTCCAGGATGGCGCCATGGAAACGCTGATCCGCTTCTCGGCCGCTCTCCGTCGATAAGCCGTACCGCGCCATTGCTTTAAGCGCCGCACGCATTTTTTCCAATTGCTCAGGCGAGCGCCGTGTAGCCGCCCAGGCCGCCGCCGCAGGCTCGATAAGGCCGCGCAGTTCAAACAAGTCCCGAACGAAGCGCTCATCAGGGTGATCTGATGAGAACATCCAGGCAAGGACGTCCGGATCCAACACATTCCATCGGGAACGAAGCGTCACACGCGTTCCGGCTTTGGGCCTGCTTTCGAGAAGGCCCTTTGCCGTTAAAATGCGCATCGCCTCCCGATAGGCGGTCCGAGACACGCCGAGAGCTTGCGCCTCTTCTATCTCCGCCCCAAAACCACAGCCTGGAGGGTGCTCACCCGAAACGATGGCTATGCCGATCTGCCGCGCGAGTGCCTGATGGATTCGCAACCTCTTGGCTTCTTCCTGAGGCTGCATCCCGAGCCATTCTCCGTAGTAAAATTGTCCGGTGGTTTTGTAGGGGCATTTTTGCGATAAAGATATGCATTGCGACTGACGAGACGGTCAGCTCCGCGCCTGGTATGTCGCGGCGTTGGCAGCATGCCGACACCGAACAGGCAGGCCTAGCGCGTGCTGGTCATAGCACCCTCACTTTAGCCAATCCTTCTTCGGCTGCTTCCATCAGAGGATTGCGAAGTGGCATGGTGAAGGCATCCGCCTCAATCTCGAATATATCGCCCGCGCGCGTTTCCACCTGGTCGGTAAAGGAGAGGGTCGCCGTGCCGAAGAAATGCACATGCACGTCGCCGGCACGTCTGAACAAGTCATATTTGAAATGATGATGCTCAAGATTCTCGATGCTGTGAGACATGTTCGTCTCGCCAGAAAAGAAACTACTTTCCCACAAGATCGCACCGTCGCGGATAATCCGGCTGGCGCCGCGAACATCGGCGGGCAGGTCGCCCAGCAGCAATTCCGCGCCCAGCGACGCCTGACGTAGCTTGGAATGGGCGAGCCAGAGATAATTGACCCGTTCGGTCACATGGTCCGAAAACTCATTCCCGATTGAAAAGCCCAGGCGAACCGGCGTACCATCCGGCGCATTGAAGTAGATGCCGGCGATTTCCGGCTCCTCGCCCCCATCTCCCGCGAAAGCAGGTTTGCGGAAAGGTGCGCCCGGCGGCACCAGGATCGACCCGTCGCCCTTGTAGAACCATTCGGGCTGCACACCCTCAGTTCCGGCGGCTGGCTTTCCACCCTCCTCGCCCATCAGGAACATGCGCATGGAATCGGTGGCCTGACCGGCGGCGGCGGCCTTGTGCATCTTGTCGCGGCCTTCGGCGGAGCCCAGATGCGTGAGGCCGGTGCCGCTGACCAGCAAATGCGCGGGATCTTCATGATCGATCGGTGGCAGCAAGGTAACAGCGGCCAAATCGATCGAAGCCCCTGCGCGTTCCTCGGCAAGAGCGGCAAGCGTGGTGGACGACGCCAGCGCGTCGCCAGCCAGCATCCGTACGGACGCCGTATCACGCACGATCAGGGCTGCTCCGCTCTCGTCCAGAGCGGCTACGCCGCGCCGGCCATCCTGTTCATATTGGACGAGGGAACGGATCATCGGGTGATCTCCATCTTGCCATCAAGGCGGCGCGGCAAGCGCCAGGGGTTAGCGTCCTGCAATGGCGGCGGGATCAGCTTTGCGCCGATATCCTGAAAGCAGACCGGCCGCAGGAAGCGAGACATGGCGAGGGTGCCGACCGAGGTGGACCTTCCGTCCATGGTGGCGGGGAATGGCCCGCCATGAACCATCGCCCAGGTCACTTCGACACCCGTCGGCCAGCCGTTCGCCAGGACCCTGCCCGCCTTTTGCGCGAGAAGAGGAAGTATGGCGGCCGCGTCGGCAGCATCAGAATCATCCATGTGGATCGTTGCGGTCAACTGCCCCTCCAGTCCGGAGATGACCTGCGCCAGCGCATCGGCATCCTTGCAACGGATCACCACGGACGATGCACCGAACACCTCTTCGGCAAGGGCCGGTTCAAGAGCGATTTGCTCAGCGTAGCTTTCGAACAACGCCGCACCGGCACGCCCTTCCGGGGCTTGGGCCTGTGCGATCAACCTGGCGCCCGGCATGGTCTCCAGCTTGGCCACGCCATTGGTGAAGGCGGCCCGAATGGCGGGCGTCAGCATCACCTGCGGCGACGCCTCGCTGACGGCCGAAGTGGCCGAAGCGAGGAAGCGGTCGAGGTCCGGTCCGTCGATCGCGATGACCAGTCCGGGATTCGTGCAAAACTGTCCTGCCCCCTGCGTCAGAGAGCCCACAAATGCCGTCCCAAGCGTCTCGGCGCGGGTTCTGAGAGCGCCCGGCATCAATATGACGGGATTGACCGCGCTCATTTCGGCATAAACGGGGATAGGTTCAGGACGCCGGGCCGCTATCTCGGCGAGCGCAAGTCCGCCCGCCCGCGATCCTGTAAAGCCGACCGCGCGGATGCGAGGATCGGCCACAACGGCAGCGCCAAGCGCATTGCCAGTGCCGGGCAGATAGGAAAAAACGCCCGGATGAAGACCGCAGTCCGTCACAGCTTGGGTCACGGCGCGAGCGATGAGCTCTCCGGTTCCGGGGTGACCCGGATGCCCCTTGGCCACCACCGGACATCCCGCCGCGAGCGCCGACGCGGTATCGCCGCCAGCCACGGAAAAAGCGAGCGGGAAATTGGACGCGCCGAACACCGCTACCGGGCCGAGCGGCACATTCATGCGGCGAAGGTCGGGACGCGGCGGGGCGCGATCCGGCAAGGCGCGATCGATCGTCACGTCGAGCCAGTAGCCGGCCCGCAATTCGGAGGCGAACAGCCGGAGCTGCCCGGTAGTGCGTCCGCGCTCACCTTCCAGACGCATGCGGGGCAAGCCCGTTTCCGCCATAGCCGTTTCGATAAGCGAATCGCCGATGGCGTCGATCCGCTCGGCAACGGCTTCGAGAAAGCGCGCTCTTGCGTCCGGCGTCAGGGCGGCAAAGGATGGCGCCGCATCAGCCGCCAGAGCGCATGCGTCCGCGACGTCCTCTGGCGAGGCTTGTGAATAGCTCTGGGCAAGTGGCAGATCCGTTGTCGGATCGATACCCTTGAACCGCTCTTCCTGCTGGCGTGCGTCGCCGCCCACCAGAACGCTGCCGTCGATCACTTGTGCATTCTCCATCAATGATTGTCGCGGGGCAGGCCCAAGGTCTGCGAGGTCGGATAGGGATAGCCGCCCTTGCCAAGCCGACATTCCGCCAAGCTGGGGTCAAAGTTCAGGCGGCGCTCAAGCGGGACGGTCGTCTCCATATTCTCGGAGTTGTCGAACCAAGCGGTTGATCGGCCTCCGTGGGTGCTGGCGGTCATTGCAGTCTTTCTTGAGCGGCGTCGGGCGATTGACGCCGTCAAGCATTCATATATACTCATACTAATTAAATATCAACGAGCGGACGTGCCTTGGCTGATTCATTGAACTTGAATGTTCGGCATCTCACGCAAGGGGGCAGCGCCCTGTTGCGAAACAGTTTTTTCTTGACGGCGGCATGTGAGCTATATGTGCCGTTCTGCGTGCTTGGGGGCAGTAGGTCGGCCAATGCGCTCGCAATGGAGACCGCAATCGCATGACCAAGCGTCTTCTCATCGCGCTGCTGGCGCTGATCAGCACCGTAGCCCCGGCATCGGCCGCGACACTGGATTGCCCGCTGCGCGACGCGCCATTCTCGCTCGCGTCACCGTTCATGGACATATTGCTGAACCCCGCGGCGCGCGCCGCTGTCGAAACGGAAGCGCCGGGCATCCTCGCGAAGCTGCCGCCGATGTTCACGAGCACCACCGCGCCCAGTTTTTCGGCGATTCTTTCAGTGCGCGAAGCCGGGGCGATGCTGCGGATCAGCGCGGACAAGATGGCCAGCATAGCGGATCGGCTGAAGGCCATCAGCGTGACGGATGCGGATCGCGTAGCGCGCTGCGCCCGCTATGACGACGACCGGCCGACCTTCATCCTGCCCAAGGGCAAGCCGCGCATCCTGTTGTTCGAAAAGATGACCGGATTTCGCGACGGCCCCTCGGTGGAGGCCGCCCATGCGGCGTTCCTCGACATGGCGAAGCGTCACGGCTGGGCGATGGTGGCCACGGATCGCGGCGGCGCGATCTCTCCGGCGATCCTCAGCCGGTTCGATGCCGTGATATGGAACAACGTCAGCGGCGATGTGCTGACCCTGACCCAGCGCGAGGCGCTCAAGTCTTATATCGAGCGCGGCGGCGGCTTCGTCGCGGTCCATGGTTCAGCCGGGGACCCCGCCTATTTCTGGGACTGGTATGCGGACACACTGATCGGCGCGCGGTTCATCGGTCATCCGATGGGGCCGCAATTTCAGGATGCGCAAATCCGGCTGGATGATCCGAAACATCCGGTCGCAGCCGGGCTGCCGACGGCATGGACGATGAAAGACGAATGGTATTCCTTCAAGGCAAGCCCCCGCCTGTCGGGAGCCCATGTCCTCGCCACGTTGGATGAAGGCAGCTATTCGCCGATCGGCATGATGAAGCAGGACCTGCGCATGGGGGATCATCCCATCGCATGGACCCGCTGCGTCGGCCGGGGGCGATCCTTTTATTCGGCGATCGGCCATCGGCCGCAGACCTATTCCGACCCAACCTACCGGACGATGCTGGAAAGCGCGATCTCCTGGGCCGCGGCCAGGAAACCCTGCGCGCGTCCTGCCCCAAGCCGATAGGGATGCATGGCCCGGCGATCGCCAACTCGTCGGCCCGGACAGGACGGCACTGGATTGACGCCTTCTGGTGCCGGATATACTCATACTAATAAACAAGCGGTGGAGAGCTTTCAGCGAATGGCTTTGTGACGTCCCAACTGGGCTCGGGCATCATTGCGAGCAGCCGCCGCCGCGACACCGACAATGAATTGCAGGAGTCTAGAGCGATGAACGTGCGATTTGGCGCTGGTCTTTCCCGGCGGACACTCCTGCGCCTGTCGGTGAGCGCCGCAGTGCTGATCCCTGCTTCCCGCGCGTTTTCCCTTGTCCCTCGCCTATCGCCCGCCCCGTTGACGCTCGACCGTCGGGGCCAAGTTTTCGACGATGGATGGAGCTTCCTGCTCGGCGACGGCGCGGACGTTGCGAAGCCCGCCTATGACGATTCGGCATGGCGCCGGGTCGAGTTGCCGCATGACTGGAGCATTGAGGACCGTCCGGGAAGCGATCCAGCCCTCAATGCGGTGCTTCGCTCGGTCGATAGCGCCCCCTTGTGGCAGAAGGTGCCGTCGAAGGACGTGCCCCGCCTCATCGGCCCGTTCGATGCCGGATTGAACGACAATCTGGGCTATGCCCGCAGCGCCAGCGGCGCGCCCACCGGCTTCACCGTCGGTGGCGTCGGCTGGTATCGCAAGCGCTTCAAATTGCCGCCGCTTAGCCCTGACGCCCGCGTCCAGATCGTCTTCGACGGCGTTCACATGAATGCCCAGGTCTGGTTGAACGGCGTCCTGCTCGGCCAGCGGCCCAACGGATATGTTCCCTTCGCATACGATCTGACCCCGCACCTTTCACCATCAGGCGACAATGTGCTGGCGGTGCGCGCGGCCAATATCGGCCGCAACAGCCGCTGGTATGCGGGCTCAGGCATTTACCGGCATGTGTGGCTCGACATCACGCGCGCGTTCCGTTTCGAACAATGGGGCGTTACGGTCACCACACCCAGCGTGTCGCAAGAAAAGGCCACCGTGGAGGTCGTGACCCGGATCGAGGGATCGCAGACCGGCGGCATGGTGACGACCCGCATCCTCGACGATGCAGGAAAAGCCGTCGCCGAAAAGACCGTGGCGGCCTGTGACCGTGTGACAACGTCGCTGGAAATGGCACGTCCCCGGCTGTGGTCGCCGGACGCGCCCCATCTCTATCAGGTGGAATGCACGTTGCAGGCGGGCGGCGAAGTCATCGATCGGATGACGGCTCCCCTCGGCATCCGCCGGGTCGAGATCGACGCCCAGAATGGCCTGCGCATCAACGGCAAGCCATATAAGTTGCGTGGCGGCTGTGTTCACCACGACAACGGCATCCTTGGCGCCGTGGCGATCGACCGCGCGGAATATCGCAAGGTCGAGATGCTGAAGGCGCGGGGTTTCAACGCGCTCCGGACATCGCACAATCCACCCTCTCCCGCCTTTCTCCACGCCTGCGACCGGCTCGGCATACTGGTGATGGAGGAATCCTTCGACATGTGGCGGGTCGCCAAGAATCCCGACGACTACAGCCTTTATTTCGATGGCTGGTGGCAGCGGGATCTGGAGGCGATGGTCCGGCGCGACGGCAATCATCCTAGCGTAATCATGTGGAGCTTCGGCAACGAGATCCCCGAGCGCGGCCAGCCTGAAGGCGTTGCGATAGCGAAAATGTTGAGCGACGAGTTGCACCGGCTTGACCCGACCCGTCCGGTGACGCAGGCGATCAACGGCAGCCCCGGCCCCGATGTGACCGGACCGGATGGACGACCGGATCAGGCCGCCGCCCAGTTCCTCGACGTTGCCGGCTATAATTATAAGTTCAGCAACTACGAACGAGACCATGCAAAATTCGCCGACAGGGTCATGGTGGGAACGGAAAGCTTCCCGGCCGACGTGGACAAGGTGTGGCGCCTCACCGATCGCTCGCCATACCTGATCGGCGACTTCGTATGGACGGCAATGGATTATCTGGGCGAGGCGGCGATCGGCCGCACGCTCCTGTCCGGAGAGACGTTCGGCCCGGATGAATATCCGTGGTTCGGGGCGTCCTGCGGCGATCTCGACCTGATCGGCCAACAGCGGCCGCAGTCGCTCGCCCGCGACGTTATTTGGGGCCTCAGCCCACTTGAGGTTGCGGTCCAGCGGCCGATCCCGGAAGGCAAGCAGGAGCGGCCTTTCCTGTGGGGCTGGCGCGATGAGCTTGAAAGCTGGACCTGGCCGGGTGCCGAGGGCAAGCCGCTCGACGTCAGCATCTTCACTCCTGCTGACCGCGTCACGATCGAACTGAATGGCAAGATGATCGAGGACCGGGCGATGACACCCGAAAATACATCCTCAGCGCGGATCCCAGTGGTCTATGAGCCCGGACGGCTGATGGTGACCGCCTATTTGGCAGGGCGAAAGATCGGAAGCCGCAAATTGGAGACTGCGGGCGCTGCAGCAGCCCTGCGGCTTAAGCTCGATCGTCCCAAGATAGCCGCCGACCGGAACGATCTCGCCCATGTCACCGTGGAGGTCGTCGACGCCAATGGCCGGCTGGTCCCTGACGCGGCGCATGTTTTGCGGCTCTCCCTGAACGGAAGCGGCGAACTTGCCGCATTCGGCAACGCCAACCCGCGCGGCTTGGCGAGCTTTCGGCAACCCGTGGCGAAAAGCTGGCACGGCCGCGCACTGGCGATCATCCGGCCCACGGGTTCGGGCACGACGACCATCAGTGTCGGATCGGAAGGATTGCGGAGCGCTCAGGTCAGGCTGTCAGTCGTCGGCAAGAGCTGAACGGCCAGAAGCCTGCGGAGCATGCTGACCACCTATTTTCATGGCGCCGCAATTTCCGTGGATATAGTCCGCGAAAATCTCCGCCAACTTGACGGCTCGCCCGCTCTTGGCGTGATCTATCGGCATTGCCCGCCGGCCCGGGATTAAACGATGGCTCATGACAGCCGCAACTGCCAGCTCCAGTTCGTCGTTTGCCGGACCGATGCCGGTGGAACTTAAACCCACCTATCCATGTGCTGACCCACCGCCTCCTTCGCTCGCCTACCCCAAGCTTACCGCGATTCGCAGCTGCGGATGTTGGCCCCAAGGGCTGAATTCTGGTCAAGATTGTACCGGTAACCCGAAGCGTCCCCGTTGCGGCGACATTAGCTGGAACTGACAAGAAAGTTTCAACCCAGGCCGCAATCGAATGTCTGCTTTCAAGCGCAAGGAATCGCGATTGGACGACGAGAAGTGGCGCAAAGCCGCCGTCGGTGCTGGTCGGCCCGCTTGTGCGGTGCGATGCAGGGGATGGACTCCAAACCAAGGCGGCACGCCGCCTCCCACCGGATATGACCATCGATGATGGCGCCCTCGCCCGCGATCAGCACAGGCAGACAAAAGCCCATTGCCGAGATCGAGCGGCACACGGTTTCGACATGAGTTGGGTTCGACCGGCGCAGACGCCGCTTGGCGGGATGAAGCCGGTCGGGCGAGCGATATTCCAGGTGTAGCTGCGGCGAAAGATCATTGCGCGCAATCACGCTGACCTTCGCCTTCAGACTAGTCTCGGCAGCCAGAGCGCCCTTACGCTCACGGGCCTTGGCATTGATGCCGTCCTTGACAGACTGCTTGCCCTTACTTGTAATCTTGAACCCCATAATCCCCCACTTTCGCCAGCCGGTCGTTCCGGTTGGCCACCAAGAATTTGGGTCAAGTTTGGGAAGTGGAAGGCACGAGCACATCCATCCTCCCGGCCTTGACCGGTCGAACATCAGTGAGCTACCTTCCTTGGTGTTGCTCCTAGGCAGCCATCGGCAACCTAGACTGCGCAAAGAGAAGCAAGTCTCGATTCGCCAACAGTGAGGACAATGGATCACAGCCACCAATTCACGCCAAGAACTTTTTTCACAGGGCCGGTTTTTTTAGCGACTGGGGGAGCAAAAATCGGACTTGGCTCCCTGACCTATATCGCACCTGTTTTAGTGCGTGTTCAGCGCCTGTTATTAGCCTGTTAATCAGATTGCTCTGTGCTGAACGGGCACCTGTTGAAGACCGCGGAAAATACGGGAAGGCAGAGGAGAGGCCGCACGTTTAAGGCAGCTTCAAAACAGGCCAATTCAAATTATCAGGCAAAATAGGGTCCAGGCGGAGACGGGTTCGCTCAAAAATGGCACCTCAGCCAACTATCCTTAATATCGAACCACTTCCAGCCCGACTCTGCGACGCGGCCGAGAATGGCGCGGTTCCGCGCGCTTTTGGCGGTGGCTTCGAAAGCCGGTACACAGAGACGGGGGGTTTCGCCTCCTGGAGTAACAAAAAAGGCCCCGCGTCTCACGGAGCCCTTTCAGGTGGTACACGATTTTTGAAGTGGCGGCGTTAGAAGCCGAGCGCCTTCCGCTGGCTCTGCCATTCAAGCGGGATTCGGGGCAGCTGCATCAAGCGGCGTGCGGTGAGAGCTGGCGGATGCCGCCCCTCGACGATCGCGCTCACGATGTCAGGCGCGAGGAAGGCGAGCCGCGCCACCCGCTCCAACTTGCGATCGCGCGATCCCGCGCCGACCGCGAACAGCTGCTGCCGCGCTGCCTCCGCCTTCGCCAGCAGCGCGACAAGCGCCGGGTTGACCTTGGCTGGGCGCTCCTTTCCGGTGCGCAGCACGAGCTTGAGATTATGCCCGCGCCGATCAGGCTTGGTCGGAATGTCGATAGGGATGCGGATGCCATCGTCCTCGGCCACAGTCGATGCCTTGTCCAGCAACGCGACGAGCAGTCGCTGGTTGATCGAGCCCTCGATCCTGTCGGGATGAACGCGGAGCGCCAGGCCGAGCGATTGAAGCTGTTGCCGCAGCTCGGCTTTGCTCGCTTTTTCCATCTTCGCGGCGAGCGCTTGCGCCGCATGGGCACGGCGAACAATCGCCTGCGCCTCCACTTGAGGCAAGGCCATGATGGTCCGCTCGTCGGCAAGCAAGCCGCTGGTCGCATCGACCACCGCTCGCTCCAGTTCGGTGGCCGGCAGACGAAGCGCGGAGCCTTCATGTTGGCATCCTCAAGGGCCGCCGCCGTGCTGGAGACATAATAGCGATAGCGCCGCTGCTTCTTGACCGCATTACTGGGGGACATCGGCCGGTCGGCATGATCGCGGATCATGCCGGTAAGTAGACTGCCATGCTGCCCATTGCCGCGCTCGCGCTTGATCCCAATCGCAGTCTGGCGCTTGTCCTGCACCGCGTCCCACAGCGCCTGATTGATGATGGCTTCATGCTCGCCTTCATGGATCTGCCCCTTGTGCCGGATCTTGCCGAGGTAAGTGGGATTGGAGAGCAAATAAAATAGCGGCCCGCGAACGAACGGTTGGCTTTGCCCTTTCGAGGGACGGTTGAAGATACCCTCCGCCCTGAGTTCCTCCATCAGCGCCATCACAGACGACAGCGCGAGATAGCGGCGATAGATATGGACCAGCGTCTTGGCTTCCGTGGGGTGCGGCACCAGCTTTTTGTCGATAACCTGTCATGGCTTCACTCCAAAGAAGCGGGGTCCTGACCAGTGGGCGCCAGTGATGTGGCGGGCGACGGCGGTGAGCGACGCGAAGCTCTGGCCCCTATAGCTGCAGCGGCCTTTCTCCTCGACCAGCACATGATGGCTCTCACCGCCCCATTCGCGCACCAGCTGTGTGCCGGGCGCCGAGACAGCTGCGGGGACGGCCCGCGCCAACCCCGCCCCGCTCAGCCGCTGCCGCATCTTCTCCCCGGCCCTGCCTTGCGCCGCGCACTGCGCGTCAAAGGCGAGCGCCCTGGCAAGCAGGCTAGCAGCGATGGAGGGCGGCTTTGCCCCATGTACCCTCTCCCACTCCGTCTTGAGCGCGGTAGGCTTCATCGCCTCGATCTCGGCGACTCGCGCGGCCACCCCCCGCATCAGGCCTGGCCCGCCAGATGGTAGCAAGTCACAGCGCCGCGCTTACGCTTGTCGATGGCGTGCCCCTTCTTGCGCAGGCCCGTCAGCGCCGCCCGGGTCGTATGCGGCAGCCAGCTCGTGGCGTCGGTCAGTTCATCGAGCGTCGCGCCGCTCTCCCGGCGAGCATGTCGAGCACCAGGGCGGTTTTGGTGTGCGCCGCTGGCGCGGCTGCCGGGGTGGGAGCCGGATCGGCGGTAGTGGGCTGCTCCATCTGAAGCGTCATGTCGTCGGCCGTCGTGGGTGCAAGATGCCCCGTGGACGCGTCGGGCTCCCCTGCGCCCGGCTCATCCGCCTCGACCGCGATCGCGGCACGGCCCGCGTCAGTAATGATCACCCCTATCGCGCGCCGCCCTTCGGTGCGCCAGGCATCGGGGCTCTTCTTGATCGGCACCTCTTGGGCCAAGCCGCGGCGGATCAGGGATTCGACCGCCTTGCGGATGCGGGCGGGTCCGTCGCCGAGCGTCTCGGGCGGCGGCAGCAGGCTGCCATTGTCACGCTGGGCGGCGGTCGCGAGCAGCACCAGCTGGATGTCGGTCAAGCGGACGAGGCTGTTCATGGGTGGTCTCCTGGTTCGAAAGCGGCTCCAGTGCTGCTCCCACCACCCAAAGCCCCGTGGCGTGTCAACGTTCGGGGCAGCGACCGCTCCGGGGCCGCGTCGTTTCCATGACCATAGCGTTCGCTCCGTTCGCCAGCGAAGTCGAGTGGAATATCGAGGGTGTGCAAGCTTTCTGGCGTCGCCGCTGTCGGCCGAATCTTAGGGCAATGGCAGCCCGTCGGGATAGGTCCGCGCGTAGCCGCGCGGACTGGCCGGCCCGCCGAAGCCCATGGCGCTCCAGGCGGAGGGATGCGCCCAATGCGCCGAGACGATGTCGGGCAGCACGCGCCACGCCCACAGCAGGGCTGGATTGACGCCCGCCCAGCCGGCGGTGAGCGCCCGTCCCTCGCGCATGTCGGTCAGCAGCATGTCGATCTGCCCGCCCGTCAGCTGCGCGAAAAGGAGCGCTCCACCGCGCGCGCGCCTCCGCCTCCAGCCCTGCGAGCGCGAGACGCCATGCTGCCTGGGTCTGCGGCATTCTTGCGGGGCGATAGCCGTCGCTGCCATTGTCCGCGATCTTCTGGAGGAGAAGGGCGACGGCATTCGTGGGCGGCCGCCCTTCCGGTTCGGGCGCGACATGCGCGACCAGCACATGCAAGGTTTCCAGTTCGGCGACCCCAAGCGCTTCAACGGCTTCGCGCATCGCCAGACGCTCGTCGATCACGGCCCGGGTCTGCCTGTTCCAGCTTAGGCTGCCGCGCTTGGAGAACACGTCATAATCCGGGAAAGGATCAGCCACGCCTTGCCCTCTCCATCATTTTCAGCGCTCCAAGCCCTGTGAGGGCCAGCCCCGTGAATGAGGGCGGCACAGGCAGCGGTAACCGAATATTCGGCGCACGCCCCATTGCCGCAGTCGTTCCCAAAAGAAATCGCTCACGGTCTGCGTCATGGCAGCTCTCCAGGTCAGATGTCGGGGCGGTTAAGGGGTAACGGATCGCCGACCCGTGCGTTCCCCAGTCTGATCAGGAGAAAAACAGGATGGGCGAAGCGATAGGTTCACGCCTCTGGGTCATTCCGGAGGGCTATATCCCCGGAGGCGAGGGGGCCCGCGCAAACCGAGCGCTTGCCAGCCATGAAGCGGCCTGCATGCTTAATACATCGGACGAGCGGGCGAATGTGGAGATCATGCTCTACTTCACGGATTGCGAGCCCGTCGGCCCCTATCGCGTCAGCCTGGAAGCGCGGCGGACGCTGCATCTGCGGTTCAACGACCTTGATGATCCGGAGCCGATCCCGCTGGACACGGATTATGCCAGCGTCATCCGGTCCGATGTGCCGATCGTGGTGCAGCATACGCGGCTCGACGCCCGGCCAGAAGCGATAGCGCTGCTGTCGACCATCGCCTTCCCCGGCTGATCAGGCGGGTCCGGATCGGTCGATAAGGCCGCTGTCGAGCAAGGGCGCGGCATCGATGTCCTGTGCGTCCATCAGCATGGCCAGCCGCTCCACTGCCGCCAGCACCATCGCCTGTTCCCAAGAAGGCAGGCAGTCAAACCGCTCCGTGAATGTGGTTTGCAGCAGGTCGGGAGCATCGGCGAGCGCCGCGATGCCGGGCGGAAGCGTGGTCAGGATGAACTGCCGCTTGTCCCGTTCATTGCGTTGGCGCTGGACAAAGCCCAGTTCCTGAAGCCGATCGACGACCGTGGTGATGGTCGCCTGGCTGAACTGCAGCGCCTGAGCGATCTCGCTGGGCGTTGCCGAATCGCGGGAGGCAATCTCGCGCAGGACGAGCCACTGGGAGGGGGTGAGGCCGGTCGCGTTGGCGAGGCGGCGGCTGCCGATTTCGGTGGCGCGCAGGACGCGGCGGAGAGCGCGGAGCGTGAGGGAGGCGATGTCGGAACTCATGAAGGAAACATAGAAAAGACGGGGGTTTGAGGCCATTCAAATTGCTTCGATAGACAAAGTATTTTTATGGTTTCTTTATGCGCCGAAGAACCGCAAAGCGGCCTGCGGGTTGAAAAATGCGGGAAATTGCTTTAAATGCCAGTCTCGTATCAAGGGGTGGATCAAGCATACCGTAGAATTATAATTCGGGAGATAAAGCATATTTAGGTCAGAATCCGATGCGGCGACGAGGCCGCCACGGACATTTGCGCGCCTTTCGCCTGCGCGTTCATCCAGTTTCCTGTTCCGCAATCCCGCCGCGACGGACGGTCCTGCGGTGACCGAACTGATAGCGCAATGCCCGCCGCTCGATCCCAATTCGGCCTATTGCAACCTTCTGCAATGCACGCATTTCGCCGACAGCTGCGTGATTGCCGAGCAGAACGGGGCCTTGGCCGGATGGGTTTCGGGATACCGGCCGCCGTCCGAGCCGGACAGCTTCTTCGTCTGGCAGGTCGCCGTCGCGCCCGCCGCCCGAGGACAACGGCTGGGCGGCCGGATGATCGAGGCGCTGCTGAGCCGCCCGTCTGCGGACGGCGTGACCCATCTCATCACCACGGTGACCGACGACAATCTGCCGTCCTGGGCCTTGTTCGAAGGCCTGGCGAAACAGTGGAGCACCGCACTTTCGAAAAGCGCGCTGTTCCATCGCGACACCCATTTTGCCGGTGCCCATGCAACCGAATGGCTTGCCCGCATCGGCCCGCTGCCGCGCATGAGCGGTGGCACAGCACAAGGAGAAATGGCGATATGATCACCACCCTTCCCCGACCCACAAGTCGAAAACCCGACATCACGTTGTACGAGCGGCGCGAGTCCGCCGTGCGCAGCTACGCCCGTTCCATGCCGCGCCAGTTCAACGTGGCGCAAGACGTCTGGATGCATGATAATCAAGGGGGCCGCTATCTCGACTTCCTCTCGGGTTGTTCGACCCTCAATTACGGTCACAACCACCCGGTCCTGAAGCAGGCGCTGCTCGACTATATTACGGCGGACGGCATCGCTCACGGTCTCGATCTGCACACCGATGCCAAGGCGGAGTTTCTGAATACGCTGGAGAGCGTGATCCTGAAGCCGCGCGGGCTGGATTATCGGGCGATGTTCACCGGCCCGACCGGCACCAACGCGGTAGAGGCGGCGATCAAGCTTGCCCGCAAGGTGACGGGGCGTGAGCTGGTGATCGCCTTCACCAATGGTTTCCACGGCATGACGCTGGGCGCGCTTGCCTGCACGGGCAATGCCGCCAAGCGGGGCGGCGCGGGCGTGCCGCTGTCCCACGTCGCGCATGAACCCTATGACGGCTATCACGGTTCTGAGGTAGACACCGCCGATATGCTGGAGCGGCGCTTGTCCGATCCGTCGAGCGGACTGGACGCCCCGGCCGCGATCCTGGTCGAAACCGTCCAGGGCGAAGGCGGCCTCAACGCCGCGTCTCCGGAATGGCTGCGCAAGATCAGCGTCATCGCCAAGCGCCACGGCGCATTGATGATCGTGGACGACATACAGGCGGGCTGTGGCCGCACCGGCGGCTTCTTCAGCTTCGAAGGCATGGGCTTCACGCCCGACATCGTAACGCTGGCAAAATCGCTTTCGGGCATGGGGTTGCCGTTCGCGCTGACGCTGCTCAAGCCGGAACTCGACCAGTGGGCGCCGGGTGAACATAATGGCACGTTCCGGGGCAACAACCACGCCTTCGTGACCGCCACCGCCGCGCTACGCCATTTCTGGAGCGACGGGCAGTTCCAGCAGGACATCGCCCGCCGTGGAACGCTGATCGCGCGCCGGTTGGAAGCGATGGCGGCGGAACATGGCCTGTCCACGCGCGGGCGGGGCATGATGCGCGGCATCGACGTCGGATCGGGCGAAATCGCCGCCACAGTCACCGCCGCCTGCTTCGATCGCGGCCTCATCATCGAAACCAGCGGCGCGCATGACGAGATCGTCAAGATCCTCGCCCCGTTGATCATAGACGATGCCCAGCTTTCGGCAGGGATCGACATATTGGAAACTTGCGTCCGTGAAGCGCTGGCCGTCCCGTACGGCGTCGCCGCGGAATAAAGGAGCTATCATGATTGTTCGCAAACTTCAGGACATCCGGAAATCCGACAGGAACGTGAAGTCGGAACAGTGGGAAAGCGCACGCTTGCTGCTGAAGGACGATGATATGGGATTCTCGTTCCACATCACGACCATGTATGCGGGTGAGGAAATCCACATGCACTACCAGAACCATCTGGAAGCGGTACTGGTGCTGAAAGGCAATGGCACGATCGAGGATCTGGGCACCGGCATCACGCATCAGCTGGCGTCGGGCGTCATGTATGCGCTCAATGCCCATGACAAGCATATCGTGCGGCCCGACACCGATATCCTTTGCGCCTGCGTCTTTAATCCGCCGGTGACGGGTAAGGAAGTGCATGACGAAAACGGCGCTTACCCAGCCGAGGCGGACATGGTCCGCGAGGTCGCTCTTAGTAATTGAACCTGACTGAAAAAGGGGGAAGTCCCTTGCAAGACATCTACCCATCCCGCCACGCGAAAGTGGCGGAGTTTTTGCCGCGCCTGGACCCGGTCGTTCACAGCGACTGGAATGAGGACGCGCCAATCACCAAAGCCCAAGCCGAACAGTTCGACCGTGACGGCTATCTGGTGCTGGAGAACCTGTTTTCCGACGTAGAAGTCGCCTTCCTCCAGCGCGAAGCAGGCAAGCTGTTGTCAGACCCTGACGCGCTGGAAGAAGAGACAGTCATCAGCGAACCAGAAAGTCGCGAGATCCGATCGATCTTCCGTATTCACGCGCAAAGCCAAGTTGTCGCGCGGCTCGCGGCCGACCGGCGGCTGGCCGATGTCGCGCGCTTCCTGTTGGGCGATGAGGTCTATATTCACCAGTCTCGCCTCAACTATAAGCCCGGATTCCAGGGCAAGGAATTCTATTGGCACAGCGATTTCGAAACCTGGCATGTGGAAGATGGAATGCCGCGTATGCGGGCATTGTCCATGTCGGTGCTGCTGGCTGAAAACATGGCCCACAACGGGCCGCTGATGCTGATCCCCGGATCGCACCGCAGCTTCCTGACTTGTGTCGGGCAAACGCCCGAAGACCATTATCGCATGTCATTGAAGCGCCAGGAATATGGCGTGCCGGACGAAGACAGCCTGGCCGAGTTGGCGCACAAGCATGGCATCGTCGCGCCGACGGGCAAGCCGGGATCGGTCGTCATCTTCGATTGCAACATCATGCATGGGTCGAACGGCAACATCACGCCCTTCCCCCGCGCCAACGCCTTTCTGGTCTATAATGCCGTCAGCAACCGGCTGGGCACGCCCTTTGGCGTCGACAAGCCGCGCCCGGAGTTCATCGCGACGCGCGGCGAGCCACAGCCAATCGTGCCCGAAACAGGTCCGCTGGCCGAGGAGACCCTGATATGAACGGCCATAGCGTCGAGAAGATCGGCGGCACGTCAATGGCCGAGACGGCCGCGCTGTTCGATAATGTGCTGATCGGAGGCCGAAAGGGCCCGGATCTCTATAACCGCATCTTCGTCGTGTCCGCCTATGCCGGGATGACCGACCTGCTGCTGGAGCATAAAAAGAGCGGGCAGCCGGGCGTCTATGGCCGCTTCGTCGCGGACGAAGGCGCGGACGGCTGGCGCGAAGCGATGGAAGCGGTGCGAACCGCCATGCAATCGCGTAATGCGCAGATGTTCGCGCGGGCGGACAGCCGACGCGAAGCCGACGCCTTCGTCGATATGCGGATCGATGCCGCGGCGGCCTGCCTGAACGATCTGGCGCGGCTGCGCAGCCATGGGCGCTTCTGTGTCAAGGAGCAGCTGGCGACCGTGCGCGAAATGCTGGCGGGGCTGGGCGAGGCGCATAGCGCGCACAGCACCGCCCTGTTGCTGCGCGACCGGGGCGTCAATGCCGCCTTTGTGGATCTGACGCCGTGGCATCAGCAAAATATGCAGCAACTGGACGAGCGGATCATGACGGCGCTGGACCCGATCGACTTATCGTCCACCATGCCCATCGTCACCGGCTATGCGGGATGCAGCGAAGGCATGGTGCGCCGTTACGCGCGCGGCTATTCGGAAATGACCTTCTCGCGGATCGCGGTGCTGACCAACGCGCGCGAGGCGATCATCCACAAGGAATTCCATCTGTCGAGCGCCGACCCCAAGCTGGTCGGCACGGACAAGGCGCGCAAGATTGGCCGCACCAATTATGACGTCGCCGATCAGCTCGCCAATATGGGCATGGAGGCGATCCATCCCGGCGCCGGGCGCGGGCTGCGCCAGACCAATATTCCGCTACGCGTGCGCAACACGTTCGACCGGGAAGATGGCGGGACGCTGATCTGCGGCGATTATGTGTCCGAAAGTCCGAGGGTCGAGATCGTGACCGGCGTTCGTCATGCGCAGGCCCTCCAGTTCTTCGAACAGGACATGGTGGGCGTGAAGGGCTATGACGCCGCCATATTGGAGGCGCTGACACGGCATGGCGCCTGGATCGTCAGCAAATCATCCAACGCCAATACCATCACCCATTATCTGTCGGCTGCTGCGGCGACGGTGAAGCGGGTGATCGACGACCTCCAGCAACGTTATTCGGATGCGTCGATCTCCGCCCATCCGGTGGCGATGGTGTCGGTGATCGGGAGCGACATATCCCGGCCTGCGCTGGTCGCCGATGCGCTGCGCGCGCTGGCCGATGAAGGCGTCGGCGTCATCGCGATGCAGCACCAGATCCGAAATGTCGATGTGCAGTTCATCGTCGATGTCGGGCATTATGAGCCTGCCGTGCGGGCGCTGCACCACGCTTTGGTCGAACGCGAAGAGATGGCGGCGACGGGGAAGCGCGCCGCCTGATCGGCGGCTGATCGACCTGTCATGCTATTGGCCATCCAACCCGTGCGCAGCCTTTTGCTGTCCATCTTCATGCTGATGGCCGGCAGTGGATTTCTGGCGACCCTGATCAGCCTGCGGCTCAATCGGGCGGGCAGTGGCACGATGACCATCGGCATCGTCGCCACCGCCTATTTTGGCGGGCTGATCATCGGGTCGCTGCGCGCGGGCGGCATCGTGCGGCGCGTGGGGCATATCCGCGCCTTTGCCGCTTTCGTCGCGCTGCTGTCGGCCAGCACATTATCCTATGCGCTGTGGACGCAGCCGCTGTTCTGGATGCTGCTGCGGCTGATCGATGGCATTTGCGTCGCGGGCGTGTTCGTGTGCCTGGAAAGCTGGCTCAACGACCGCGCCGAGCCGGAGATGCGTGGCAGCGTGTTGGCGGCTTACATGGTCGCCCTCTATTCGGGGCAGGCGATCGGCCAATTGTTGCTGGGGGCTAGCGGCGATCTGCCCGCCATTCCTTTTCAGATCGCCTCTATCCTGATTTCGCTGGCCATCATCCCGCTATGCCTGACGCGCAGTTCCGCGCCTGCGCCTGTGGAGGCAAGCGCCTTTTCACTCCGATCCTTGCTGGCGGCATCGCCGCTGGGCGCTTGGGGCGCAGTGGCGACGGGGCTGATGCTGGGCGCATTTTATGGGATGGCGGCGGTGCATGTGCGGCGGCTGGGGCTGGACCTTGCCGAAACCGCGCGTTTCATGATGATCGTCATTCTGGGCGGCGTGGCGCTGCAATGGCCGCTGGGACGCTTGTCCGACCGGCACGACCGGCGTCGGGTGATCGTCGGCAGCTTTGCGGTCGCGGCGCTGACAAGCGCGGCGCTGTCGATGATCGGCGGCGGCGGACTGCTGCTGATGAGCCTTGGCGCACTGTTCGGCGGTCTGAGCTTCGCGCTCTATCCGCTGTGCGTCGCGCATTGCAACGATCGGCTGCTGGAAACCGAGCGGGTGGCGGCGAGCGGACGGCTGGTGCTGCTCTATTCGATCGGTGCTGCGCTGGGGCCAGTGCTGGCGGCGGGCTTCATGACGGCGGCGGGCACCGGCGGGCTGTTCCTGTTCATCGCCTGCTGCGCGGGGCTCGCCATGATGGTCGGGCTATGGCGGCAGCGCGCGTCCGAGCCGGTGCCGGACCAGTATCAGCAGGAATTCCAGATCATGCCCCGCACCACGCCCATGGCCGCGCTGCTGGACCCGAACAGCGTCGATGAAGGACAAACCACATGACCGCGATTTCCGCCACCGACGCAGCCGATCCCGCGCCAAACCAGGACGCCACGCTGCGCCGCGCGGTTGCCGCGTCCGCCATGGGCAACGCGACCGAGTGGTTCGATTATGGTATCTATGCCTATGGCGTGACCTATATCTCCGCCGCGTTATTTCCCGGCAGCACGGAGGAAGCGGTGCTGTTCGCGCTGGCGACGTTCGCCATTTCCTTTCTCGTGCGCCCATTGGGCGGGCTGTTCTGGGGGCCGCTGGGCGATCGGCTGGGGCGCAAGTCGGTGCTGGCGCTCACCATATTGCTGATGTCGGGGGCGACGCTCTGTGTGGGGCTGATCCCGGATCATGCGGCGATCGGCTTCTGGGCGCCGCTGCTGCTGATCGCGCTGCGCATGGTGCAGGGATTTTCGACCGGCGGCGAATATGGCGGGGCGGCGACCTTCATAGCAGAATATGCGCCCCATGATCGGCGCGGCTTTTACGGCAGCTTCCTCGAGTTCGGGACGCTGGCGGGATTTTCGCTGGGCGCAGCGCTGATGCTGGGTTTCTCGCTGATGCTGGGCGACGCGGCAATGCACGAGTGGGGATGGCGCGTGCCGTTCCTGATAGCGGCGCCGATGGGGCTGATCGGCATGTATCTGCGGTCGAAAATGGAGGACACGCCCGTGTTTCGCGCGGCGGCGACACTGCATGATGCGGGGCCGCCCTCCCCCGGCCTGTCACTGCTGATGCGACGGCACTGGCGGCCGATGCTGGTGGTCGGCGGACTGGTGGTGGCGCTCAACGTCGTCAACTACACGCTGCTCAGCTATATGCCGACTTATTTGCAGCGGCGCATCGGGCTGTCCAATGACGAAGCGTTGATCGTGCCAATCATCGGCATGCTGCTGATGATGCTTTTCCTTCCTTTCGCAGGCGCGCTGTCCGACAGGATCGGGCGGCGGCCGATGTGGCGGGCTTCACTGGTCGGGCTGCTGGTCGCGGTCGTGCCGCTCTACATGCTGATGGCGACGGGGCTGGTGGGAGCGATCGCGGGCTTCATCCTGCTGGGGCTGCTCTATGTGCCGCAGCTGGCAACGATTTCCGCCACCTTCCCCGCCCTGTTCCCGACGCAGGTGCGCTTCGCGGGCTTCGCCATCGCCTATAATGTGTCGACGAGCATCTTTGGCGGGACAGCGCCAGCGATCGGCAGCGGACTGATCAGCTACACCGGCAATGAACTGATGCCCGCATTCTACATGATGCTGGCCTGCATCGTCGGCCTGAGCGCGCTGCGCTTCATGCCCGAAACGGCGGGCCGGTCCCTCTATGACGATCCCTTCGCGGAGAAGCAGGCTTGATTACCCACCTTCCGGTTTCCAACGACAGCATCTCGACCTTGACGCGCGGCTATGTGAACGAGCCGTGGATGCAGAGCGGGCTGGCGCTGCTGCTGCTCGGCATAGTCGCATGGGCGGCCAACTGGGTGGCCAAGCGCATCGTGCTGCGGCTACTGCTCCGCCTGCTCCATCACCTGCCCTTCCGTATTGAGGGGAAACATATCGGCGCGATCGTCGCGCGGCTGTCGAACATCGTCCCCGCGCTGGTGATACAGGTCGGCGTTGGCGCTGTTCCGCATCTGCCAGCGGCCGCCGTCTCCTTCGTCCGCAGCCTGTCCACGGCGTTCATCATCCTGACTATCGCCATTGCAGTCAGCGGGTTCCTGACGCTGCTCAACGATCTTTACCAGCGTCGCCCAAACGCCGCCAACAGACCCATCAAGGGCTATGTACAGCTGGGCAAGCTGCTGCTGTATGGCGCGGCGGCGATCCTGATCATCGCCGCGCTAATGGATCAGTCTCCGCTGCTGCTGCTGTCGGGCCTGGGCGCGATGGCGGCGGTGCTGATGCTGGTGTTCAAGGACACGATCTTGTCGTTGGTGGCGTCGGTCCAGATCGGTTCCAACGACATGGTGCGCGTGGGCGACTGGATCGAGATGCCGCAGTTCAATGCCGATGGCGACGTGATCGACATCGCGCTGCACACGGTAAAGATCCAGAATTTCGACAAGACGATCACGACGATCCCGACCCATCGACTGATTTCCGACAGCTTCCGTAACTGGCGCGGCATGTCGCAATCGGGCGGGCGACGCATCATGCGCTCGCTGATGATCGACCAGCGCAGCGTCCGTTTTCTGGATGACAGTGACATTGAGACGATGGCGCAATTCGCAGTGCTGCAACCCTATCTCGAAGCGAAGAGACAGGAGATCGAGCGCTGGAATAGCGAGCAGGGCGCGGACGGCACCGTCAATGGCCGACGATTGACCAATGTCGGCACTTTCCGTGCCTATGTGCTGGCCTATCTGCAATCCCGCAGCGACATCGCGCAGGACAAGACGTTGCTGGTGCGTCAGCTCGCGCCTAGCGAGAACGGCCTGCCGATGGAAATCTATGCCTTCGCCACCAGCACGGTCTGGGATGAATATGAAGGCATTCAAGGCGACATATTCGACCACCTGATCGCCATCCTGCCCGATTTCGACCTGCGACTGTTCCAGCGTCCGACCGGCGCCGACGTGACGGCATTGGCGACGGCCTAGGGGCCGATGTCGATCGCCTCTGGCTGTGACTTGCGGCCTGCGCCGGTGAAGCCCAGGCGCTGTGCGACTGCATCGTTCCAGCCATAGGGGGCCGCGCGGAAGGCGATGTCGCCCGAAGGCCTCATAAAGACATTGCGGTAGAGCAGGCGAACCGGAATCTCGCGCGGCAAGGCGACAAACTGCTCCTGCCCGGATTGACGCGCCGTCAGCCATTGATCGAGGACACCCTCATCGGACGCGAGCATCTCCGCAAAACCAAGCGCATCTTCGACCCGGACGCAGCCATGGCTGAGATGCCGTTCGCTCCTGTCGAACAGGGCGGGCGCGGACGTGTCGTGCAGATAGATGGCATGACGGTTGCGCATGTCGAACTTTACTTGCCCCAGCGCATTGTCCGGCCCCGGCTGCTGGACGATCCAGCCCCCGCGCATGACCATATTGTTGCGCTGGAGATAGGCGGCATCCACATGCGCCAGTTCCGTGTTCTGGATAGATTTGGGCACGGTCCACGTCGGATTGGCGACCAGCCGGAATATGGGTGAACCGAGCAACGGTGTCGGCCGATCGGGGCGGCCCGCAACCACTTTGCGCTGATCCACGACTACGCCATCGCGGATATATTGCAGGCGTGCGGCCGCGATGTTGACATCGATACGCGTCGCTGGCTGCGACCGGGGCATCCATCGCCGCCGCTCCATCGCAACGGCAAGCGCGCGTGCACGGTCCGGTGCCCGCAGATTGAGGACGCTGAATGTGTCAGGGCCGATAATGCCATCTGCCGCTATGCCGTAGTCCTCCTGAAGGCGCTTGACCGCGCTTTCCATCGAGAAGGTGTAGAGCGCACCTTCATCGACAGTTGCCGGGCGCGACCCCGCGCCGACCCGGGACAGGAGATAGTCATTGTCCGCAAGCTGCGCCGCGATGGCAGGGATTCGAGCGTCCCGGTCGCCGACATGGATGAGCCCATCGTCGGGCAAAGGCTTGCGTGCATCTTCCAGCGCTTTGGCGGAATATTCGCGATAGGCCGTCGACAGCCGGCGATACTCGTCGGTCTGGGGCGCTAGACTGGCGAGCCAAGCGCCAACTCCCTCTTCCTTCATGGCCCCTGCCAGTCCAGCGGGCACATCTGCCGCTGGCCTGGGCAAGGTGTAGATTTCGTGCAGGGAGGCGGGATTGACGACGCCGCGCGCGAGCGCCGATGCATAGGCGAGCGCAAGTCGGGTGAGCTTCAGTTCACGCTGGAGCGCGCTGTCGGACGCGGACGGCCGCGCGCCAAAGTTAATTTGATCAAGGCCATGTTGCGATCGCCGATCCAAAGCGCTGAGCAGTTCCTGTTCGGCCGTAAGCGACCAGCATGCCCGCCAACCCACCACTTCATAGAAGCGACGGACATTTTCATCCCGGGCGGCGGCGCGCAGTTCCTCGCCCAACTCGGCAACGTCCATGGCCGTCGCGGAGGGGGGCTGGACAGCCGACAGCGCCGGACGATGTGGCAGACCGCTGGCCGAAATCGCGACAAAAGGCAGAAAGAAGGAGCGAAACTTCGAATTCCTCATTGTCGATGAACGGCTTGTCGACGATTTGGCTCCCTCCGCAGGCGGAACGAGCAGCCGCCTCCCCGGTTATAGAATCAACGGCGACAATGATGGCACCGGATGACCTGGCCGGATCGCGCGTTCTGCGCCCCGGAACGATGCGGTGGACCCACCTCCGTTTTCACGGCGGGATATCGCACCGGCGACGAGGGAAAGGACCGCTATGTTCTTCGATAATTGGTGTGGTCTCTGGCGAGTGATGCTGGTGGGCACCGCCGCCTATGCCGCGTTGGTCATCGTGCTCCGGTTGAGCGGCAAGCGGACGCTGGCAAAGCTGAACGCATTCGATCTTGTCGTGACCGTGGCGCTCGGGTCGACGCTTGCGACGGTGCTGCTGACCAAGGACGTCGCGCTGTTCGAGGGAATGGTTGCCTTTGTCTTGCTGGCGCTACTGCAATTTCTCGTTGCTTGGAGTGCGTGCCGCTTCCGCATTGTCGCGCGGTTCGCCAAATCCGATCCCAGGATCCTTCTTGCTGATGGCCATATTCTGGAAGATGCTCTGCGCGAGGAGCGCATATCGCCGGACGAGGTGAAGGCGGCCGTTCGCGGCGCGGGGGTGGGCGACCTTTCGGATGTAGCCGCGGTCGTGCTGGAAACAGACGGGAGCCTGAGCGTCATCGCGCGCGATCGTGCCGGGGCACGAACCGCATGGCCGCAGGAGCGCGGGTCGTGAAGGCTCGTCTGCTCCGCTTGGCCGATAGGCTGCGGCAAAGCTACTGGTTCCTACCCTCCGTCATGGCCTGCGCGGCAATATTGCTGGCAGGAGGCATGATCTGGCTGGACAGTTATGAAGGGTCGGTTTGGATGGACCGCTTCGCCTGGTTGCGCGCCTCGCGCCCGAGCGGGGCGCGGCAGCTTCTGTCGGCGATAGGCGGTTCGATGATTACCGTCGCGGGCACTGTGTTTTCTGTCACGATTGCGGCCGTGGTCTACGCATCCGGCCAATATGGACCCCGCTTGCTCAGCAACTTCATGCGGGACCGGGGCAATCAGGTCACGCTCGGCACCTTCATCGCCACCTTCCTCTACTGCCTCATCGTCCTGCGAACGGTGCGTTCGCCCGAGGAGTCCGGCGGCGTGGGCTTCGTGCCGAACATCGCCCTGCTGGTCGCGGTGCTGCTAGCGCTCTGCTCCATCGCCGTGCTGATCTTCTTCATCCATCACGTCCCCAGCAAGATCCACATCAACAATGTGATCGAGGATGTCGGGAAGCGCCTGCTTCGGGAGGTAGGCCATCGTTTCCCGCGCTTCCTTGGCGAACCCGCCGATCGGGGTCGTCAGACAGGCGACACGATCGTGCCCGAACCCTTTCGGCAGGGTGGCGAAGCGGAAGCGGCTGCGCCGGTGCGGCTGGTGACGGCGAGCCATACGGGCTATATCCAACTGGTCCGTGACGAGGACCTGCTCCAGCTCGCGTCGCGTCATGATCTGGTGCTCCGCCTGCGCTATCAGCCTGGGGATTTCGTGCATGCCGGGCGCGCGCTGATCCTCGTCTTTCCAGCGGAGCGTTGCGATGAAGAGGCCAGCCAGGCGTTGGCCGACGCCTTTGCCATCGGATCGCAGCGCACGGCTTTGCAGGACCTGCGCTTTCTGATCGACGAGCTGGTCGAAATCGCGGCGCGGGCCCTGTCGCCGGGCATCAACGACCCGTTCACCGCGATCACCTGCCTGGACTGGCTCGGCGCGGCTATGTCGGACCTGTCCGGGCGCGAGATCCCCTTTCATCTACGGCAGGATGCCGACGGGGCCCTGCGCGTCATCGCCCACCCGCAGCGCTTTGGGGATTTTCTCGAACGGAGCTTCGGCTCTCTGGCGCAATATTGCGCAGGCGACCGGGTGGCGGCTCTCCATTTCCTGAGTTCGCTGGGCGAGGTGGCGGTCGCATGCGAGGACCGCGAAAGACTGGCGGCCGTCAGGACTCACATTGACAGGATCGCGGGGCTTGCCGGAAG
The DNA here is from genome assembly GCA_946886365.1 of uncultured Novosphingobium sp. The sequence continues at coordinate 34,419 of CAMPIM010000007.1, forward strand.
CAAGCTGGACCGCCTGAACAGCCAGGTCGTAACCGATCGCGCCAACCTTTTGCGCGACGCCCTGGCCAAGCCCGATCACCGGCGAAGACTGCGCGATGACTTCAGCTGGTTGGGCGGCGCGGCGTGACCGTGCCGGGGACGAGACTAAGCGCAGGCCGGTTGCTGTGGGTGATCGCGCTGATCCTGATCCTGGCGGCTTTGCGGGCAAGCTATGCCGTGACTATGCCGATCCTATTCGCCACGATCATCGTTGCGGCGTTATGGCCGCTCAAACTGTGGCTGGCTAAGCGACTGCCGAGCTGGCTGAGCTATGTGCTGACGGTCGCAACGCTCGTCATCATCCTGACCGTATTCGTCGCGGCGGTCTATCTCTCACTTGGACAATTGATGAGCGTACTGGGCGCACAGTGGCCCAAGCTCGTGTCTCTCTATGATGCGGCAGCCGACAAGGCTCGGGATTGGGGTGTGACAGTTGACGCGCGGCTGCTCGATCAGCAGCGCATTGTTGCCTTCGCGCAGATGCTGGCGTCAAGTATCTACAGTTTCGTCACCTATGTAGGGTTCATCGGGCTGTTCGTGATCCTGGGGCTGCCTGAAGTGGCTCGCATGCAAGACAAGATGCGAGCCGAACTGGAGCCGGAGCCACGCAGTCAATTGCGGTCAACGATGATATCCATATCCGAGCAGGTGAGGCGCTACTTCAGTACGACGCTGGCGACGAGCCTGCTGACCGGGGCGGCGTCGACCCTGTGGGCTCTGGCAACCGGGCTGGACCTTCCGATTGTCTGGGGTCTGCTCAATTTCCTGTTGAACTTCATTCCCGTCATCGGCAACATCATCGGCATCATTCCGCCGACACTCTATGCGGCGTTGCAATTTCACGGCATCGGCATGCCAGTCCTGGTGTTCGCAGGCTTTGCCACGTTGCAGATCATCATCAGCAATTTCGTCTATCCGATCCTGCAGGGACGCCGCTTGTCGCTTTCGCCGCTCGTCATTGTCGTCGCCATGACCTTTTGGGGTTGGATGTGGGGCATCGCGGGGACGCTGATCGCCGTTCCCTTAACAACCTCAGTCGTCATCATATGCGATCATTTCGACAGGAGCCGGTGGGTCGCCAAGCTGCTTTCCGCCTGATCGTGCGAGGCGTGAACAGGGCTGCCGCAGAGCCGAGACAAAGGATAGTCTGGAGCGCCGCGACGGGAACATCGGACAGCCTTTCTCCGTTAGAGTGGTAGCTCCCACGATAAACGGATGTACCATGCTGAACGCCGCGTCGCCCGCCCGCGCCCGATCACAATGGGCTACCACAATCGTCGGATGCCTGATCGGCATGATCGGCCTTGCGCTTGCCATTGGCGGGGCATGGCTGCTGATCCTTGGCGGATCGCCCTATTATCTGATCACGGGCGTGGCGATGATCGCCTCGGGCTGGCTGCTGTACAGCCGCCGGATGTTGGGCGCGTGGCTCTATGTCGCTGTGGTCGCGGCAACGCTTGTCTGGGCTTTTTGGGAAGTCGGCGCAAACGGCTGGGCGCTCGTCCCCCGCGTGATCGCGCCGCTGATCTTGTTGGTCGCCGTTCTGCTCGTCATGCCGCTAATGTCATTTCGCGCGGATCGCTGGAAGCTGGCAGGCGGGGCGATTGCCGCCATCATCCTCCTGACTGCCGTCACCGGCTTCACGCTGAGCGAGGTCAACGAACATGAGGTGCTGGCCGCCCTGCCCGCCGCATCCACCATGATGAGCGACCCGGCACTGCGACAGGCGGGTGCCGACTGGCCCGCCTACGGGGGATCGGAAAGCGCCCGGCGCTTCACGCCCCTCACGCAGATCACCCCCGCCAATGTATCCTCGCTGGAGCAAGTCTGGCTGACGCACACGGGCGACATGCCGTCAAAGGCTGCCAAGGGGACCTATGGCGCGGAGAACACGCCGCTGAAGGTCGGCAACATGCTCTATGTCTGCACGCCTAAGAGCATCGTCATCGCCCTCGATCCAGCGTCCGGACATCAACGCTGGCGTTTTGATCCGCGTGTGCCCGACACGGCCATTCCCTATACCGCCGCCTGCCGGGGCGTCAGCTATTATGAGGTGCCCGGCGCGGCGGCGGGCCAGGACTGCGGCAGGAGGATCATCTGGGGGACGCTGGACGCGCGCCTGTTCGCGATAGACGCGCAAACCGGAAGGCCATGCCAGGATTTCGGGTCGAACGGCCAAGTCGATACCAAGATCGGCATGGGCGAAACGCCAGCCGGCTATGTCTCGATCAACTCACCTCCGACCATCGTGCGCGGCGTCGTTGTGACGGGGCATCAGGTGCTGGACGGGCAGGATCGCTGGGCGCCTTCCGGGGTGATCCGGGGTTTCGATGCCGTGACGGGCAAGCTGCGCTGGGCATGGGACATGATGCATCCCGACTGGGATGGCTATCCCCCGCCGGGACAGACCTGGGCGCGCGGCACGCCCAACATGTGGACGATCGCAAGCGGTGACGAGCAACTGGGCCTTGTCTATCTGCCCATGGGCAATGCGGCCGCAGACTATTATAGCGGCCTGCGCCGTCCGCCGGAGAATTTCTATGCGACATCGCTGGTGGCGCTGGACGCGAACACGGGTCAGCCACGCTGGCGGTTCCAGGCCGTGCGCAAGGACGTGTGGGATTATGACTTCGGCGCGCAGGCGACGCTGGTCGATTATCGCGGCACGCCCGCTTTGGTCCTGCCAAGTAAGCAGGGTGACATCTACATCCTCGATCGCCGCACCGGTAAGCCGCTGACGCCCGTGGGCGTGATGCGCGCGCCGGTCGGCGGCGTCGAGCCGGGGCAGCGCTCGCCGGTCCAGATCTATTCCGGCTGGCACACGCTGCGTAAACCGGATCTTACCGAACGCGACATGTGGGGCATGTCGCCGATCGACCAGATGATCTGCCGGATCCAGTTCCGCCAAGCGAGCTACAAGGGCTTCTACACGCCACCCGAGAGCAACAGGCGGTCCATCCAATATCCAGGCTATAATGGCGGGACGGATTGGGGCGGCATTGCCGTCGATCCCCGGCGCGGCGTGATCGTTGCCAACTATAACGACATGCCAAACTATGTGCGTCTGGTGCCTCGCAAGGAGGCGAACAAAAAAGGATGGGCGCCGCGCCAGCAGGCGCGGGGCAAAATCGGCGGGGCGGAGGGAGCGGGCGATCCGCAGGCCCATACTCCCTATGCGATCGACGTGAATGCTGGATGGCGGCTGAAATTCACCGGCATGCTATGCAAGCAGCCGCCCTATGGCGGCATTCGCGCGATTGACATGGCGAGCGGCCGGACGATTTGGGATCGGCCCTTTGGCACTGCACGAACAAATGGTCCTTTTGGCATACCCTCGATGCTGCCGATCACCATCGGCACGCCCAATAATGGCGGCGCAGTCGTGACCGCGAGCGGTCTCATTTTCATCGCTGCGGCGACCGACAACCTGATCCGCGCCATCGACCTCGCCACGGGCAAGACCCTCTGGCAGCGCAAGCTGCCTGCCGGGGGCCAGGCAACACCGATGGTTTACGAGGCAGGTGGGCGCGAATATCTCGTGATCTATGCGGGCGGCCACCATTTCATGGAGACGCCAGTGGGAGATTCTGTCGTCGCTTATGCTCTTCCGTAGGCCGAGGTCGGCACCGCCCAATAGCCTCTAGATCACCAGATCGGATTGCAATGCGCAGGCTGCGGCATCATGTTCCACCTGCAAGGTGGAATGGCCGATGTTGAACGTTGTCTTCAGCATCTGTGCGGTGTCGTGCAGAAAGCAATCGCCACCATGCTGGCTAGGCATAACAAGATGCGCTGTGAGCGCAGTTTCGGTCGTACTCATCCCCCAGATGTGCAGGTCATGCACGGCTTCCACCCCCTGCAGCTGCTGAAGCTCCTGAAGCACCTTTCCAGTATCGATTCCCGCCGGTGAGGCGTTGAGGCTCATGGCAGTGGCCTCGCGCAGCAGGCCCCAGGTCGTCCAGACTATGACCGCCACGATGATGAGGCTGACCACGGGGTCGAGCCAGTCCCAGCCGGTGAGACGAATAGTAAGCCCCGCGACGACAACGCCCGCCGAAACGGCCGCGTCCGCAGCCATGTGAAGGAAGGCGCCTTGAATGTTGATGTCGCCCTTCCGACCGGACATGAACAGCAGCGCCGTCGCGGCATTGATGGCGATGCCTATGCCCGCGACGATCATCACTATATTGCCTGCGACGGGTTGGGGATCGCCAAAGCGCTGAACGGCTTCGACGGCGATTGCCCCTGCCGCCAGCATTAGCAGGATGCCGTTCGCGAGCGCCGCGAGGATCGATGTGCCGGTCAACCCATAGGTGAACCGCCGGCCGGGCAATTTCCGCCCGAGAATGATCGCTGCCCATGCGATGCCAAGGCCCGCGACGTCACTCAGATTATGCCCAGCGTCCGCGAGCAAGGCGAGCGAGCGGCTGGCCAGACCATAGACGACCTCGGTAGCCACAAAGGCGATGTTGAGACAAATGCCAATCGCGAAAGCCCTGCCGAAGCTGCCGGGTGCATGGGCATGTCCACCTGCGCCAGACGAATGCTCATGTTCGCCCTGATCGTGCCGATGGTCATGAGCGTCAGCCATTCTCATCTCCCAGCAAGCTTGCTCATCAGAGGGAATGCAACGCCTCCGGTCTCGTTCCGCCTCCAACGCGCAGGCGCCGCTTCAGCCTAAAATGGGAAGAACCAGTGGATCGCGGCCACTGCCGCCGCCCAGGTGATGAGGTTGAGAGGAAGGCCGACCTTGGTGAAATCGAGATAGCTATATCCCGCCATCTGATAGACCAGAACATTGGTTTGATAGCCAAAGGGCGTCGCAAAGGCAGCGCTGCCCGCCATCATCACCGCGACGAGGAACGGACGCGGGCTGACGCTGAGGCTTTCGGCCAGCGCAACGGCGACCGGCGTGACGAGCACGGCGACCGTTGCATTCGACAACAGCTCCGTCAGCACCAGCGTTGCCCCATAGAGAAGGATCAGCGCGCCCAGCGGGCCGAACAGCCCTACCCTGCCGACCAGCGCATTGGTTGCAGAGGCGGCAAGCCCCGTCTGCTCGAGAGCGATGCCGATGACGACCATGCCCACGATCAGCATCAGTATTTCCGGCCGCAGCCCGCCATAGGCTTCCTCCGGCCGGATCACGCGCAGAAGGATCAGCAGTACCGCGCCCGCGAAGGCTGAGGCAGCGATCGGGGCGATGTCGAGAGCGGCAAGGGTGATGACGCCTACGAAGATCGCCGTCGATGCCACAGCCTTGGTGGGCGCCAACGGCCGTTTCACGGCGAAGTCTTCCGCGTCCCCGATCATGTCGCCAGCAAGATCAACGTGACTGACATGGTGCGGGAGCGCGGCCTCCAACCGCTCAAGCGTTGCCGGCAGCGGCCTGGCCAGCAGCCGGCCGGAAAAGAAGAAGAGGTAAAGACCCCCGGCAGCAGCGACTACCAGACCGACGGGCGTGATCTCGAAGATCGAAAATGGCGGCTGGCCCGAAGATCGCGCCATGTCATCGACGAGGAGGTTGGTCGAGGTGCCGATCAGCGTACAGCAGCCGCCCAGCACCGCGACATAAGAAAGTGGCATCAAAAAGCGCTTGGGATCGAGCTTCAATGATTTCGCCACGTCACGCACCACGGGCGCGGATAGGACGACTATAGGAGTGTTGTTAAGAAAGCCAGATGCGCCGCCGCAAAGCGCAATGAGCAGCCAGATGCCGAGCGCCCCGATCCGGCGGCACAGCGCCACCGCCTTGGCGATCAGCAAGTCGAGCAGACCGGACAATTCCATCGCGTGGGCGATAACGAAAAGCGAAGCGAGAGCGATGATTGCCGGGCTGCCGAACGCGCCCTGGACCTCGCTCGGCCGCACAGCGCCTGTCAGCAGCAGCAGCGCCGCCCCGGCGAGAGCGACCACATCAGCGCGCACCTTGTCCCATATCAGCGCGGCGACGACGCCGCAGAGCACGAAAAGGGTGACAAGTTGCTCAAGCGTCATCGGCTTCGGCTAGCATAAAGGGACCGCCAAGGCAGGAAAAATGCAGAAAAGTTGGCGATTTGAAAGGCAAGGGGTCAATTTACCGGACGCTATATGATAGCTCTGTTCCATGGCAGAACAGAATATCCGGTTGAGCATCCTGTCCCATCTGATTGCGACTGGGGCTGGTGCAGCGCTGACCTTTTTGCTCGTCAACCAGCATTCCGCGCGTCAGACGGTCGAACCCAAGCAGGCCGCTCAGGAGCCAAAAGCGGTCGTCCAGGTGCCGAAAATTCCGGTCGTTCCCACACCGCCGCCTCCGCTTGGCCGTGCAGAATTGCTGGCGGCGGCGGCCGCCGCGACGGATGCCGTGGCGAGCGGCACCGCCCTGCCCCCGGCCAACGCGGCGCTCATCGGACGATCGTTCATCCTGCGCATGCCGTTCGGTTGCGGCGGCGAGATGAGCGATGAGGAGAAGCAGGAACGGTGGGCGGGATGGACGTTCAATCCCAAGAGCCAAGCATTAAAGCTGACAGTGCGCGCAGCCGAATTCGCCAAAGCGGAGTGGATAAGGCAGCTGGCCGGTGAAATGACCTTTGATGCGGTCGAAGGCTTCTGGATAGGGCGCCCATGGACAAGCGCGGATCGGTGTGGGTCGGGCGGCAATGCATCGTCCAATGTCGTTCTGAGTGAGCCGAACCAGCAGCTGGCGATCGCCCAATTCTACTCCCCGGAAGGATCACGCACCTTGCGGCGGGGCGATCGCCCCTACTCCTCCACCGTTAAGCTGGACGAGGGCCAATCCCCCTCCCCCGCCGGTTATCAGGTTCAGCTGGAAGGCAAGTTGTCCGGCTTCCCTGACGGGCAGCCGGTCCATTGCGTACAGCAGGATTCAGCCGTCGCCCCGCGCTGCCTCATCGCAGTGCAGTTTACGCGCGTCGCCTTCTTCGCTCCCGGTCAGGACAACGCCATCGTCGAGTGGCGCTGAGTTAAGACGTAGCGCGCCACCAGTGTGCAGGGCTGAGGCGCGCGTCCTCAGGCGGCCGTCAACCCGCCTTGGAGCTCTGCGCCAGAACCTGAGCGGAGGGCCTGTTGGCCGCGTCCACCGTGCCGTCCGCTATCATCGCCTTCGACATGGTCGCCGCTTCAGCCTTGAGTGCGGCATCCTCGCTGGTCTGGCTGGCGCCGATAAGCGCGGCGAGCAGCAGGTTGCGGTTTACCGCATTGGTCTGTTCAGCGACCGCCTTGCGGGCCAGGGGAACAGCTTCGGCATAGAGCGGCGCGGCTCCTGCCTTGTCCTGCTTGCCCAGCTTGAAATTGGCCGTTTGGATGAGGATCCCGGTCAGCACGCCCCTGCTCTGCGCGTCGGTGGGCTTGGCCTGCACAACCTGCCGCCAGTAAGGCAAGCTCTCTTCATAGAGCGGCGCGACGGCGTCCAGTTTCTGTAGGGCGGCGTTGGCCGCCGCCGCTGCGTAGAGCGCATTGGCGAGGAAATTGACGTTCTCGATCTTGCCGGGCTGGGTCTTGACCGCATCACGGATCGCCGGAAGCGCCGCCTCATATTTCCCAAGAGCGGTCGCATTGTCGCCCTTTTGCTGCGCCTGCTGGCCCGCAGTGAAGTCCGTTACCGCCTTGTTGAAGGCAGCAATCTGCGCCTGGCTGAGCGCGGGCGCGGGCGTCGCAGCCGGCGTTGCGGCAGGAGCTTGTGCGGCGGGGGCGGTTTCCTGGGCGGCGGCCGGCAAAGCGGCGGAAAGGAAGAGGGTGGTGAGGAAAGCCTTATGCATTGTTCTTCTCCGGGTGTGTAGGCAGTTCACGGGTTTCAACTCCGACCCGCGACCACGGTTGCTTTAAGAAGTGTCAGGTCGCGAACAGGGCGATCGGCTCCGAAGGCGGGAAAATGGCGTCGATGATTTTCGATGCCAGAGCGTCCAGATGATAGGGTTTTGGCAAGACTGGTCCAAACTGCCGCAGGTCGTCGGGAAGCTCTTGGCCTCCCAATCCGCCGGACGTGATCAATATTCGAGTGCCGGGCCAACGACTGCTGACCTGCCGCGCCAGATCGAACCCGTCCTGCTGGCCCGGCATGTTCACGTCCGTGAACAACAGATCGACCAAGCCATCCAGCCGATGAAGGATGCCGAGCGCCTCTTCAACGTCCTGTGCGGCAAAGACGGTAAATTCCTGATCGATCAGGAATTCGCACACATTCATGCTGACCAGAGCCTCATCTTCGACGACGAGGATGATAACGGGCCTTGGGAAGCGGGGCCTGCCCGTCAGTCCTGCCATCGCAAACCGACCATCCGGCTTCATGCCATCCCTACAGATTTTGCGCAGCGTCTCATGAGTGCAATATCCCCAACCCAGGCTCGGGAGGATGAGGGCTGAGGTTGAGGCATAAGTGGCGGCACAAAATTCAGTGGTCTCATCATCGGGTCCGCTGGCCCAGGCATTTCTTCTGACCTATCTAAGCACCCTGTGCAGTAAAGCGTTATTATAGCTTTTATATGCATGGACCGGACTGGAGGGACTGACTAAGCTTGGAAATGCCTCCTCCCTGCCGTTTATCACCAGATCAGTGTCCATGATCGACCGCCAACATCCAGGGGTGCCTTCGTCCATGGGGGCCGCGCCGCGCACGCTTGACTGCCGAGCGTTAATACTGGCGGCCGCTATCGTCCTTCCATCCTGGTTCGTTGCCATATATGCGCAGCCAGGGCTTGGGCGCGTGGCGGCGGCGTTATTCTTCGTCCTTGGGGTGGTAATCTGCGGTGCGCTGGGCGGGCTTGGCGCCGCACTTTTAGCGGCGACAGCGGCATTCCTGCTCTACAATTTCTACCTGGTCGAGCCCGTCTTCAGTTTCCAGATCTCCACCGGCCGCGACATCATTCCCTTGCTCCTGTTCAGCCTGTGCGCCGTGGTCGCTGGCGTCCTTGCAGCCCGGCTGAAGGATCGGGCCAATGCGGCAAATTCCAGCAACCGACAACTAAGCAGTCTGCTCGCCATCAGCCAGTCCCTTCAGTCAGCAATGCGCGTGTCCGATATTGCCACGGCGCTCAATGAACATCTGTCCGGAGGCGTTGGCACGACAGCAACGCTCTTCCTGGTCAAGGACGGCTCGTTCGATGCAGTCAAGGATGGACCAGATGACAGCGGCAAACTTCAACTTGTCAGGGACGCGGCCCAATATCGCGACGGCCAACGGGAAAATGGTCCCTATACGGTTTGCCGCCTCGACAGCAGTGCCGGTTTCGAGGGAGCCGTTCTGTTTGAGTACGACCCTTCACAGCCACTGGAGCGCGCCTTCATATCGGCGCTGGCCAATCTTATCGCCCTTGCAGTTGAGCGCGCCGCTCTTTCAGAAAGTCATGCCGAGCGCCGAGCGCAGGCCCGCACCGAGGAGCTCAAGACCGCGCTGCTCTCCTCTGTCAGCCATGACTTTCGAACGCCTCTGACCGCGATCAGCGCCTCCGCATCAAGCCTCATCGAATTTCGCGAGAAGCTGGAGCCTGCCGCAGCCGAGCGCCTTCTGCGGGGCATCGTCAACGAATGCGAACGTCTGAACCGCTACACCTCCAATCTGCTGGAAATGAGCCGCTTGGAGGCAGGTCAGTCATTGGCTCGCAGGCAGACGTTGGGCGTTGCCGACACCATCGGCGCGGTAGTGCAAAGGATCCGTTCACGAGCTGGCTGCCGGGACATCGTGCGGCAGTTGAGCGGCGATGATCTTCTGGTCACCGTCGATGCGGCCATGTTCGAACTTGTGCTCGTGAACGTGCTCGACAACGCGATCATCTACAGCGAAGACGGAACGCGGATACAAGTCAATGTCGTCCGCGAGGGTGACTATTGCGTGATCACCGTGGCGGACGAGGGCCAGGGCATACCGCCCGACGATCTCGAGCGCGTGTTCACCCGCTTTTACCGCGTCTCCCGACCTCGCGCCTCACCACGGGGCAGCGGGCTCGGCCTTGCAATCGCGAAGGGGTTCACAGAAGCGCTTGGAGGCCGGATCAGGGCTGACTCTCCCGGTAGGGAAGGCCGCGGCACCACCATCACGATCATGCTCCCCCTCGCCACAGAAAACCTCGCCAAAGAAAACGCAGCCTCATGACCACCCCGCACATCCTTGTTGTCGATGACGAGCCCTCGCTGGTCGACGTGCTCAAATCCGTTCTGGAAGCAGCTGGCTACATCATTACTGTCGCGCACGACGCGCGGGACGCCATGTCCGCCATCGAATCCGTGGAATTCGATCTGATTTTGCTCGACCTCGGCCTGCCCGACATCGACGGCAAGACGCTCCTTCAGCGCATCCGGCTCGACCAGGACGTGCCGATCATCGTCATTTCCGCGCGGCATCAGGAGGCGGAAAAGATCGCTGCTCTCGACGAGGGCGCGGACGATTATGTCAACAAGCCGTTCGAAATTGGCGAGTTGATGGCGCGGATGCGCGCGGCGATCCGACGTCATTCGCTAAACAAGGCGGAGGCATCGACCTATTGTGCCGGTGGGCTGGCAATTGATTTTCCCACACGCCGAGTGACGCTGTCGGGAGAGCCGGTCAAGCTGTCGCCGAAGGAGTATGATCTTCTCCAAACATTGGCGCGAAAGGCCGGACAGGTCGTGACCCACAAGCGATTGCTGGCGGCGGGCTGGGGAGCAGAGGCAACCGACACCCAATATCTGCGCGTCTACATCGGCCTCCTGCGCCAAAAGATCGAGCAGGATCCTTCCGATCCCATCCTCCTTCTTACCGAACCGGGTGTCGGATACCGCCTGATCGCGGCCAGCTGACATAAGTCGCCTGATCGTCGTTTCCAATCGGGTCCAGCCGACGAGTCTTCATGATGGCGGGGGCAGCCAAGGTGGGCTTTCTGTCGCGCTTTCCGCTGCGCTGCGAGAGGACGGCGGGATCTGGTTCGGCTGGTCAGGCGAAGTGACAGAGAACTACACCGGAGGCATGCACTTCGAAAATCCCTACAGCTGCGAAGAGGTTTCCGAGGCGATCATTCAGGCGCTGGCGATGCCCCTGCAGGAACGCCAGCGACGCTGGCGCCAACTGAACGACACCGTCTGTTCTCAGGATGCAGCCTGGTGGCGCAAAATGTTCATCAACTTCCTGAGCGAAACGCCTGCAGCACCACCCATCAGATCATGGCCCGGCGGAGCCGAGAAAGCTTGTTGCTCCTTCCACTGTCATGGCGCCGTCGACGCAGGGAAGGTGCCCACCAAATTTTCGAGGAAAGGAGTTTTCGGGAAGTCGCTGCCGCGCCATCCTAATCGCCGTCTGCACAAGGGCAGCGTATAGTTGTCGGCGGACTTCTACATCACCGGTTTGACAATCCAGTTCTGCGAAGGCTCCCGCAGCCGCGCTTCAACCTGTGATCGAGCAGAACGCACAGCTGGCGTTTCCCACCGCTCATTTGCCAGGATGGCGCCGTGTGCCTCAGTGAAAACAAGATTTCCGCTACCGTTCAACAACATTTCTCCGCAGATGGCTCTTCGCTCATCATGGGCAGAATAGCACAACAGTCCCGGCAGCGTTTTTATGAGATTTCTATGAAAGCCAACGTTGAACTTTATATCCCAGTGCCCATGTAGGGAGCGTTACGGAGAAGCCTCGCAAGATGCGCTGCATTCGAAGCTACCAGCTTCACTGGCGAAGACACCTTCTCAGGCACTTGCGCCGGTTCCCTGAAATCAGTTGAACCCGTCGCTTCCTCAACCCAGACGACTGCCGAAGCGGGGATCGTCCAACCGACATCGTTCAATGCCTGATAAAGATGGGCACTGATGCCGTGCGCGCCGTCTTCATTGCCAACGATGGCGGCGACCGCGACCTTGCCGTAGCTGGGCATGCGCCCCTGCTCGTCCGTCTCGCTCAAGAACGCGTCCATTCGCTCCAGCACCCGCTTGGCGACGCTCGACATCTGCCCGAGCCACACCCCGTCCCGAAAATCAGGATGTCCGCCGTGAGGATTCGGCGGCGAAGTTCGGGCCATTCGTCGCCCGGCCCCTCATCTGACGTGACCCCCGGCTCGGTATATGGTCGGAGACGTGGACCACTTCGGCAAGATCAGCGCCATGTTTCGAAAAGGCTTGTCCGAGCACGCCTATCATTCGATTGGTCGACGAACTTTCTCCGCCAGAGCCGCTCTTGAGCGTGCAGTTGAGGGCAATGGTTTTGAGCGGCATGGCCTGATCTCCTCGGTCCCGCTCCACCAACACCCACCAGAATTGAAATGTTTCGTGCAATCATCCGCCCGGCAGACGCCAGCTAACACGAGCGGCACGGAACGTCAGGGCCCAGCCGGCGTTGCCCAGACAAACAGCGGAATGCCTCGCCAGGAGCTCTCCCGGCTGGCCATCACGAGATCAGGAGACCAAGCCATGTCCATTCACAAGATGATCGCGCTGCACCCGGAGGTGAAGGACGCCAATGAAGAACTGGCGACCGCCGCACGCCACGCCATGTTCTGTTCCGTCATGTGCATTTCCTGCGCCGACGCCTGCTCGGCCGAGCAGATGGACATGCGGCAGTGCATCCGCAGCTGCCTGGACTGCGCTGACATATGCGGGGCGACCGCGAAGCTAGCCGTGAGGAGGACTGCGCAGAATGTGGCCGTGCTGCGTTCCATGATCGAAACCTGCATCCGCGCCTGTGAATTGTGCGCAGAGGAATGCGCGCGACATGAGCATGAACATTGCCGCCTCTGCGCGGAAATGTGCCGCGAATGCGCCGAGGATTGCCTTAAAGCGCTGCCCACGATCCAGTGAATGGCATTATCCGCCAAGCGCGGCGACGGGCGCCGCCTCAATCCGTCCTGATGATCGCGCGCGTGACATTGCCCATGAGCCGCATGCGGGTCGGGATCGGCACGCGCGTGCTCGCGATCATCACCGCCACGGCGTAGCGATGACCTTCGGGCGAGACGAGAACCCCCACATCATTATAGCCTGTGGAGAGGTTCCCCAGTTCCTGCCCCGTCCCTGTCTTGTGCGCCAGCGTCCAGCCGCCGCGAAGCCCCGACCGAAGGCGAAGCGGGCCGGTCCTGCTCGCGCGCATCAGGCTGAGAAGATGTCGCGTTGAAGCTGCGCTCAGCAGCTTCCCCTTCTTGAGCAGCATCAGGCCCTTGGTGATGCCGTCGGCCGATGCTCCGTCATAGGGAGCGGCAAGATAGCGCTTCAGGGCTCGGTTGCGGGCGGCATAGGGCATGGCTGCGCGCGCTTTCAAAAAGCCCCAGCCGCCTGCCCATTCGGGTCGCCACTCCAGCCCTGCCGTTTTCGCCTGGAGCTTGCGCTCTCCAGGACCGAAGCCGACATCGTCTATGCCCTTGCGCGCGAGCATGGCGCGGATCGCCTGGGGACCGCCCACTTTCCACAGCAGAACATCATTGCAGCTGTTGGCGCTGCGCGTCAGCGCCATTTTCAGCAGGTGGCCGATCGTCGTGCGATAACCGGCCTTCGTCACGAGAGGCCGAATGGGCTGATGGAAGACGGTCAGGTCGGATTTCCTGACGGTCACAGGATCTGACAAGGATAATTTGCCGTGATCGACCGCATCCATGACCGCAATCGCCACCCACAATTTGCTGACGCTCTGTTGCGGGACGAGCCGGTCTCCGTTGAACGACACGGTCCAGCCCTCATCCATGTCGCGCACCGAAATGCCAACCTGCCCGTTAAATGCTTCGCCCAGACCCTGCAACGCGTTGAGAAGGTCGGCGGGAGGCTGCGGATGCTCCGCTGCGGTTGGCTCTGCCGCCTTCGTGAGTTGTTTTACAGAAGCTGCATGGGCGGCGGACTCGAGGCGCGCCCCGGGCGCGCAGCTCATGAGCAACGACAATAGCAAGGGAGCCGTGAAAAAGCGGCTTGGATGAGCGACCGGCAATGTAAACCCTCTTCGCGCAAGTTGGAGGAAGCAGGCTGAGCAAGCCCATCGATCCGAATTGATCGCCGCCGTTGCGATGATTTGACCGCGGTGGCGCAGACAATCTGATAAACCCTGATGCTGGAGTTTTTCAATGGCTTGGCCTAAGATTGTTCCCGACGAGGCTCCTGTCCGGTCATTATCCGCCGAGATCCGCATTCATTTGTCGAGGATAGCTCATGCCCAGAATTTTCCACGCAGCCGCTCCTTTGCTTTTCCTGACCGCCTTCCCGGTCGTAGCATCGAGCAGCGGCCAATCGGTGGCAGCTTCGACCGTTGGCACGCCGGAATTTTCACCCCGGCAAATTCATGCCTATGCGTCCGCCCTGTTGGAGATTCAGAAGATGAGGCAGGTCGTCTCCGCACGCGCGGCGAAACTGGAGCCGGGCAAGGCTGCCCTGCTCAAGAGCGAGGCGAAGGCCGAAATGATCCGCATCGTGCAGAAACACGGGCTGGAGTTGAAGAACTTCAACGCGATCAGCGCCAAGGTCGAGCAGCAGCGCAAGCTTCGGCATCAGGTAAAGCAGCTCATGATGGAACAGCTTCTTTCCACCTGAACTGGTCTGGCTCCTTCAGGGATACTTCAACGGACTTTCGACAATAGCGCAGCCCTGCCGTTACAATCAGGATCATAGCGCGCAAGTGACATGTAAGGAGGTAATCATGGGCCGACCTTTCTTTCTCATGCTCTTGGCGGCGGCGGTGCCCAGCCCCGGCCACACCGCAGAGCCGACGCGAGAAATTCCCGCTTTTTTCTCGGGCAATCAACTGTTCAAAATCTGCTCGAATCCCAATTACGGCCAATGCTCCATGTACGTCGCTGGCGTCATCGACGGAATTTTCCTGGCGGACGGCGAGGGCGGCAGGCAGTCGCTGTGCCGTAGCGCAATCACCAACCAGAGTGCGGCGGAACTGGTGCTGAGCAAGCTCTCAGATGACACCGCCTTGCGTGACCTCTCCGCCGCAGCCGCCGTTCGGGCGGCAGTCGCTGATCGACTATCCTGCCCGGCTTCCCCCACCCTCGCCGAACATTCCTGATCACATCCGCGTAAACGGTTCAGCCACTATTGGCACGGATACGCACCGGCACGGATTTGGCGGCGGGCGTCTTTGACAGCTTGTCGTGGTGGGGGAGCGGCACAAGCGGGTTCATCTCTGGATAATAGGCCGCGACACATCCGCGCGGCAGGGAAAAGGGCGTTACAGTCAGGCCGCCTACTTCGCGATGTACCCCGTCTTGCGCATCGCTGACCAGCGCCACTACCTGCCCTTCCATCAGACCCGCGCGGACGATCTCTTCTGGGCTCATGAGCAGCACGTCGCGTGTGCCCTCAACACCACGCAAGCGATCGGAATAGCCGTATATTGTGGTGTTGAACTGGTCGTTGGATCGCAGCGTGATGAGCCGGTATCGTCCCGGCGCGTCTTCAAAGCCGCAGCTCGAAAGCGTCGTGGGCACGGTGAATTCCGCCTTGCCGCTTTCGGTTTTCCAGATCCGCTCGCGCGCCTTGTTTCCGCGATAGAAGCCGCCGGGGGTGAACAGCCGATTGTTGAAATCGGTGAACTTGTCGGGATAGCTCGCCTCTATGAGATCGCGCACCTCGCCATAGTCACCGACCCATTCATCCCATTTGACATGGGGGTTCTGGGGCAGCGTTTCCTTGGCGATGCCGGCGACGATCGCCAGTTCGGAAAGCAGATGCTCGCTTGCGGGCTTACGCTTGCCGACCGAGCCATGGATGCAGGACAGGCTGTCTTCGATCGTCACGGTCTGCGGGCCGCTCGACTGCGTATCCGCTTCCGACCGGCCGAGGCAGGGCAGCAGATAAGCGACCTCGCCATTGATGAGGTGGCTGCGGTTGAGTCTCGTGGCGATCTGGACGGTAAGGCGCATTGTCGGCCAGGCTACCTCCATCTTCTCCCGTTCCGGAATGGCGCGCACGAAATTGCCGCCGAGGCTGACGAAAGCCTTTACCTTGCCCGCGATGATCCCTTCACAGGCTTCGACCGTGTTCATGCCCTTTTCCATCGGTGGCTCGAAATCGAACAGCCTCTTCAGCCGGTCATTAGGCACCAGTTCCGGCTTTTCCGAGATGCCGACGGTCCGCTGCCCCTGCACGTTGGAATGCCCGCGCACCGGCGATACGCCCGCCCCCTCCCGCCCGATATTGCCGCGCATCAAGAGCAGGTTCACCAGCATGCCGATGGTCTGCGATCC
>CAMPIM010000008.1 GCA_946886365.1 uncultured Novosphingobium sp.
GGCGCGCGCCGATGCCGGGCTTTGTCCTGCTGGTGCGCGAACGTGGCGATGGCGATCCGGCGATGCGTATCGGCATCACGGTTACGAAAAAGATTGGCGGCGCTGTCATCCGCAACCGGATGAAGCGCCGTTTTCGCGTCTTGGCGCGGGATTTGTTGCCTATCCACGGAGTCGCGGGCGCGGACCATGTGCTGATCGGCCGTTCCGAAGGTATCGAGCGCGACTTTGCGTTGCTCCGGTCGGAACTGGAAAAGGCTCTGGGCAAGGTGATGAGCCGCCCTGCTGGCACCCATCGAGGACCACCGCGAAAGAAACCTTCCCGCGAACAGGGCGCTCAGTAGCAATGATCGCTCGTCTGCTTATCCTGATTGCGCGCTTCTGGCAGCTTGGCCCTTCGCGCATATTGCCCCCCAGCTGCCGTTATGCGCCGTCCTGTTCGCAATATGCGATTGAGGCCGTCGGCAAATATGGTGCGGTGAAGGGTAGCTGGCTCGCCACGAAGCGGCTAATGCGATGCCATCCTTGGGGCGGTTCGGGCTACGACCCGGTCCCCTGATACGAATTTTCACAAGACACGGCGGAGCCGACAAGCGTGGACGACAAGAAGAATATTGTTCTGGCGGTGCTACTGACCGCAGCGATCCTGTTCGGCTGGCCCTATATTGCCAAGCATTTCTTCCCTGCCGCGAACCCGCCCGCGACGAAGATCGAAGGGGGCAAGACCACGCCGGTGGCGCAGGGATCAAGCCCGGTGGCGAGCAGTCCGTCCGCGACTCGTGATCGCACGCTGGTTCTGAAAGAAAGCCCGCGCGTCGCGATCCGCACGCCCAAGCTGACCGGCTCCATCAACCTGAAGGGCGCGCGCATCGACGATATCGTGCTGCCCACCTATGGCGAAACGATCGCGAAAAATTCGCCCGCGATCCGGCTCTACAGCCCTTCGGGCACGAGCGACGCCTTTTTCGCTGGCTTCGGCTGGCAAGGCGAAGGGTTGAAGGCGCCTGACGCGAACACCGTCTGGACGGCCGACGCGAAGGAACTGACCCCGACCAACCCCGTGACCCTGCGGTGGGACAATGGTGCGGGCCAGGCTTTCGAAATCCGCCTGTCGGTCGATGAGAATTACATGATCACCGCGCAGCAGAAAGTCGTGAACAGCGGCACTGGCGTGGTCGGGGTGAAGCCTTATGGTTACATCAATCGCACCGGCATCCCCAAGGACCCGGACACCTGGACCATCCATGTCGGCCCGATGGGCGTGTTCAACGGCGCTGCCAACTATGATGTGAATTACAAGGACTTGAACAAGGGTCCTTCCAGCCAAAGCTTCCAGTCCACAGGTGGCTGGCTGGGCTTCACCGACAAATATTGGCTGTCGGCGCTGGTCCCCGACCAGAAAGCAGCATTTGAGGGTCAGTTCCGCAAGGGTGCTGGCACGCAGTATCAGGCTGACTACAGCCTGGCTCCGACCATGCTGGCGCCGGGCAAGGCCGTCACCCAGACAGTGCGCCTGTTCGTGGGCGCGAAGGAAGTGAAGACGCTCGAAGCCTATCAGGATGCTGGCATTCCGCTGTTCGACCGGGCTATCGACTGGGGCTGGTTCTACTGGTTCGAAAAGCCGATCTTCGCGCTGCTGCACTGGCTGTTCGAGCATATCGGCAATTTCGGCGTCGCCATCATCTGCCTGACCTTCGTGGTCCGCGCGTTGATGTTCCCTGTGGCCCAGCGCCAGTTCGCCAGCATGGCGGCGATGCGGGCGGTGCAGCCCAAGATGAAGGCGCTGCAGGAGAAATATAAGGACGACAAGCCCAAGCTCCAGCAGGAGATGATGGAGCTGTACAAGCGCGAGAAGGTGAACCCGCTTGCTGGCTGCCTGCCCATCTTCATCCAGATCCCGATCTTCTTCGCGCTGTACAAGGTGTTGCAGTTGACGATCGAAATGCGCCACCAGCCCTTCGTCCTTTGGATCAAGGATCTGTCCGCGCCCGATCCGCTGCACATCCTCAACCTGTTCGGCATGCTTCCCTTCACGCCCCCGGCCTTCCTGGGCATCGGCGTGCTGGCCCTGCTGCTGGGCATCAGCATGTTCTTCCAGTTCAAGCTGAACCCTGCCCAGATGGACCCGATGCAGCAGCAGATCTTCTCAATCATGCCGTGGATGATGATGTTCATCATGGCGCCCTTTGCTGCGGGCCTGCTGGTCTACTGGATCACCAACAACTGCCTGTCGATGCTGCAGCAGTGGTGGCTCTACAAGCGCCACCCCGTGCTGAACGCGGCTCCGGCGAAATAAGGCGGATATCCCAGTGGACGAGCAGGAACAGGCAGAGTTGATCGAGGAAGCACGCAAGGTGTTCGCCGGGCCGATCACCTTTCTCAAGTCAGCGCCGGATTTGAAGTTCCTGCCCGACATGTCGGTCAATGAAGTGGCGTTTGCGGGCCGATCGAACGTCGGCAAATCGTCCCTGCTGAACGCGCTGACGGGGCGCAACGGGCTTGCCCGCACGTCGAACACGCCGGGGCGGACGCAGGAACTGAACTTTTTCGATGTCGGCGACCCGCTGCGCTTTCGCCTCGTCGATATGCCGGGTTATGGCTATGCGCGCGCGCCCAAGGATATGGTGCGCCAGTGGCGCTTCCTTGTGAACGACTATCTGCGCGGGCGGGCGAAGCTGAAGCGCGCGCTCGTGCTGATCGACAGCCGCCATGGCATCAAGGATGTCGACAACGAAATTTTCGACATGCTGGACGCGGCGGCCGTCAGTTATCGCATCGTCCTGACCAAAGCGGACAAGGTAAAGGCCAGCCATCTCGCCGAAGTGATACAGGCGACAGGCGATGCCGTCCGGAAACGGCCTGCTGCCCATCCGGAGATTATCCCGACCTCAAGCGAAAAGGGCATGGGCATAGCGGAACTTCGGGCGGCCGTTCTGGCGAGTGTCACCGAAGGGTGAGGTCTCTGTTAAAGCGGAGCAGCAGGCGCCCCGCTTCCGCTGACGCTTTAAGCTATCCCATTCGCCAAACAGCCAAGGCCGGGATCAGAACAGTTCATATTGCCCGTCTCCTTTAAGCGTCCAGGTGCCAAGAATATCGTGCCGGGTGCGGCCCACATGGCTGCAAAGCAGGACAAACTGGTCGAGCGACCACAGGAAGCCGTCGATACTTTGCTGCGCCGGAGGGCCATCCCTGTAGAATAGCGTCTGGTGCGGGCTGAAGGTCCAGCCGGGGCGCAAGGCCACGCCTGCCCCCCGCATCGCGTCGATGATCGACTTCTGTAATTGATTGAGCAGCGGCAGGGATCGCGAAGGGCGCAGGGCGGCGGAACGATTGCTGAAGCTAAGTCGGTCGAGCCTCATGTCAAAAGGTTCGGCTTCGACCGTAGTCCCTGCCCGCAGCAATGCCTTGATCACCGCATAGGGATATTCGATATAATCGGCCGTCACGGCCAGCGTGACATGCTGATGCTCCGGCCGGATGCGGCGCTCCCCGCCGCCCAGTGTCTCTGCCAAATGATCGGTCTGGCGCGCGATGATGGTGGACGGCTTCAGCGCGAAAAAGAGACGATATTTGGTGTCGGCGCGCATGTCATGGCGCATGGCTGATCCTTTCGAGTCGATATGTTCACTATATGTTCCTATTGCGTTGATAGCGAGTCCTGGGAGCCGATCCGCCATTCGGACGGACTTCGCCATGCTTTCCACTCGCGCTGAAGGTGGCCAGATCGCCGCACGGCCGATGAGCAACAATCGCGACGTCGATTATGATGGCGACAGCTATTATTTCACCACCGACGACACCGTCATGGTCCACGATATCGAGCGCGACCCGAAGGTTGGCTTGGCGTTTCAGGGTTCGGCCGGGTTGTTGAAGCAGCGGCCACTATTCGTGGCGATAGAAGGACGCGCCGATCTTGTCCGTGACAAGGGAGCGTTCAAGGCGCATTGGAACAGCGATCTTGACCGCTGGTTCGATGAAGGCATCGACACGCCGGGGCTCGTGATGATCAAGGTCAGCGCGGAACGGGCGCATTATTGGGATGGAGAGGATGAAGGGGAGGTCCAGCTCTGATCTTGACGGATGGACGGGCAAGCGAGATCGCTTCAGGACGGCGTCACGCTGGATATTGTCCCTATTTTATCTGATCGCGGGCGTCGCCCATCTGACCCGGCCCGGCGGCTTCATCGCCATCACGCCAAATTGGGTCCCCCACCCCGCTGACATCATCGCGCTGACCGGCGTGGCGGAAATTGCGGGCGCTGCGGGATTGCATGTCCCTAGACTGCGTAGGGCCGCCGGGATCGGCCTTGCCCTTTACGCGCTGTGCGTATGGCCAGCCAATCTGAACCATGCGCTCAACGATATTCCGTTGAATGGCATGCATTTAAGCTGGTGGTATCACGGCCCGCGCCTGCTGTTGCAGCCGGTGATCATATGGTGGGCTTTGTGGTCCAGCACGGCAATCGAATGGCCGTTCGGGCGGAAACGTGACGTCCCATATCAATGATTGTCTTTGAAATGGGTGGCCCTACTGTGTCGGCCGCCTTCCACGAACAAAGATAGAGAGAGAGTGATGAACCGGCACATCCCCTGGATCCTGACGGCCATAGTCGGGGCGATCGCCTTGTCAGTGGTTGCGATATCCCGGGGCGAGGCGGTCAATGCGCTCTGGATCGTCGTGGCAGCGGTCAGCAGCTTCCTGGTCGCCTATCGCTATTACGCGCTCTACATTGCGCGGCATGTGATGCGGCTTGATCCTGCACGACCCACGCCCGCGCTAAGGCGAGCCGACGGACTTGATTATGTCCCGACCGACCGCGTGGTTCTGTTCGGGCATCATTTCGCGGCGATAGCGGGCGCTGGTCCTCTGGTGGGGCCGGTCCTTGCCGCGCAGATGGGGTATCTGCCCGGCACCATCTGGATCATCGCGGGCGTAGTGCTGGCGGGCGCGGTGCAGGATTTCATGGTCCTGTTCATTTCCATGCGCCGCGATGGCAAGTCGCTCGGCGAGCTTATCCGCATGGAAATGGGGCAGGCCGCAGGGACGATCGCCCTGTTCGGCGCCTTCATGATCATGGTGATCATCCTGGCCGTGCTGGCGCTGATCGTGGTGAAGGCGCTAGCGGAAAGCCCTTGGGGCATGTTCACCGTTGCCGCCACGGTGCCGCTCGCCCTGCTGATGGGCGCCTATACGCGCTGGATACGGCCGGGGCGGATTGGCGAGGTGTCGCTGATCGGCCTCATCGGCCTGCTGGCGGCGATCATTTATGGGCAATCCATCGCGCAATCGCCGCTATGGGGGCCGGTCTTCACCTTCACGCCGATGCAATTGTGCTGGATCCTGATCGGCTATGGGGCGGTGGCGTCGGTGTTGCCGGTGTGGTTGCTACTGGCGCCGCGCGACTATCTGTCGACCTTTCTCAAGATCGGCGCCATCGCCGCGCTTGCCATCGGCATCGTCATCATGGCGCCGCCGCTCAAAATGCATGCCGTGACGCAGTTCGTGAACGGCAATGGCCCGGTCTGGTCGGGCGGGCTCTTCCCCTTCCTGTTCATCACCATCGCCTGTGGCGCGGTATCAGGATTTCACGCCCTGATCGCCAGCGGCACGACACCCAAGCTGATCGCGAGCGAGAGTGACGCGCCGCTGATCGGCTATGGCGCGATGTTGATGGAGGCATTCGTCGCGATCATGGCGCTGGTAGGTGCGTCGATCCTCGATCCGGGTATTTACTTCACGATGAACAGCCCGGCGGCGGTCATTGGCACAGACGCCAACAGCGCGGCGGCAGCGGTCACGGCGATGGGTTTCCCGATCACCCCCGACCTGATCGCGCAAACCGCCAAGGATGTAGGCGAACATACGATCATTTCGCGCACAGGCGGCGCGCCAACGCTGGCCGTAGCCATGGCGGAAATCTTTTCCCATGTGATCGGCGGCCCAGCGATGAAAGCCTTCTGGTATCATTTCGCCATATTGTTCGAGGCGCTGTTCATCCTGACGGCGGTTGACGCAGGCACGCGCGCGGGCCGTTTCATGTTGCAGGACCTGATCGGGCTGGCCATGCCCCGCTTCAAGGATTCAGCGGGTATTGTGCCGGGGCTGGTGGCCACCGGGCTGACGGTTTCGGCCTGGGGCTTCTTCCTTTATCAGGGCGTCACGGACCCGCTGGGCGGCGTGAACACGCTATGGCCAGTGTTTGGCATCTCCAACCAGATGCTGGCGGCGATCGCGTTGATGCTGGCGACGGCGGTATTGTTCCGAATGAAGCGGAACCGCTATGCTTGGGTGACGATGATCCCGACCGCCTGGCTGCTGGTCTGCACATTGTCGGCCGGACTGCTGAAGCTGTTTTCGGCCGATGCGAAGGTCGGCTTCCTGGCGCATGCGGCGAAATTCTCGGCGGCGGCGAACGAGGGCAAGTTGCTTAGCCCTGCCAAGTCGATGGCCGAAATGCAGCAGATCGTCTTCAACGACCGGGTGGACGCCGGACTGGTCGCCATCTTCCTGATGGTGGTGCTTTCGCTGCTGTTCTTCACCGTCCGCACCTGCCTCGCCGCACGTCGGGCCGATGCGCCGACGGCGCGCGAAATCCCCGCCTCTCTGGTGCCAGCGGAATGATCGGCTTGTTCGACAGGGTGCGGCGGATGGCGATGATGATGGTAGGCGTTCCCGACTATGAGGGCTATGCCCGCCACATGCACATGCACCACCCCGGCGAGCCGGTCATGACGCCTACCGAGTTTTTCCGCGATCGGCAGGAGGCGCGCTATGGCGGGAAGAATGGCGGCAAATGCTGTTGAGGGCGGCGGTCAACTGCGCGCGTTGAAGCCTGCGATCATGCCCGCTGCGATGGACAGGGCGATCTCAGCCGCGCCCACCGCGCCGATGTCGAGCCCCGCCGGGCCATCGATTTGCTTAAGTTGCTCCGCAGAAAAGCCCCTTGCCGATAGGCGCTCCAACCGCGCGGCATGGCTCTTTCGCGATCCCAGCGCCGCCACATAGCCGGTCGGCGCGCGCAGGGCAGTGGCGAGAGCGGGATCGTCGATCTTGATATCATGGCTGAGCGTCACGACCGCCGTCGCTTCACCGGGGCGGCGCGCCGCGATCGCCTCGTCGGGCCAGCGATCGTCCAGCTCGACGCCGGGGAAACGTTCCTCTGTCAGGAAGCGACCGCGCGGATCGATCACTACGGGTCTGACCCCAATGGCCTGGGCAAGCGCGCATAAGGATTGGGCGATCTGCACCGCGCCTACGATCAGCAACTGGCGCGGCGGATCGTAGCGGTTGTGAAACTGGCCCTCGATCACTGCTTCACAGGTGATGCCTGTACCAAGGTCGGTGGAAAGGATGAGGGACCGCCCCTCATCGCGGGCATCAGCAATCCGGTCAAACAGCGCAGGCGCGAAGCTCCCGTCCTCCACCGGCTGGACCAGCACGCTGATCTCGCCTCCGCAGGGAAGGCCCACGGACCAGGCGTCATTATCGGCAACGCCATAGCGTTCGAGATGCGCCGGGCGGCCCGCAATGACCTCCTCCGCCCGTTGCAGGACGTCGGCCTCAACACAACCGCCTGAAATGCTGCCTTCGAAGCGGCCGTCGCGATGGACGATCATGTGGCTGCCGCGCGGCCGGGGGGCCGATCCCCATGTCGATACGACCGTTGCCAGCGCCATGGGCGCGCCACGCCACTCGATCGCCTTGCGTATCACCGCGTCATTGTCGTTCAATCCCGGCCTCCTTGCCCATCGCACATAAGAGACCGCCAACGTCTCGCCAAGCTAGACGAGCCGCCGCCCGGTCCATACGACCCGGCCAACGATCGCCACCAGCGATGGGTCGATGTCCACCCAGTCGGGATAATGAACATTGTCGCTGCGCACACTGAACAGCCCTCTGCGTGGCCCCATCGCGATACGCTTCACCATCAGCACGCCGTCCAGTCGCAGCACATATACCCCATCGCGAAGCCGCATCGCGTCATCATCATGGTCGACCATGATCTCGTCACCATCATTGAGCGTCGGCGCCATCGATTCGCCATCCACCCGGATGATGGATACTCTTTGAGGCTTCACGCCCAGATGGCGCAACCAGTTCGCGTCGAAAGCCATGACACCCGCCGCCCGCTCATCCTCGTCAAGCGAACCGGGTCCGGCCGACGCGCCAAGCGACAGGCGCGGCACAGGCACCACTGCGGGCAAGGGGCGCGATTTCCTTTCCACCGGGGCCTGACGCCCCCGCCCACCCAGCAGGTCTTCGGCAACGCCAAAATAGCGGGCCAGCACACGCCGGTCCTCCTCATCCAGCTTGCGGGGCGTGCCGCGCTTGATGAATTGCTGAACATAGGCCGGGTTACGCTTCAGCAGGCGGGAAAGGTCGGCATAATTCTCCCCCCGCTCAGCAATCAGCCGTTCCAGTACCACGCGCGGATCTTCTCCATTACCGACCATGATTCATCCATAATGATAGGATTTTTCCTAGACAAGTAGGAAATAGGGGAAGAAATAGGAAAACACTTAGGGATTCGCAGGGGGCGAATCGCGTTGGAGAGGGAGATTGAAACGCATGCTGATTCGCGCCGTAGAGAAGTTCCTGCGGGACAACGGCATTCCGGCGACACGCTTTGGCCGTGAAAGCGTTCGCGATCCCCGTCTGGTGTTCGACCTGCGCCAAGGTCGCGAACCGGGGGAACGGATCAAGAGACGTATAGAACATTTCATGAACACATATCGCAGGAGCGCGGGTCAATGACAAGTCTGGATCATCTCCGCCAAGGCCGGAAACTGGTCGAAAATGAAGGAAGGCGCCTGGGCGGACAGGACCCCCTGCCCCGACTGCTGGCCCAATTGATCGAGCGTGCAGGCGAACCCGCGAGCATCGAACGTGCCATCAGCCGCCCCTGGGCCAGCGCGTTGTTCCAGGGGAGGCGGCACGTCATCACCCTGCGGATAAAGGGACCGGACGCCATAGATCGGCGAGCCCGGTTTGCCGAGGGACTGGAGGAAGCCGAATGGACGCTACCCAGACATTTCGTCGCCGACATCATAATTGATGGCGGCAGGTCGGCTTTGGAAGACGAATGGATCGAACTGTCGGCGCTCACCATCGAAGATTGGTGAGCGGCAGGTCTCAGCGCGTCCGGTCCGCCATGGCCCGCAATGTGCCAAGCGCCGCGCGCAACGCCTGATCGACGTCATCCTCGACTCGATCCCGCACCGGGACTCGCTGTTCGGTCGGCATGTCAGCGATGACACCGTCGGCGGCAGCAGTCCTGGTGCCGCGCACACGATCGGTGAGGCCTTTCTCGAACCGCGCGGTGAGTTCGGCCAGCGAAGGCAGGCTGGGAGTTGGCGGGATGTCGTTGGACTGAGATGCGGGGGCGGGATCGGTGGCAATGACGCTCACGGCTTCAAACGCGGCATCGACCGCCGAATGAATGTCCGGGGCTTCTGCTGGCGTCGGCGCGCCGGGCAAGATTACCGCCGCCGCTTCAGGTTGAGCCGATTCGAACTGTTCACCGCGCGCAGGACCAATCCGGGGAAAAATCTCCAAACCGCCAAAGTCGCGGCTGGCAAAGATGGGGGCACGCGCCGGGGCGTCGGGGTGCGCGTCGGCGCGGCGCATCAGCGGGCGCGATATTCTGGAGGCTCCCGAGGTCCGGCCGCGAGACAGCCAGTTCAGCTTCGGCAATGCAAAACCCATATCACTCACTCCTGTAACGCTGCGAGAGCGTCGATCCTTTTTCATCGGCATGGGCGCCGCGTTGAAACTTACGAAGCCCATCGCCATCAGCGCGCCGAATCCTGCAACGAGCAGGCGCGCCTTCAACCCCAATGGCGGCGCGGCGGCGGGCAAGGCTTCGCTTAGCCCGCTCGACGCGACGATTGTCTCGATCAGTCCCACGGGCATCGCCAACAGGATCAGCGCGAACGCCAGCCCTGCCAGCACGGCCGGGGTCATCGCCCTATGAAGTCGAACCGCCGCCATGTTTCCGTTCAGGCGGCAGCGCGAACGCGCGCGATCCGCTGCGCCAGTAACCGCTCATAGACAGGCCCATAACGCAGAATATTTGACGACCAGTTACGCTCGCGTTCGACAAAGGCGCGGGCCGTCGCCCGCCGATCGTCCCAAAAGCCACGATCAGCGAACATCTGTGCCAAAGCGGCCGCAATCGCCGCCGGATCGCCGGGCGCGAACAGCGTGCCGGTCACCCCATGTTCGATGAGTTCGCGATGACCGCCGACATTGGAGGCAGCTACCAGCCGCCCCTGTGCCATCGCCTCCAGCGGTTTGAGCGGGGTCACAAGATCGGTGAGCCGCATCGCCTTGCGCGGATAGGCGAGGACATCGACCTGCGCATAATAATGCTCGACCTCATCATGAGGGACGCGCCCCACGAAGACGATATGGTCGGCGAAGGGCGAGGCCGTCGCCTGATCCCGCAGCGCCTGTTCGCGCGGGCCGCCGCCTACCAGCAGCAGCTTGACCTGGGGCCGCGCGCGCACCAGCCGGGGCATCGCGGCGATGAGGTCATCCAGACCTTCATAATCATAGAAGCTGCCGATGAAGCCGACCACGTCGGCGCCCTCAAGCCCCAGCCTTGCGGTAAGCGTCGGATCGCGGCGCACCGGCGTTCCGAATTGCTCCATGTCCACGCCGTTGGGCGAGACGATGATCTTGGCCGGGTCGATCCCGCGTGCAACCAGATCGTCACGCAGCCCTTCACAGATGACCGCGACGGCATCAGCCGCGCGCACCGCATGGGTTTCCAATTGCCGCGTCAGCCAATAGCGGGGGCTGCCCTCGGTGCCGGTGCCGTTTCCAACGGCTGCATCTTCCCAGAAGGCGCGGATTTCGTAGATCATCGGAATGTCATGCCGCTTGGCCGCGCGTTGCGCCGCCATGGCGTTCAGCACGGGCGAGTGGGCGTGGATTACGTCCGGCCGCCACCGAGCGATCAGCGAATCGATCGCGTCCGCATGCGCCGCGATGTCTCGCCATTCGCGCAGCAACGGATTGCCGGTTGCCGGTGTGCCCGGCGTGCGATGAAAATGAAGGCCGTCCACGACCTCTTCTGCTGGGCCACTGGCGCCGTGACGCAATCCGGTGATTCCCCGCACGTCCCAGCCCTGCGCCATTTGCGCTCGCAGGATCGCACGCGTCCGGAAGGTGTAGCCGCTATGCATCGGCAGGCTGTGATCGAGCACATGGAGTATCCGAGTCATGACGCTTCTTGTGGCGGAAAAGGTTTAACGGCCCGTCAACTCTGCCGCGCTAGGGAAAGGCCGTGGCCATGGAAGAACTCTTCGCGCGATGATTGACGCCCTTTCCCTGCTGATCAGCCATGGCGTCATCATGCTGGCGGCCTGGCGCCTGCTGCCGCGCGCCGATCTGGATGACGAATCGCAGGTGGAGCAATCGCGCGATGCGTGATCTGTTCTTCCTCGCCTTCCTTGGCGCCTTCTTCCTGCTGGGGCTGCGGCGTCCTTTCCTGCTGGTCGCCGTCTACGCCTATATCGACATCGTCTCGCCGCAGCGGCTGTCCTACTTTCTTCTGAATCGCATCCCGATCTCCGCGATTGCCTTCGCATTGGCTGTTGGCGCATGGCTGCTGGTGGACAAGAAGACGGACTGCCGCTTTTCCATGCGGCAATTGCTGCTGCTGATCTTGCTGGCCTGGTGCGGCTATACGACCGCGACGGCCGACTTCCCGCTCAACGCCCATACCAAGTGGGAATGGGTGTGGAAGGCGATGATCTTCGCGATCTTCCTGCCGCTGACCCTGCGCACCCGGCTGCGGCTGGAGGCGCTGGCGCTGTTCATGGTTCTGTGCGCGAGTACGATCATCATCAATGGCGGGATGAAGACGGCGCTGTCGGGCGGGGGCTATGGCGTCCTCAACCTGATGGTCGATAATAATAGCGGCCTGTACGAAGGCAGCATCATCAGCTGCGTCGCCATCTCGCTGATCCCGCTCATCCTTTGGCTGGCGAAACACGGCACCATCTTTCCGCCGGACTGGCGGGTGCGAACCTTCGCCTATGCGCTGTGCTTCGCCTGCCTGTTGATGCCGATCGGCACCGAAGCCCGCACGGGCCTCGTCTGCATTGTCATCCTTGCTGGCATGATGCTGATGCGGTCGAAGCGGCGGTTCGTCTATGGCCCATTGCTGGCTGTGGCCGCGCTTGCCGCCATCCCCTTCCTGCCCGCCAGTTTCACCCAGCGCATGTCCACCATCGAGAATCATCAGGGCGATGAAAGCGCTTCCACCCGCCTTGCCGTTTGGAAGTGGACGCTGGACTATGTGAAGGAGCATCCCGGCGGCGGCGGCTTCGACAATTACCTCCAGAACAGCTTCACCTATTTCATGCAGGAACGGGTGACCGACAGCGGTGGGTCGCGCATGGAAAGGCGGCTCGTTACTGACAAGGGCCGCGCCTATCATAGCGCCTATTTCGAGATGCTCGGCGAGCAGGGCTATTTCGGCTTCGCCCTCTGGCTGCTCATACACCTCATCTGCTTTATCCGCACCGAATCGATCCGGCGGCGTTATCGGGGCCGCGATGGTCCGGGCGAGGCATGGGTCGCCCCCTTCGCGCTGGCGCTTCAGCAAGGCCATGTCATCTACATGATCGGTTCGCTGTTCGTCGGCATCGCTTACCAACCCTTCATCTTCATGATGCTATCGCTGCAAATCGGCCTCGACACCTATCTGACGCGCAAGCAGCGGGGGGGTGCGCGAGCCCCGGCCATTCCGTTGCGGCCCTTAAAGCCGATCACAGGGGGAGTATGATGAGCGGAGAACTCCGCATTCTGGGCATCGCCCATGGCTTGTTGCTCGGACTGGTGCTGGCGTCGCCCATGATCGGCAGGGAATTCCTGCCATGGGGCGTGGAAGCGCTGTTCATTATCGCGGCTTTCCAACTGCGCCTTGCGGACCGGCGATGGGAAACCCGCGCGGGCCTGCGCGGCTGGGTGAGCCATATTCGCATGGCGCCCGGACGCCTCGTCCCCTGGGCCGCCACGGCGGTGGTGGCGGTCATCGCGGGGCCAGAGCAGTCGGCACTCGCCGGGTCGATATTGGCGGCGGTGCTGATGGCGGAGCTGCTGCTTTATCCTGCCGGAGCCTATCTGCTTGGTCGCCTGCCCCGTGCCGGGATCGCGCTACTCATCCTTTTGCTGCTCATCGGCTGCGGCCTTGCGGGACAGGGTCAGCCAGCCCGGCTCGCCATGGCTTTCGCGCTAGGGGTAAGCGGCTGCATATTCTGGATGCGCGGGCCGGACGGTGAAGCACGGTCCACCATGATCGCCGCAGCCACAGCCCTGGGCTGCTTTGCAATCGCGCTGCTGCTGCCTAATATGGCGATGATCGCCATGCCCGCCGCGATATTGGCGGCGACCCTGACCCTCGCGCATCTATCGGTCATCCGCCGCCATCCTGAGCATTGGCGCTTGCGCAGCAGCGGAGCGCTTCGTTGGCGCTTGACCGGCTCATAGCCAGGCCAATCCTGACCCCACGCGTCGAGGCCGGGGAACGCAAGCGCGGTAAGGCGGGTTAATGGCTCTTGAGAAGGAGCCAAATGCCGCAACGCCTCGTCCACGCCAATGACAGCCTGCCGGGAATAGCGCGCCGCCCATTGAAACGGGGATGGGCCTATTTCCTTGCCGATGGCACGCGGATCACCGATCGGGACGAAATCGACAGGCTGAACGCCATCGGCATGCCGCCCGCTTACCGTGATTGCTGGTTCTGCCCGCTGCCACATGGCCATATCCAGGCGACCGGCTATGACGACCGGGGCCGCAAGCAATATCGCTATCATCCGGAGTTCCGCGCCGCGCGAGAGGCGGAGAAATACGGCGGCTGCGCCTTGTTCGGCCGCGCGCTGCCCCGCCTGCGCGCGCGTATAGAGGCGGACCTTTCCATCCGTGGCTTGCGCAAGGAACGCACCCTGGCCGCAGTCGTCCGCCTGCTCGACCTTGCCAAGGTGCGCGTGGGCAACGAACAATATGCGGCAGCGAACAAGAGCTTCGGCGCCACGACGCTGCGCCGCCGCCATGTGGACCTTAGCGGGCAGAAGCTGCGGCTGCGCTATCGTGCCAAGTCAGGGCGCGAACATGACCTGACGATCAGCGACCGGCGGCTGCTCCGCTTCGTGCGCGCGATGCAGGACTTGCCGGGGCAGCATCTTTTCCAATATCTGGACGAGGAGGGGATCGCCCGGCCGATCACCTCCGGGGACGTGAACGCCTATATCGCGGAAGCCATGCGACATGACTTCACGGCCAAGCATTTCCGCACATGGGGCGCTTCGGCTGTTGCGTTCGAAACATTAGCCTCCGGCCCCGTATCGCTCGCGCAGATGGTCGCGCCAGTGGCCGAAGCCCTCGGCAACACCCCCGCCATCAGCCGTAAAAGCTATATTCATCCAGCGCTGATCGAATTGTGCAAGTCGGGACAGGATCAATGGCGGGCAGGGCTTCGCTTGCCGCGCAGTACGCGCTATCTCACCCGCTACGAACGCGGATTGATCGCCTTTCTGGAAGAATGCGGGGCAAGCTCCTCTCTTCCTCTGGCGGCCTGACCGCTTAGATTTTTCAGGGATCCCCATGGCTGCAAAGAATGACCCGGCCTTCACGGTTCGCGCTCCTAACGTTTCGGAAATGTGGCATGCCACGGCGGACTGGTTTGCCATTCACTCTTTGCAGATAGTGATCGCCGTCGGGATCGGCGTCGCCATCTATCTCGCCCTCGCCGCGTTGCGGCAATTCGGGAAGCGGTTCAGGGGCAAGCCGGGCAGCACGCTTGGCGTTTCCAACGTCGTTGGCCGTGCCATCGCCCGGACCACCCACTTCTTCATGGCCTTGGTCGCCGCGCGGCTGGTGGTCAGCTACGCCAATCCGCCTCTGATGGTGATGAAGACGGTGGCCTTCCTCTTCACCATCGCCGCCGTTTTCCAGGCGGCCATCTGGGCGCGCGAGATCATCCTGGGCCTCGTTGAACGCAAGACCGTGGGCGAAGACGCTCATGGCGAAACCCTGGCCAACGCCATGGGGTTGATCCGCGTCCTCGTGACCTTCGGCCTGTTCGCCATCGCCTTGGTGGTCGTACTCGACAATCTGGGCGTCAACGTAACGGGTCTGGTCGCAGGCCTTGGCATCGGCGGCATCGCCATCGGTCTCGCCGCGCAGGGCATCTTCTCCGACCTGTTCGCTGCCCTGTCGATCATCTTCGACAAGCCCTTCCGCCGGGGCGAGGTGATTACCTATGACCAGACCACCGCACGGGTCGAACGCATTGGCCTCAAGAGCACACGCCTGCGCGCCATGACGGGCGAGAAGAAGGTCATCTCCAACGCCAACCTCCTGCAAAAGGAGATTACCAGCCTTCAAACGCTGGAGCAGCGCCGCGTCACCTTTGCCATCGGCATCATCTACCAGACGCCCGATGAGAAGGCCGACGCCATCCCGGCCCTGCTCGAAAGGATCGTGACGGACGAAGGCATGCACTTCGTCAATGCGGGGTTGGTGCGCTTTGGCGCGAGCTCGCTGGATTACGAACTCAACTTCGATGTGCCCTACCCCGACACGCATGATTATTTTCAATCGCGCCATCGCATCGGCATTGCGATCTGGAAGCGATTCAAGGCGGAAGGCATTGAATTTGCCTATCCCACCCAGACGAGTTTTACCGCAGCGCCGGACGGGCGGACGATCATGCCCTATCCCGATCCCATCCACATCGACCATGGGGGGGCTGCGCGGCTCACCTGATCGGGTTTTCGATTCGCTTCACCTTCCCCTTGCTTGCCTCGGCCCTGTGAGCCGGTCAGGCAGCAGCATCGCTGATTGGGGATTGAAGATGATTTCACGCGCCAAACTCGCCGCCGCTGCACTGGTGGGATCTCTCGCCATCGCTCCTGCGGCGCATGCCGAAGGGCTTGGGGCCGAAGTCAATTACGGCCGGGCAAATGGTCATTGGGGCACCGAAATCGGCGCAGGCTATGCACTGGACGTGGCGGGTTTCAGCCTGACCCCCGGTGCGGGCGTCTATCTGCGCGATGGCGAGGCAAAGCTGTATGGCCGGGTCGAGGCGACCTACAGCCTGCCAGCCTTTGCGACGATCGGCGCGGGCATTCGGTTCAGCGGTGACAACAGCCGACCCTATGCCACCATCGCGATGCCGATCGTCCCGAAGCTGCGCGTGAAAGGCAATGTCGGTCCCAAATATTATGCCGTGGGCCTGACGCTCGGTTACTGACCCGTGCCCCAAAGCGTGCCCGGCTGCAGCATGCCGTTCCGCAAGGCGAGGGCGCCATCCCTGTCCTTGGCCAGCAGCAGGGCGCCATCCAGGTCTATCCAGTCGGCGCCCTGCGCGACCAACGCCGCAGGGGCAATCCCGAGCGACGTGCCGAGCATGCAACCAACCATGATGCGGAAGCCCCGCTCCCTTGCGGCACGGGCAAGAGCCAGCGCCTCGGTCAACCCGCCCGCCTTGTCCAGCTTGATATTGACCGCGTCAAAGTCCCCCAGTCGATCAAGGTCGGCGCGCGTGTGGCAACTTTCGTCCGCGCAGAGTGGGAGCGGCGCCTTGACGCCTGCCAGCCTGTCCTCACGCCCGTGAAAAACCGGCTGCTCCACCATTTCCACGCCGAGTTCGGCGAGAGCGCCCGCTTCCGCAGCGATGTCGAGATCGTGCCAGCTCTCATTGGCATCGACGATCAGCCGAGTGCCCGGCGCCCCGGCGCGAACCGCTGCAATCCGGTCCCTGTCCCCCTCGCCCGTCAGCTTGCATTTCAACAGGGCAAAGCCCCTGCCCGCCGCAGCACGGGCGTCGGCTTCCATCTGGTCCGGATCATTCAGGCTGATGGTGAAGGCAGTGGGCAGCGGTGCGGGGGGGTGAACGTCGGCCAGTTGCCAAACGGGAATGCCCGCCTGTCTGGCTTCCAGGTCCCACAAAGCGCAGTCAAGCGCGTTGCGCGCCGCGCCTCGGGGCATCACTTCCAGCAGCGCCTCGCGATCCAGCGGCCCCTGATAGGCGTTGATGGCGGCGGCACAGCCTTCGGCGGTTTCTCCCTCATAATAGATCGGCGTGCCTTCGCCCCTGCCCACATATATTCCGTCGCTCACGGTGCAGACGACGACGTCCACGGAGGTTTTGGCGCCCCGACTGATGATAAAGGCGCCTGCTACCGGCCAGCGTTCGATAGTGGCGGAAATTATACGGGTCATCGACGTTTCCTGAGCGGCAAGTTAGGGACCGGACACAGGCTCTATGCGAGAATCTCGGGCGGCCGCATAGTCCCGCCAGATCTTATATAAGGATGGGTGCATCGTGACTTCCCGCGAATTGACTGGCTTTCTTTCCCTGGCCGAACAGGAGGACGGTGCGACACAACGCCGGATGTCCGATCTGGCATGGCGCATCGGTTTTGGGGCGATCAGTTGGCCGTGGCTGCTCGCCAGCCTTTCGGGTGGACGCAAAGCCGACAAACGCGCTCTGATGGATGAGTTGAACCTGCCCCATGATGCGCTTCCCCATCTTGGCAGCTGGAAGGCGGATGTCGGTTTCCTGCGCCATATCGTGCGGGAGATTGCGCGCTTGCGGCCTGCGCAGGTCGTGGAACTGGGCGCAGGCGCTTCCACATTGGTTGCGGCCAAGGCCTTGGCGATGCATGGCGGAGGCCGCCTGACCAGCTTTGACCAGCATGGCGGCTTTGTCGATGCCACCCGCAACTGGCTCTGCGATCATGGTCTGCAAGCCGACCTGCGCCATGCGCCGCTGGCATCGGAGAGCGGCGATTGGCCGGGGCGCTGGTATGCGCTCGACAATCTGCCTGAGCGCATCGACCTGCTGATCATCGACGGGCCGCCATGGTCGGTTCACCCACTGGTGCGAGGCGCAGCGGACAGCCTGTTTGCACGGCTGTCACCCAACGCCGTTGTCTTGCTGGATGACGCGGCGAGGCCGGGCGAACGAATCGTGGCACGACGCTGGCGTCAGCGCTGGCCGCACATCGATTTCCGCCTGATGCATGACGGCACCAAGGGCACGCTGGTTGGGCGCACGCGTGACATGTCGATCCCGGTCGCCAACGATAATGAAAGCGGGCGCGGCTGGCAGCATTTGCGCCGGACGGCCGTGATCGCGGGGCTGCTAGCGATCGGCTGGGTTGCCCGGGGCGCGCTGGGCGAGTTTCCGCAGGCCGCGCAGGCCAGCCCCTTCCTCGACGAAGCGGCAGCGTCCCACCGTGCTGGCCTGTTGCGGCAAAATATGGCGTCTCAGGTGGAAAGCGCGACCCTCAACAGCGAGGAAATACGCCGTTCAGCCGGGATCATCCTGCCATCTTTTCCCCGCAGCTGGCGTGTTACCGACGTTCAGCTCTTTCCGACGCCCGACAGCCCGGCCATAGCCATCTCGATCGTGACACCGGCAGGCGAACAACTCTCCTTCTTTGCGGACAAGGCCGAAACGCCTGCAGAAGGACATCCCCTGATCGCCCGGCGCGCAACCGATATCATCGCCTATTGGGAAGCTGGCGACATGGCCTACGCACTGACCGGTCGCACGGCCGCTCGCCGCATCATGACGCTGGCGGCGGAGATTACACCTTCCAGCTGACGCCGCGCCGCTGATCCTCGTTGAGGCTTGGGCTGGGGACTGCTAAGCGCGCGCCCATGCAAGATGCGGAAAAGTCCATGCCGCGCGGCGGCGCGCGTTCGTCCCTTGGCAGCCTCGCCATGCTGTGGCGCTTCGCCACGCGCTATCCCGGCCGGATCGCCGCCGCGCTTGCCGCACTCATCGTCTCGTCCGCCGCGACTCTCGCTATTCCCAGTGGCTTCCGACTCGTCATCGACCGGGGGTTCATGGGCGGCGGCGATATCAGCCGGTGGTTTCAGTATCTGCTGCTGATCGTGCTGATCCTTTCCCTGGCAACGGCGGCACGCTTCTACTTCGTATCCTGGCTTGGGGAACGGGTGGTGGCCGATATCCGATCGGCGACGCAGGCCAATCTGCTGCGCTTGGAACCCCGCTTTTTCGAAGAGAACCGGCCATCTGAAATCGCGTCGCGGATGACGGCGGACACCGCTATCATTGACCAGATCGTCGGCTCGACTGTGTCTGTCGCCCTGCGCAATCTGGTCACAGGGGTGGGTGGCCTCATCTACCTCTTCGCGCTCGCGCCCAAGCTCGCGGGCCTTCTGGTGCTTGGCATCCCCATCATTCTGGTCGTGATGATCAGCCTCGGCCGCCGCGTACGGCTACTCTCCCGCGCCAGTCAGGACAGGCTGGCCGCCGTCGGCAGCGTAACGTCCGAAGTGCTGGGCGCCATGAAGATCGTTCAGGCTTTCGGGCAGGAGGCGCGGGAATCCGCGCGCTTCGACACCACGGTGGAAGCAGGATTTGCGACGGCCCGGCGCCGCATCCTCCTCCGCGCGGCGATGACGGCGGTTGTCATCGCTTTGGTATTCGGATCGATCACTGCGGTGATGTGGCAGGGCGCTCTGGATGTCGCGGCGGGCAGGCTTTCGGGCGGCAGCATCGCGGCGTTCGTTCTCACCGGTGGCCTTGTCGCGGGGGCATTCGGCGCGCTGTCAGAAACCTGGGGCGATTTGCTCCGGGGAGCAGGCGCGGCAAGCCGCTTGCATGAGCTTATGACGGCAAAGCCCGAAATCGTCGCTCCTGCTTTGCCCAAACCGATTCCCCAACTTCCACAAGGCGCGAACCTCCAGTTCGATGGGGTGCATTTCAGCTATCCCACGCGACCGGGCGATGCCGCGCTGCACGGCATCTCGATCGATATTGCGGCGGGTGAAACAGTGGCAGTCGTCGGGCCGTCAGGTGCAGGCAAATCCACGCTGATACAGCTCGCGCTACGCTTCTATGATCCTGAGACCGGGGTTATCCGGCTGAATGGCGTCGATCTGAAGGATGCCGACCCGGCAACGGTTCGGAATATGATGGCGATGGTTCCGCAAGACAGCGTTATCTTTGCTGCATCGGCGCGGGACAATCTGCGCTTTGGCCGCTGGGACGCGTCGGACGAGGAGATTTGGGGAGCAGCGCGTGCGGCCAATGCAGAGACGTTTCTGCGCGCCCTTCCCGAGGGGCTGGATACATTTTTGGGCGAAGGTGGAGCCCGACTGTCTGGAGGACAAAGGCAGCGCCTTTCGATCGCGCGCGCCCTGCTTCGCGATGCGCCGATCCTGTTGCTGGACGAAGCGACCTCTGCGCTGGACGCGGAATCGGAGCGGCTGGTCCAGGACGCACTGGCGCGCCTGATGCAAGGGCGAACGACAATCGTCATCGCACACCGGCTGGCAACGGTTCGCGCCGCTGACCGGATCATCGTACTCGATAATGGTCGCGTGGTGGAACAGGGCAATCATGCCGCACTGATGACCGAAAAGGGGCTGTACGCGAGGCTGGCAAACCTTCAGTTTCAGGATGCGCCAGCGGCCTGAGGCAGATCGGCCTTCAAAGCTATTTTATCCGCTGATCCTGACGATATGATCAAGGATGGCGGGATGCAGGGGGCGTTCGAACCGGCAACCTGCTTCATGGCCCCGTGTCCAAAGAACTTGAGCGCGTCGTCCTTCGAATCCGGGCAGCATGACCCAGAGGGAATCACCTGCGGCCAGCTTCATGAAGCTCTGCAGGAGGAAGCCATGAACTGACAAGTCGGCGACGCTGCTTTTGAACCAGTTCTCGCTTGGCCGCCTCACTTTGACGGGCACCTGAACATAGCGCCGGTCAGTCTGGCGACCGCGCTTTTGGTTCAGGTCCATGTGCAATTCAGCGCCCATGATCAGATGCATTCCTTTGGGTGGAACTTCTCACATTAGGGTTAAGGAACCGTTGAGGCAGGGACCAAAAAAAGGGCCGCCGAAGCGACCCTTTAGATAACCAAAAGCTGATTGCGTCACCCCAGCCCGCGCCCGGAAACGGGAAGTCGAACATTCCCGGCCAGACGGCGGCGGCGTAGCCAGCTCTTAGAAGTTTCCATATTGTTCATTGCCCACGAAGCCCAGCTTCGTGACGCCAGCGCGCTTGATCTCGGCCAGAACCTGATCAACGACGACATAGCGGGTCGCAGCATCGGGCTGGAACTGCAATTCGGGTTCGACCGGCAACCGCAGCGACTGCTGCAGATACTGACGCAGGGTCAGAAGGTCGATGGCCGAACCGTTCCAGGTGATGATTCCGCCAGCATCAATCGCAACCTTGTTCTTGACAGGGTCGATGACGCTGTCGGTCGGTGGCGCGTTCTGCGGTAGGTCGATCTTGACCGCGTGGGTCTGGATCGGGATCGTGATGATGAACATGATGAGGAGAACGAGCATGACGTCGATAAGCGGCGTCGTGTTCATTTCCATCATCGGTTCGCCGTCGTCTTTTCCGGCACTCATTGCCATCAGGCGATACTCCTAAAAACTTACAGTCGCCGTACCGACGTACCCGGTTCGGGTTCGGAGATGAAGCCGACCCTGGGGAAACCGGCGCGCTGCATCGTGTAGATCGTGCCGCCAATACACCGATAGGGAGTATTGATGTCACCGCGAATATGCACTTCGGGCAGATCCTCAGGCGTCATATTTTCAACGCCGCCCGCCTTCTTGATGTCTGCTTCGAGCTTCGCGACGGCGCGGTTGAGCAGATCGTCAGAAGACACTTTGGTCAGATTCCAATAGACCGCACAGCTGCCGTCGGCGCCTGTCGTGATGGACAGGGAGACATTTTCCGGCTTCGTCGTCGTCGGCTCGAACGCGACCTTGGGGAGTTGCAGCTGGACCGTCTGGACGACGACCGGGACCGCGATAAGGAAGATGATGAGCAACACCAGCATGACGTCGACGAGCGGCGTCGTGTTGATGTCGGACATCGGCTTGTCTTCACCGCCGTCGGAGCCAACACTCATTGCCATTGATAATTTCCTAACATGCGTGTCGATGGCGCCCCGTCATTGGGGGCCCATGGTCGGTGGGAAACCCTGGCGGTCGCAGCCCGCCCGCCGGTTTCCCACCGACGCTTGACCCAATCAGGCCTTGGTCGCAGCCGTGGCTGGCTTGGCGGCAGGCGCCACCGGAGCCGCGGCGAGCGAGGGCCGTACCGCGCCGTTCGATACGAGGTGCGCCAGCAGATCGACGGTGAAGCCGTTGAGCTGTTCCGCGATCGACTTGTTGCGGCGCTGCAGGAAGT
This sequence comes from uncultured Novosphingobium sp., assembly GCA_946886365.1. Next base: position 22,203 of record CAMPIM010000008.1, read on the forward strand.
TATATGCAAGCACCGCGGGAACGGCGACGGCCAGACCCAGGGCGGTCATGATCAGAGCTTCACCGACCGGACCGGCAACGGCGTCGATCGAAGCCTGACCGGCAGCGCCGATCTTGATGAGGGCGCGGTAAATACCGATAACCGTACCGAACAGGCCGATGAACGGCGAAGTCGCACCGACGGTCGCGAGGAACGCCAGACCACCGCCCAGCTTCGAGTTGATCGATGCTTCCGAACGGGCGAGCGAACCGTGCAGCCAGTCATGAGCTTCGACCGGATCGGTCAGCTTGGTATGTTCTTCCTGAGCCTTGATGCCGTCATCGACGATCTGCTTGTAGGCCGAGTTCTTTTCAAGCTTGGCAGTGCCTTCCTTCAGCGAAGGGGAGCGCCAGAAGGTCGCGCGGACCTTCTTGCCCTGATTGATGACCTTCTGCTGTTCGATCAGCTTGGTGAACAGGATATAGAATGTGCCGACGGACATGCCGACCAGGATGATGAACGTTGCCCAGGCAATGGTGCCGCCCTGTTCCAGAGCTTCCATGAGCCCGTAAGGATTCTCGGGCTTAGGCGCGGCTGCGGCTGCGAGATACATCAACATTTTCAAGACTTCCCTCTCAAAGGATCAATAACAGGGGAAGGCGGCAGCGCCAGCCTTCCCGTCAATATCATTCCGGCAGTCGCCACGTGATGCGACCATTATAGGTGTCGGACATTGCCCCCCCGCCTGCGGCAGTCGCCGGCTTGAACCGCGCGCGGCGCGGCAGCAGGCGGCAGGTCGCCTCGTCAAGGTCCGAATGGCCCGTAGATGAGGTGATGGTGCAGTCGGTGACACGACCGTCAGGTCCGATCTGAAGCCGGAAACCAGCGGTGCCCGAGCGTTCTTCACGCTGCGCGCGGCTGGGATAGTCGGCATCGCTGAGCCAGCCACCGGGCGAACTGCGCGGCGTTGCACGCGTAGCAGGCGTCGCCGGTGGAGGCGGTGGAGGAGGCGGCGTTGCAACCGGCACCGGATTGAACACCGGCGGAGGCGTGCGAACAGTCTGAATCGGCGGCGCGGGGGCCGGCGTCTGGACGATCGGCGGGGGAGCAACTACCGGCGGCGGTTCGACCGGCTGGTCTGGCGGCGGTGGTGGCGGCTCCTCATCAGGTGGCGGCGGTTCCTCTTTCACGTCGATCACGTTAAGCTGTTCTGCCGCCTTCTTGACATATTTCATGCCAAGGCCGGTGACAAAAGCATAACCGAGAACAGCGTGAACAAGGGCGACGATGATGATCGAGATCGTCCGACTCGATCCTTGCGAGTGGTCAGCATAGGCCATTCGGCAACGACACTCCTTAACTCAACTTACCATTGTTATAAGCAAACAAGCCAAAAATGGCCCTAGTTGACCAGGTCGTCCCTGGCCACCTTTGGCCCCCTTCCGCGCATTTGCTACCGCGCAAACTCCTATCGCGGCGCATCGTGGCACGCAAACGCTTTATCGACAGGATAATTTCCGATTAGCATTTTAATACAGAATGACTTGCCTGTGACAACATTGTCACGGATGACTTTAGGCAGGACGAACATGCAAAGAAAATCCTCCATGACCTTCAAAACTGCCGCCGCAACATGCCTCATTTTCGCCGCATCTCCGCTGGTTTCAGCGGCCCAGACGAGTGATGGCACAAAGTCCGCCACCCTTTCCTATGCCGATTTCGCGGATTTGGCAGACGCGGCTCCGCTGGTAGCCGTAGCACGCATCAGCAGCATAATTGCACTACCCGAAAAAACGGTCCAAAATGTCCCGCCCGGTCAAAAACGGGTCTTTGTGGAGGCCGAAGTCACGTCACTGATTCGCGGCGAAGGGGGAATCAGTCCACGCGTCCGCTATCTTTATGATGCACCGTTGAATGGCCGAGGAAAGCTTCCCAAGCTGAAGAAAACGCAGGTCATCCTGTTTGCTCGTCCAGGAGGACGGCCGGGAGAAATCCAGTTGGTGGCGGGCGACGCTCAAATTCCTGCCACGACTGCGGCGATCGAGCAGGTGAAGGCCATTCTGTCTGAACTGGTAGCTTCCAACGCACCGCCTCGCATCATCGGCCCTGGCGACGCCTTCCACGTGGCAGGAACGGTAGCAGGCGAAGGCGAGACGCAGATTTTCCTGCGAACGGCCACGGGGGATCCGGTATCCCTTTCCATCCTGCGCCGCCCAGGGCAGCAACCGAAATGGGCCGTTGCCCTGGGCGAAATCGTCGATGAAGCGGCGCGGCCGCCTGCACCCGGAAGTCTTCTCTGGTATCGCCTGGCTTGCAGCCTGCCGCCGACCCTGCCGGGTTCCTCGGTTCGCGCGCTCGCCCCTGCCGACGCGGAGGCGGCTCGGATCGACTATGCCTTTGTCATCCAGTCACTCGGCAATTGCGGCCGCACCCGTTCCGCGCGTTGACACCCCCGAACGCGCCGTCCTTGTCCTTTTTCTTGGACAGCGGCGCGTTGGCGGCTATCAGCGCGGCATTATATCAGCCTGAGGACAGCCACTATCATGACCAATCTTCACCGCCATGCCCCGCTGCGCGTCGCGCTTGTCGGCCTTGGCACGGTGGGCGGTGGCGTGATCCGGCTGTTGCAGACAAATGCCGACCTGATCGCGCGGCGCGCTGGCTGCCCGATTCAGATCGTCGCCATTTCCGCGCGTGACCGCAACAAGGACCGGGGCGTGGACCTGTCACCCTATGAATGGGTGGACGACATGACCACCCTGCCCGGCCGCGACGATATAGATGTGGTGGTGGAACTGATCGGCGGCGCCGACGGCCCCGCGCTCACCCTAGCCCGGCAGTGTCTTTCGGCGGGCAAGCCATTCGTCACGGCCAACAAGGCCATGCTGGCCCATCACGGCCTTGATCTCGCCACGCTGGCGGAGAGAGCCGGCATCGCCCTCAAATATGAAGCTGCCGTCGCCGGGGGCATCCCGGTCATCAAGGGCCTGCGCGAAGGCGCCGCCGCCAATGAGATCAGCCGCGTCTATGGCATCCTCAATGGCACCTGCAACTACATCCTGACCACGATGGAGAAGGAAGGGCGCGGTTTCGACGATGTGCTGAAGGAAGCGCAGGAACTGGGCTATGCCGAAGCGGACCCGAGCTTCGACATCGACGGTGTCGATGCCGCGCACAAGCTGACCATTCTTGCCAGCCTCTCTTTCGGCACGGAACTGGACTTTGGCAGCGTCGCGGTAACGGGCATCCGCCACGTCATCGCCGCCGACATCGCCGAAGCAGCGGCCATGGGTTATCGCATTCGCCTGGTCGGGATGGCCGAAAATGGACCGGGCGGGTTATTCCAGCGCGTTCACCCCATGCTCGTCCCCCTCGATCATCCGCTTGCCCATGTCGACGGTTCACTCAACGCCGTCGTGGCCGAAGGCAATTTCGTCGGCCGCCTCTTCTTCCAGGGCCGGGGCGCAGGCGATGGTCCTACAGCATCGGCCGTGGTCGCAGATCTGATCGACGTCGCGCGCGATGAATATGGCGATGCCCTGGCGATGCCGGTCTCGGCATTGGCGCGGCAACCGGCAGCGGACGCAGGCGCGCGGATTGGCCGCAGCTATCTGCGCTTCAAGGTACAGGACCGCCCCGGCGTCCTTGCCGAGATCGCCGCGGCGACGCGCGACGCCGGTGTGTCGATCGAAAGCATGATCCAGCGCGGCGCAAGCCACGATGACAGCGTGCTGATGGCGATCGTCACCCATGCTGGGGAAGAGCGCTGCGTCCTCGATACGCTTCGGCGGCTCGCGGGATCGGACAGCCTGCTCCAGACCCCGATGGTCATGCATATTCTCGACTGAAAAGGGCTGCCGTTTAACGGGCCGCGAAGCTGCGCATCAAAGTCTCGCGCAAAGGTTCGCCAAGTTTGAACAGACGCAGACGGGCTTGCTTGGGGCAACCCATGTTTCCGATTATCCGACACGGCCGCGCGTCGAACCGATAGGCGCTCATCTTGTTGTCCGCGCGTCTTGCGCTGTCCTCCCACGGCAGGCGGCCCGAAGCAGGCCGACCGGACATGCACAGCGTCGGCACCGCCTGGCACGGGGCTGCCTTAGCCGAGATAGGTTGAGGAGGATGAGCCGCTGACTGAACGAGGCTGGCAGCAAGCAGCGCGGCGATCATCACTTCGACCCCTTGTCATTGTTGGCCTTTTAACGCCACAGACGACCTTCCGTTGCATTGGCGCCGCGAAAAGCGGGCTGAGGCGGGGTGGATGGCTCGACAAGGCGGGGATGACCCCCTATCGCGCTGATCACGAAGAGACAGCAGAGGGATTATCATGGTGCAGGCTAGCTCAGTTCTCGATCGCGTCCTGGTGCTTGAGATGGTGCGTGTCACCGAAGCGGCCGCCATCGCCGCCTCGAAGCTGATTGGACGCGGCGACGAAAAGGCGGCTGACGCTGCCGCTGTCGAAGCGATGCGCATGGCATTCAACGACCTCTACATGGACGGCACCGTCGTCATCGGCGAAGGCGAACGCGACGAAGCCCCGATGCTCTACATCGGTGAGAAGGTCGGCAACGCGATCGGATCAGGCCCGAAGATCGACATCGCTCTCGATCCGCTGGAAGGGACGACGATCACGGCTAAGGCCGGTCCCAACGCGCTCGCGGTTCTCGCCATTTCGGAAGAAGGCGGCTTGCTGAACGCGCCTGACGTTTACATGGAAAAGCTGGCGGTGGGTCCGGGCTATCCGGACGGCATCATCGACCTCAACAGGCCGGTGAAAGAGAATGTCGAAGCGGTCGCGAAGGCGAAGGGCGTTCATCCCCACGAGCTCATCGTATGCGTTCTTGACCGGCCCCGGCATGAAAAGCTGATCGCGGAACTGCGTGCAATCGGATGCGGCATCATGCTGATCCCCGACGGCGACGTCGCCGGTGTGATCGCGACCACCAATCCGGAAACGAATATCGATATCTACATGGGTTCGGGCGGCGCGCCTGAAGGCGTGCTGGCGTGCGCGGCACTGCGCTGCGTCGGCGGTCAGTTCAAGGGTAAGCTGCTGTTCCGCAATGACGACGAGCGGGCGCGGGCGTTCAAATGGGGCATCACCGACCTCGACAAGGTTTATGACCTCAAGGAGCTGGCCAAGGGCGACTGCATCTTCGCGGCGACCGGCGTCACCGACGGCTCCCTGCTCGCAGGCGTCAAGCGGCTGCCCGGTGGCAAGCTGACCACGGATAGCGTCGTGATGCGCGCCAGCACCGGGACGGTTCGCTGGGTTAAGGGCGATCATCATCTGGACCGGAAGCATTCCTGACCAGAATGAAACGCCGATAACGAAAAAAAGGGGGCGACAAGCCCCCTTTTCTATTCGCTCCGGTCAGGCTGCCTCAGCGCCCAGCCCGGTGATTGAGATCGTGCCCCAGGGCCAGCGTCACCACGCCAAACAATGTGTAAGCGCTTTCCTGCCATCCATGGTCCAGGGTCATGGCCCCTGCCATTATGCCCAGACCCAGCGAGCCGACGGCCGCTGGCATCATGAAGCCATGTTCCATGGCCCCCTGCCCAAGCGCCACCGCCCCCAGCAGGATAGCAAGCACAAGCCCAACCTCATGGAAGAGAGGATTCTCAAAAATCCCGCCCGCCGACGCAAGAACGCCAAGCAGCACTGCGGTGCCGATGCAATGCGCAACGCACATGCCCGACAACGCAATCGCGATGCGATCGATGCGGCCATTTGACAGGCGAGAGCGGATGCTGGTTGGCATGGTAGCCAGTACATAGGCCAGACCAGATGAAGTTACAACATATCATCTGACATATTCGTCAGGATCGGAGATGCGTTTTCCGAAAGCCCGGTGGCCGGTTCAGGCGGCAAGTCGCAAACAGTTTCGCCCGCTATTCTTGGCGCGGTAAAGGGCCTTGTCCGCAACATCGAGCAGATCCGCCCTGCTCGCTCGCCCGTCAAGTTCAACGAGTCCTGCGCTGAAGGTAATGGCGATCGATTCGCTGCCGACGGCGCTGATGCGCTGCGCGGACACCATGTTCCGTAAGCGCTCGCACACCATGCTCGCGCGCTGGATATCGGTGCCCGTCAGAAGGATCGCAAACTCCTCTCCGCCAAGCCTTCCGATACTGTCCCCGCCGCGCAAGCCAGGACGCAGGCGCTCGACGAAGCTGGAGAGCACCTTGTCCCCTACCCCGTGGCCGTAGCGATCATTGACCGATTTGAAATGATCTATGTCGATCATCAGCAGACAGGCATTGGCGCCTCGCGCCACCCGCTTGATTTCCTGGTCGAGTTTTTCGATGAAGGCCCAGCGGCTGTCGGCGCCGGTCAGCGTATCCACGGCCGCGACGCGCTGCAGCGCCCTCTGCCGCGCCTTGTGCCGCGACATGTCCCTGATCGTGCTGATCACCCCGGTAGGAAGGCCCTGTTCGTCCAGCACGGCACGCGTGACCATCTCGCACCAATCGACCCCATCGGTGAAAGCTGCCGGGCGGAACTCTACTGTCTGCACGTCGCCCGGCCGTGCCAGAGCGCGCTGATGAGCCCCGTGAACCTCCGCGCGATCCTTGGGATCGACCATGATGTCCGCCGAACGGCCGACGAGCACCGCGGGCGCGCAGCCGATCTGCTCGGCCGCTGAAGGCGAAGCATATTGGATGATGCCATCAACGCTGACGTTCAACACCAGGTCGCCGCTATGTTCGGCAATGGCGCGATATCGGGCCTCGCTCGACTGCAACATCTGGAACAGGCGTCGGCGACCGTTCAGTTCGGCTGCAAGCGGCATGGACAGCAGGAAAGTGAAGGCAAGGAAGAACTGAAACAACTGGGTGCGTTCACCCACGCTACTGGCTACTACGTTCACCGGCCCATGGCCCGTTATGGTCGCGGCCCCGCCGATCACGGCGAGCAGCACGACTGCGGCCGCCGTTCCCAACGACCCGATGCGGAACGCGATCGCGACCAGCGGCAACACCAATAGGAACAGCATCGGGTAATGCGCGAAATAGAATATATGGACGACCATGGCCGCGAAGAGGGCCAGAAGAGCCAAAGCCTCCAGCTTCTGCCTGCCGGATGTCTCCCGAGTCCAGGCGCGAACCTGTCCCTGCAACAGCATCGTCAGTATCGGTGTGCAGACCAGGCCGCCCAGCACATGGCCGCTATACCATTGCAGCCATGAAGCGCCGAAGGACACAGGCGTAAGGGTCGAGGCGACAAGCGCCGCAGCCGTGCCAGCGATGATATTCGCAGGGATGCAAAGTGCCAGGATGAAGACGAGAAGGGAGCGCTTCGACCCGTCACTCAGGTGGACGGGAATGAACCGACGGCACAGGATCGCGACGATCAGCGATTCGGCGACATTGATGAACGCCATGGGCAGCGCTGCCCATGGCCCCATGCCAAACAGCGTCGTCGATATGATGCTGGCAATACCGCAAGCCACGATTACGCGCGGCCAATAACTGGTTTCCGATGTCTGCAATTCCGCCATCAGCAACGCGTTGGCGGCCCATACAAAAGCGAGTCCCCCTTCGAACCGCGAGCACAGCATCGCCAGCGTCGCCATCAGGAAATAGGCAATGCCAGCAACCAGCGGCGTCAGTCTGGAAGAAGGAGAACGGAGAATGGCAGGCATGACGCCCTCTGCCTAAGCAACCATCCTTAATATATAATAACCATGAAGGGCGCCGGACGACGACAAAAGCATGACTTTCATCATCTTACAATTTGGGCAGACGTGCTTTCGGCAGTTCAGGCCTTTTCCAGCGTACATTGAAGCGGATGCTGGTTCTGCCGGGCGAAGTCCATCACCTGGTTCACCTTTGTCTCCGCTACTTCATAGCTGAAAATGCCGCAAACCCCGACGCCGCGTTGGTGCACGTGAAGCATCACGCGCGTGGCTTCTTCCATGTCCATGCGGAAAAACTGCTGAAGGACATGCACGACGAATTCCATCGGCGTGTAGTCGTCGTTCAGCATCAACACCTTGTAGAGAGACGGCTTCTTGGTGCGGGCGCGGGTGCGCGTCGCGATGCCGACGTTAGGACCGCCAGGGCCTTCGCCCTGATCATCCTGGTCCCGGCCCGCCATCTTCTCCCGATATCTGCTGATGCTGCTCATGACGGGTGAGGATATGGCGATTCCAGCCCTTAAGGCAAGGGGCGCAGATTGCAGGTCATCGCGCAAGGGATGGTGGTAACCAAGAATAGCGGCTCTCACCCCGGGGATGAGAGCCGCTTCATTCTTTCAAGTCTTTTACCGCCGATCAGGCGGCGAGCGACTTTACCTTGTCCGTGACAACGGTAACGCGTGCGGTCAGCGGCTGGGCGACTTCGCCAGCCAGCTTGATCAGCGCTTCGCTGCTCTTCGCGGCTTCCTTGGTCAGCTCGTCAAAGCTGCTCGAGAAAAGCTGGCTCTGCAGCTGGAAGAATTCCGTCGGCGTCTTGACCGTCGAGAAGCTCTTGAGCGAGGCAGTCGCCTTCTCGAAGTTCTTGCGGCTGTAATCGACAGCTTCCTGGCCCAGGGTCTCAATGCCCTTGGCAGCGATCTTGCCCGATTCGACCAGCGCTTCGACATTGCCCTTGGCGATGTCGCTCAGCTCTTCGATGGCCTTGGTCGACTTTTCGACGCCAGCCTTGGCCTTCTCGTTCAGACCGGCATAGGCCGTCTCGAACTTGGCCTTGGTCTCTTCAGCGAACTTCTTTCCGGTTTCGATCACGTCGTTCATCATCTTGGTTCCTTCTGTGGCAGGCAGCATGGTGGGCTCTACCGGCCCGGCCTCGGACGAAAGGCTCTTGGTTTCTTCGACTTCGATGGCGACCTCTTCGACCAGCGGCGCTGGTGCATGAGGGGCCGGGTCAATTTCTGGCGGAGCAGCCGGTTCGGGCGCTGCATCGACCGCCGTGGTGGCGGCGACGATCGCGACCGGGTCAGGCTTTGCGGCTTTAACCGCCGCCTTCTTGACCGCCACGGCCTTCCGCGCTGGCGCAACCTTTGGGCTGACGCTCACCGCTTCTTCCGCGGCCTTCAATGCTTCAGCCGCCGACAATGTAGAGCCGGGCGTCTTGGCCACTGCCTTGCGGCGAGCAGGCTTTGGAGTGACTGGCATAAAAGGTTCTCCGTTGCTGCAGTGCACAATATATAATTCAAAGCGCAAACGCAAGAATTTTTGTGCAGTGCAGCAAAACAAGATCGGCGGAGAAATCGGTCCTTGTTTTACCAGTCTGAAATCAGCGTGTTTTGTGAGGCTTAGCGCTCTCTCACATAACGGCCTGGCGCATCCTCTATGGCCTTCAGGGAACCGGCGCCCGGCACCCGACCACCGTCTTTGGCAGAGACCATCGAATCACCATGAGAGCGAATCCATTCGATCCAGTCCGGCCACCAGCTTCCCTTCGTCTCCTTCGCGTTCGCCACGAAGTCGGTCAGGCTGGCAGGCAGTTCATCGCAGGACCAATATTGATACTTCCCCGCGGCCGGAGGATTGACCACGCCCGCGATATGGCCCGATCCAGCCAGCAGGAACCGGATAGGCCCAGCGAAGTGGTATGTGATCTTCCACACGCTTTCGGGAGGAGCGATATGATCTTCCCGTCCCGCCTGAACATAGGCGGGCGTTTTGACCTTGCTCAGATCAAGCGGCGTTCCGTCGATGGTCAGCGCCCCCGGCACCACCAACTGGTTGTCGCGATAAAGCTGCGTCAGGTAATTTTTGTGCCAGCACGCGGGAAGATTGGTGGTGTCGCCATTCCAATATAGCAGGTCGAACGGCGGATAATCCTGCCCCAACAGGTAATTATTGACCACATAGTTCCAGATCAGGTCGCGGCCGCGCAGCAGGTTGAACGTCGCGGCCATATAGCGCCCATCCAGGAAGCCCCCGGTCGAAAGCTGGTCAACCAGTTTCATCTGCTCATCGTCGACGAACAGTCCAAGATCCCCCGCCTCACTGAAATCCACCTGCGCCGTGAAGAAGGTCGCGCTCGCTACCTTGTCCGCTTCGCCACGTTCGGCAAGATAGGCCAGGGTCGCAGCGAGGGTGGTACCAGCCACGCAATAGCCGATCGTATGAACGCTCGGCACGCCGAGCAGTTCGCGCACGGTATCGATCGCGTCGATCTGGCCCCGGACGATATAATCGTCCCACAGCAGGTCCTTCATCGACGCATCGGCGGATTTCCAGGACAGCAGGAAGACGCTCATCCCCTGGTCGGTCGCCCATTTCACGAAACTTTTTTCCGGCGACAGGTCGAGTATGTAGAAGCGGTTGATCCACGCCGGAAAGATGACGAGGGGCGTTTCCAGCACCTTGTCCGTGGTCGGTGCGTAGTGGATCAGCTGGTAAAGCGGCGTTTCCTTGATCACCTTGCCGGGAGTGGTCGCGATGTTCCGGCCAAGCTCAAAGACGGTGCCGTCCGTCTGGGTCAGCTGACCTTTTTCCATGTCCGCCAGCATGTGCTGGAGGCCCTTGACCAGATTTTCGCCCCCGCTCTGCAGGGTCTTTTCCATGACGAGGGGGTTGGTCAGCGGAAAGTTGCTGGGCGCCACCGCGTCCAGCATGCCGCTGGTAGCGAAGCGCAGCTTTGCCTTTTGCTTGGGATCGACCCCATCCACCGCGTCCGTCAATTTCAGCAGATAGTCCGACATCAGCAGATAGCTTTGCCGGACCAGGTCGTAGAACGGATGCTTGGTCCAGGCGGGGTCAGCAAAGCGGCGATCCTTGCGCGCGGCAGGGCTTTCGGGAGGCGGAGCGTCCGGCTGGTCGCGAAGCATGCCGCCTGAGTCAAGAAACCGCTGCCACAGGGCCAGACCTTCATTGGCGAAGCCTGTCTGAATGCGCGCCACCGCATCTGGATCGAACGGCATCGTCCTTCCCGTGGCTCCGGCTGCCTGCTCCAGAATGAGCTGCTGCGCCCGGCCGACGACTTGCGTCCATTGCTGCATCTGTTCCAGCGTAGGCAGATGAGGCTCGTTGAGGTTCTGCGCTTCCATGGCCACCTTCCTCCTCCTGGCATCCTGTATGTCCGCCGCTTTCGCTGGCGTGAGCCAATCTGGCGGGCTATAGCCAGAGCGCATCGCGCGAAAGTGCGTGCAGCACTATTCCCCATGGAGACCTTTCAGGAAAGCCCTATAATGTCCGAAGAATTTTACCGCATGAAGCGCCTGCCACCCTATGTCATCGCTGAAGTCAACGCGATGCGGGCCGCCGCGCGAGCCGCGGGTGAGGACATTATCGACCTCGGCATGGGCAATCCTGATTTGCCGCCACCCGACCACGTCATCGCCAAGCTGTGCGAAGTCGCGCAAAAGCCGAGCGCCCACGGCTATTCCCAGTCGATGGGCATCCCCGGACTGCGTAAGGCGCAGGCCAATTATTATGGCCGCCGCTTCGGCGTAGATTTGGATCCGGAGACCGAGGTCGTCGTGACCATGGGGTCGAAGGAAGGGCTTGCCAGCCTCGCGACCGCGATCACCGCGCCGGGCGACGTCGTTCTGGCGCCCAACCCCAGCTATCCGATTCACATGTTCGGCTTCATCATCGCGGGCGCCACCATTCGGTCGGTCCCGACGACGCCGGATGAAAATTATTGGAAGTCGCTGGAACGCGCGATGGCCTTCACCGTGCCGCGTCCCTCCATTCTGGTGGTTGGCTATCCCAGCAATCCTACCGCCGAGACGGTCGATCTTGCCTTTTACGAGCGACTGGTCGCCTGGGCGAAGGAAAATAACGTCTGGGTCCTGTCCGACCTAGCTTATTCCGAACTATATTATGACGGCAACCCGACGCCTTCCATCCTGCAGGTTCCGGGAGCCAAGGATGTCGCGGTAGAATTCACCTCGCTCAGCAAGACCTATTCGATGGCGGGTTGGCGCATCGGCTTCGCGGTCGGCAACCGCCAACTGATCGCGGCGCTCAAGCGGGTGAAGTCCTATCTCGACTATGGCGCATTCACGCCGATCCAGGCCGCTGCCTGCGCGGCGCTCAACGGGCCGCAGGACATCGTTCAGAAGAATCGCGAACTCTATCACAAGCGCCGTGATGTCATGGTCGAGGCGTTTGGCCGCGCTGGCTGGGAAATTCCGGCGCCCAAGGCGTCGATGTTCGCCTGGGCTCCACTGCCCCCCGCGCTCAAGGACATGGGCAGCCTGGAATTTTCCAAGCAACTCCTGACCCATGCCAAGGTCGCGGTAGCTCCCGGCGTCGGTTATGGTGAGGATGGCGAAGGTTTCGTCCGCATCGCCATGGTGGAAAATGAGCAGCGGCTGCGGCAGGCGGCGCGCAACATCAAGCAATATCTGAAATCCATGGGTATCAACACGCCCGCCAAGGGCGCGGCCTGACGGAAGCGGCGCCGGGTTAAAGGGCGTGGCACTTCACTCGACAATCCCCCTGCCCCAGGTTTCGCAGGTCGCGCAGACGATCCAGCTTGCTTTGGCGCCGGTGTTCCTGCTCGCGGGCATCGGCGCCTTCCTAAACGTCTGTGCGGGGCGCCTTGCCCGGATTATCGACCGCGCCAGGCTGGTCGAAGGCAAAATACTCACGTCGCGCGGCAAGGAACATGATCGCATGGTGGGCGAGATCCGCGTGCTGGACCGGCGCATGAACGTGGTCAACGTCGCGATCTTCCTTTCGGTGGCATCCGCATGCGCGGTCTGCCTGGTCGTCATCCTGCTGTTTGCGGGCAACCTGTTCGGTGCGCATCTTGGCACGCTCATTGCCATCCTGTTCAGTCTGGCGATGCTGCTTCAGGCGGGCGGTTTTGCAACCTTCATTCAGGAAATCCGCCTGGCATCGCGCACCATCCGCATCCGCAACGAAGTCCTCTATCACCAGGCGGAGGGGGAAGAGGAGGCATGACCAAATTCACGGTCAACGACCGCCCGGTCCAATATCGGATGGACCCCGACACGCCACTCCTCTGGGCGCTGCGCGACGCATCCAACCTGACCGGCACCAAATATGGCTGTGGAACGGGCGATTGCGGGGCCTGCACGGTCGATATCGACGGGCAGGCGGTGCGCTCATGCCAGGTCAGCATTAGGGAGACCGAAGGACGCTTCGTCACCACCATAGAGGCGCTTTCCCCCGATCGCGGCCACCCGCTGCAACAGGTCTTCGCGGCCGACAATGTGTCGCAGTGCGGCTATTGCATCCCCGGTATCCTTATGGCGGCGTCGGTTCTGCTGAAGCGTAACAACGATCCGAGTGACGAGGATATTGACGCCGCCATCACCAACATATGCCGGTGTGGCATCTACCCCCGCCTGCGCGGCGCCATCAAGCGCGCCGGAAAGGTCATGCGCGGCGAGGAACAGGTAGAGGCGGCCCCGCCCCCCGGCGTATCGCCCGAAGAGGCCGCCCGCGCCGTCCCGGCGCTCCGGCGGCCCTAGTCCCGCCGCCGCCTAGCCGAACCGATAGGCCGATACCGGCCATCCCCTCACGGCGTCGTCATAATCAACCTGCGCGACATCATCGCCGCCCGCGCCCAGCGCCACCATCAACGGCAGCAGATGCTCTTCACGAGGATGGGCGAAGCGCGCCTCCGGCAGCGTCTCCCACGCGGCAATACGTGCCGATCGCCGCTGGGGGTCCGGGTCCGCTACCGCGTCAGTCAAAGCCTCGTGCCACAATAGCGATGGTGTTCGCGCCTGCGAATCCTGCACCCGCATATTGTGGAAACTCATCCCCGACCCGATGATCACGACCCCTTCATCCCGCAACGGCTCCAGCGCCCGGCCTGCCGCGATATGTGCCTGCGGGTCGAGGTCTTTTCTCAGCGAGAGTTGCACGACGGGAATGTCGGCCTGCGGCCGCGCGACCTTCAACGGAATGAAGATGCCGTGGTCCCAGCCGCGTTCATGCTCCTCGGCCACGGGGAAGCCAGCTTCACGCAGCAGTTGGGCGGCGCGGTCGGCGACGGCGGGCGCTCCCGGCGCATCCCATTTCAGGGAATAGGTGTGCGGTGGAAAATTATAATAGTCGAACAGAAGGTCCGGACGATCCCCCTTATGCACGGTAAGGACCGACTCCTCCCAGTGCGCCGACACGATCAACATCGCGCGCGGCCGTTCGGGCAGGCTCTCGACCAGTTGCGTCAGATAATCCTGCATCGTCTGCCACATGGGGTCGCTGTAGGGGCGGTCGGGATCGGCGGGGTCCATGAAGAAGCAAGGACCGCCACCGTGCGGGATATAAAGGCTGGGCTGTTTCATGACCGCTAGATCGCGCGCTGCCCCTGACCATGCAAGTACGCGGCGTGAAACAGTGCGTTTCGCAGCCCCCTACGCTTCGCCAGCCTCGATAATGGGAGCGATGGCCTGCGCGAGCGTGGCGCCTGAATAGGGCTTCTTCAACAAGGTGATCCCGCTGAACCGCTCGGGCAGGTCCAGGCCATCGCCATAGCCCGTCGCGAACAGAAAGCTGATGCCATTTTCCGCGAGCATGTCGGCGATCGGCAGGCTGGTTTCATTGCCCAGATTGAAATCCAGGACGGCAAAATCGATCGCATGCAGATCGATGGCTTCACGCGCTCGCCCGACGCTGGCGGCGGTGATGACTTCCGCGCCCAGATCGCGCAACGCATCCTCGCCATCCATCGCGATGATCATATTGTCCTCGACCAGAAGGACATTGCGCCCTTTTAGCAAGCCGGGAGCAGGAGCGGGCGCGGGCTTCGATCTTTCCCCAACGGTGACGTCCGGCAGAACCGACACGATATGCTGGGACGGGATGCAGAAATGCGCCTCCAGCCCGGAAAGGCGGTAGGTAATCTCCGCCTTGCCATCCAGATCATAAGGGATCGACCGTTCGATGACGGTGGAACCGAAACCCCGGCGAGTCGGGGCGACGACAGCCGGGCCGCCGCTTTCATTCCAGTCGAGCAGCAAGCTGCCCTCCGGATCGACACGCCAGTCGATCGCAACCGTGCCACCATCCGACAGCGCGCCATATTTGGCGGCGTTGGTCAGCAACTCATGAATGACGAGGGCTAGCACGGTGAAGGCCGACGGCGTCAGCAGTACATTGGGGCCGGTCTGTTTGACCCGGTCGCGCCGCTCGCCCAGATAGGCCCCTGCCTCCACCTCGATCAGGTCCTGCAACCGTGCCGGTGCCCAGCGGTCAGCCGTGATCTGGTCATGAGCGCGGGCCAGTGCGTGCACACGGCTTTCCAACGTGTCGATAAACTCGTCCACCGAACGGGCATTGTCGCGCGTCTGGGACAAAAGCCCCCGGATCAGCGATAATATATTGCGGACCCGATGGTTCAGCTCGGCAATCAGCAGTTCCTGCTTTTCATGCGCCTTCTGCCGTTCCTCGTTGGCGGAATCCGAAAGGCGCAGCACCACTTCCAGCAGCGCCGTCCGCAGTGCTTCCGCGACGCGCAACTCTGCCGGGGTGAAAGGCACCGACGTGCCCTTCACCAGTTGCGACCATTCCTCGAAACTCTTGCGCGGAGTCAGGCGCGGCCCATTAGGCCCATATTCGATATGCTTTTCCTGATCGCCCGCCCAGCGCACCGAGCGCATCTGCTCGGCACGGAACAGCACGACATAGTCACGCGGTCGCCGTGATAGCGGAATGGCGAGCAAGCCCGCCGCACGATCGGCATAGGCTTCTGCTTCGGGCATCACCCGGCCGAGGCAGTCAGTCGCGAATACCTGGCTAGCCGCCGCGCGATTGAGCATCGAGACGATCGCCGCAAAGGCGGACCTGTCCGGCGTCAAACCGGCCAGGGTCACGTCCCCGTCAATATACACGCCGACGCCATCCGCAGGCACGGTGTCGAAGATGACGTCACCCAGCCAACGGGCGTTGGACAGCAGATCATGATCCTGGGCCACCGCGGACATGAGGCGATCGGCGACTTGCCGCGCCTTCCCCTCATAATCCGCCGTTTCCGCCCGCTCGCGGCTTTCCAGCATCATGGAGAAAATCTGTCCGAACAGCTCAGCCGCGCTACGCTGCGCGAAGGTCGGTAGGCGCGGACCATAATGGTGGCAGGCGAACAAGCCCCACAAGCGCCCCTCGACAATGATCGAGATGGAGAGCGAAGCCCCTACGCCCATATTGCCGAGATATTCGATGTGGATCGGGGAAACCGCGCGTAGCAGGCACAAGGACATGTCGAGCGCCGCGCCGGTGGGATCAAGCACCGGGATCACCGGAACCGGCTCTGCCCGCACGTCCGCGATGACGCGGAAGATGTTGCGCAGGTACAGCGCCCGGGCCTGCGTCGGGATGTCCGAAGCGGGGTAATGCAGCCCGAAAAAGCTGTCGATGCCAGGCCGCAACGCTTCGGCCACGACTTCGCCGTCGCCACCATCGGCAAAGCGGTAAACCATGACGCGGTCGAATCCGGTCAAGGCCCTCACCTGCCTCGCCCCATCGCGCAGGAAGGCGGCCATGCTGTCCGTTTGAGCAAGCCGCGCGACCATGGAGCGCACCATGCTGGTCGCCTCGATCTCATCCGCGAAAGCCGGTTCGGCCTCGATCACCACCAGCGAGCCCGAAAAATGAACGGCTATGTCAAAGGGCTGAATACCGTCGATCAGCACCAGCGAAAACATCCGCTCGACCGCATCGGGGCCACGCAGCAGCGTGATGCGGTTCCGCAGCGAATGAATGGCATCGTCCCGGAACAGCCCGCTGATCGGCTTGCCCAACATCTGCTCAGGCGTCAGCCCAATAAACTTTTCACAATTTGCCGAGACGCGGGAAACCAGCCAGTCGGCGGTCAGCGCAACCAGAAAGCCGAACGGCTGTATGGTGCCCGGCACATGGATCGGTTCGCGATCGCAATTGCCGATGTCGACGGCGAAGTCGGCCATCTCCTGTCCATCGCGTTCAGCCATGACTGCTCACCCGTTCCGCCGCGGCACCTGCCGCGAACAGAGCGAAGGCGGCTTGCGCTCCCTGTATCGCGTTGTCGATCCAATCCTGGCCACCGCCATCCGCCGCCTTGTCCAGCGCTTGCTGAAAGGCGATCCAGCTTCCTTGGCCGTGGACAGACTTGAGATAGGCCCTGGGCAACCCGGCAGGCACGCGCCGCTCCAGCATGGCGCCACCCAGCCGCGAACCTTCCAAGGCGTAGAGCGCACCCCACCGAAACCCTTCGCCCGCATGCGCCGTTGTTTCCAATGGCTCCGGCAGCGTTTCGCCCAAGGATGCAAGGTCTTCCATCAACTGGGGCAAGCGCGGAGAATCGGGCATCGCCAACTGTTCCAGCGGCATCAGCGCACGTGCATGCGCTTTCAGAAAGGCTCCATATTCCGCAGGGGAATCCAGCGAAAAGCCGGAAAAAAGATCATCCACCCGCTGATGGTTTTCCATCGTCGCTTTTCTTAAGGCCTGTCGAATTCGGCCGACGTTGGACGTTCTCTTCACTCGTCGTTCCTAAAGGCTGACACCGAGGCGCGCACTGATCTGGATCAGTTTTTGAGCCTGACGGCGGTCGTTGGTCGATTTTCTACCGATTAATCGATTTGTGTACGCCAGGTCCCAATGACCATCTATACTTGTGAGATTCTTTCAAATCGCTGACGAACGAGTTCAGCGTCGCGACATGGCGGCAGACATAAAAGGGAAATCATGCGGGGCATGGCGCCCCTTTTGGAAAGAAAAGACCATGTTGAGGAAAATGATGTTGGCGGGGCTGATGACCGCCACCGTTCTGGGTGGCGTCGCCCCTGCCTATGCGCAACGCGGGCAGGATGGAGGGCGCGATCGCGGCGGTGAGCAGTCTGGCCGGAACGAAGGCCGGGCACCCCGTGGCGGCGGGCAGGATGGCGATCGCGGAAACGTCCGCGTGCGTGACCAGGCTTCCACGCAGCGTTGGCAAGAACGGGTAAATGATCGCGCGCGGGTACAGACCGTTCCGACACAGCCCAATCGACAGTGGCGTGCTGCGGAATCACGCCCTGATGCTCTTCGCGATGCGCGGCGCAACGATACGCGCGTCCGGGAACGGGCCGTTGGCGATCGTCCGCAGTGGCGGGATGACCGCCGGGACAACAACCAGGCGGGCTGGCGCGGCAGTCGCGACGACAGGCGACAGGACCGGCGTGATGATCGTCGGGATGGACGACCAGAAGGGCGCCTCGACAGCGGCAACAACTGGCGCGGCAGCCTGGCGGGCAATCGCCGGTTCGATGATCGCACCCGCTGGAACGGCCAGCGTCGTTGGGACAATGACTGGCGGCAGGACCGCCGCTATGACTGGCGCAGCTATCGCTCACGCTACAGCGACCGCTACCGGATGGGCCGCTATTATGCGCCGCGCGGATGGAGCTATGGCTACAGAAGCTTTTCGACAGGCATCTTCCTGAACAGCTTGCTGTTCGCAAACAACTATTGGATCAACGATCCATGGTCCTATCGCCTGCCGCCTGCCTACGGCACGCTGCGTTGGGTGCGCTATTATGACGATGCCCTGCTGGTCGATATCCGGGACGGCTATGTGGTAGATGTGATCCACGATTTCTTCTGGTAAGCGAAGGATCATATCCGCTGATTTCATCTGGGCCTGGCGCCATGTGCGTCAGGCCCTTTTCATTTGCACCGACGGGACGACGGCGGCAGGAAGCGGGCATGACGGACGTGATTGATGATGGCGGCATCGCTTCGGCCACTCGGGCAAAGATCGGCGATGCGGTGCGCGCAAAGCTGGACCGCAACCCCTTGGTCAGCCGGATCGACGCAGCGAACCTTGAAATCTACGGCCGCCATGACTTCCTCAGCGCCGAAGAATGCGAAGGCTTGCGCGCACTGATCGACGCCGACGCCCAGCCCTCCACGCTGTTTTCCGGCAGCGCGAATGCCGACTACCGCACCAGCCACAGCTGCAACCTTAGCCCCTGGCACCCGCTGGTCGATGGCATCAGCCGCCGGATTTGCGCGCTGACCGGCTTGCCGCCCGAAAATGGCGAAACCTTGCAGGGTCAACGCTATGCGGTCGGTCAGGAATATAAGGCCCATTGCGATTATTTCCCGGTCACCGCCAATTATTGGCCCGCGATGATGAAAAAGGGCGGGCAGCGCAGCTGGACGGCGATGATCTATCTGTCGCCGGTTGGAGCCGGCGGGGAGACGCATTTTCCCCATTGCGAGTTCATGGTGCCTCCCGTTGAAGGGATGATCCTCATCTGGAACAACCTGAGGACCGACGGTTCACCCAATCCGATGAGCCTGCATGCCGCCCGGCCCGTGGAAAATGGCGTTAAATATGTCGTGACCAAATGGTTTCGGGAGCGGCGCTGGGTACACTGATCGCAAGCGCACCTCTTCATAGCCGTGATACAAGTTGCGACATAAATGACTGATTCCTGACAGCACTGTTCCCCACAGGTTCAGCGGCCGGAATGCATAACCCCATTGTTGGTGACGGAACCGGTCCAGGGGATAAAAGTTTGATCCCCACCGGTTCAGGCCGCCAAGCTGATGGGAGAAAATATATGCGTAAGTTGATCATCCTCGGCCTTATCGCAGTGACTGCGATGCCTAGCGCGGTCATGGCCCAGTCTCGCGGCGAAGTGCGCGACAGTGCGCGGGATCTACGTCAGGAGCAGCGCGAACTGCGCGACGCGCAACGCCATGGCTCGCGTCACGATGTACGCGAACAGCGTCGTGACGTCCGCGACGCCAGGCAGGAAATGCGCGAAGATTGGCGCGACTATCGCCGTTCGCACCGCGACGTCTATCGCGGCGGCAACTGGCGCGCGCCCTTCCGCTACAATCGCTGGGAAGTCGGGTCTCAATTGCGCCCGGGCTTCTATAATTCCCGCTACTATATCAGCGATCCCTATCGCTATCGCCTGCCCCGGCCCGCGAACCGCAACCTGCGCTGGGTAAGGCATTATAATGACGTGCTGCTGGTAAACGTCCGCAGCGG
This sequence comes from uncultured Novosphingobium sp., assembly GCA_946886365.1. The sequence continues at coordinate 42,078 of CAMPIM010000008.1, forward strand.
TCGCGTGATGGAGGTCCATCGGGGCTTCTTCTGGTAACGCCGAACTAACGACTAAGCGCGGCTCCGGACTTCGGTTCGGAGCCGTTCGCTATTTCTTTCGCCACAAGAAGAGCGGTCGCGGTGCGATCGCAGCCAGTATCTCAATTTTTGGAAGTCCCCTTGGCCGCGCCGCCCGTCTCCGAGCAGGCGCGGCCGATGGCACGCACAGGGCGCACCATCAGTCCGAAAGGGGGTGGACCGGAATAGGAACGCTTAGGGTCGGCTAATGTTCCCCTGCGTCAACCCAGCGCCTCCGCGATCAGGCGGCGGCTATTTGCCACGCCATAAAGGGCGATGAAGCTGCCCATGCGCGGCCCCCGATCGGCGCCCAGCAATGTCTGATACAGCGCCTTGAACCAGTCCCGCAGTTCCGCAAAGCCAAAGGCCTCGTCCTTGCCGATCGCATAAACGATATTCTGGATATCTTCGGCGGTGGCGTCATCGCCCAGCGCCGCCAGTTCCGCGTCCAGCCTGCGCAGCGCCTCGGCTTCATTGGCCTCCGGCGCGCGACGCTTCAGCGTGGGCGCCACGAAGTCGCGATGATAGGCCAGCGCATGCCCGATCAGTGCGTCCAGTTCAGGGTAGGTCTGCGCGCTCGCTTCAGGGACATAATTTTGCAGATATCCCCACACCTGTTCCCGGCTGGCGTCGCCCATGACGCCGACCAGATTGAGCAACAGGCCGAAGGTCACCGGCAGCTTGCCGTCGGGCAGCTTTCCATCATGGATATGATGCACCGGATTGCCGAGTTGCTGCTCGACCAGCTGGTTGGGATAGTTGACCCGGAACTGCCAATATTCGTCCACCGCGCGCGGGATCACGCCCATATGCAACTGCTTGGCCTTCTTCGGCTCACGATAGGCGTAGAAGGCCAGGCTTTCCTGCGGCCCGTAGGTCAGCCACTGTTCAAGGCTCAGGCCATTGCCCTTGGACTTGGAGATCTTCTCCCCCTTCTCGTCCAGGAACATCTCATAGTTGAAGCCTTCGGGCGGGCGGGCGCCCAGCGCGCGGCAGATCTTGGACGACTGGGTCACCGAATCGATCAGATCCTTGCCCGCCATCTCATAATCGACGCCCAGCGCGACCCAGCGCATCGCCCAGTCGACCTTCCATTGCAGTTTCGCGCCGCCGGACAGGATCGACTGCTCGATCATCTCGCCCTCATCCTCGAACCGGACGAGCCCGGCGTCGGCGTCCAGCACCTCGATCGGCACCTGAAGGACGATGCCGCTCTTTGGACTGATCGGCAGCACCGGCGAATAGGTCGCCTGCCGTTCCTTGCGCAGCGTCGGCAGCATGATGTCCATGATGTCCTGATAGTGACGCAGGACATTCTTGAGCGCGTCGTCGAACGCGCCGGACTTGTACCGGTCGGTCGCGGACACAAATTCATAATCGAAACCGAAGCGGTCCAGAAATTCGCGCAGCGTCGCGTTGTTATGATGGGCGAAGCTTTCGAACTTCTCGAACGGGTCGGGCACCTGGGTCAGCGGCTTGCCAAGATGTTCCGCCAGCATCGCTTGGTTCGGCACATTGTCGGGCACCTTGCGCAGCCCGTCCATGTCGTCGCTGAACGCGATCAGGCGCGTGGGTATATCGGACAGCGCATGATAGGCGTTGCGAACCATCGTCGTGCGCAACACTTCGTTGAAGGTGCCGATATGCGGCAGGCCGGACGGGCCATAGCCGGTTTCGAACAGGATATGGCCTTTGTCAGGAGCGCCGCTCTGATAGCGCTTCAGCAGCTTGCGCGCTTCTTCATAGGGCCAGGCCTTGGACGCCAGAGCGGCGGTGCGGAGGATATCGGACACGGTCATGATGCACACGCCCCTAGCCTTGGAAGGCCGGAAATGGAACGTCTTTCCGCACAGCGGCGGACGCGGCTTTGCCCCGCGCGTCTTTTCCTCGCAGCCAACCGGATTTGGCCGCCGCGCAAGCTGAATTGAGCCTTTTTCCGGTTTCCCTTTTGTTCCCTGTCGCCTAAGCGATTGGAGTGATCGACCCCATTGCCCTGCCCGCCCTTCATGCCAGCCATGGTGGGATTTGGTTGCGCGAGGGTGAAGACACCCGGGCAGTCGCAAAGGGAGCGGCCATCGCCTGCGCCGCAGAGACACCCACTTTGCTGCTCAATGCGCCGCTGACGGGGCAAAGGCTCGGCTATCCCGAGCTGAACGGCCTGGACCTGCTGGAGCTCTGGGCTTTCGTCCACCCGGCCCGCTTCCTTGTTCCCACGCCCAAGGGCCTTGCCGAAGCGCTCGGCCTGGAACGGCCGAGCAGTGAAGCGGACATTCCGCAGCTGCTACAAGCCGCCACCGCCGCGCTGCTGGACATGCTCGGATCGCCTTCATGGACCGAGCGGGAAGGCGGCTGGACTTCCGCCCAAACGCTGCACCGCCTCCGCTGGCCATGGGCGCCGCTGATCGCGCCCCGGATAAGCCGACCGTCCGAAGCGGAACGCTGGCTTTTCTCCCGCTTGCCCGAATGGGAGGAAACGCCGCCGCGCCCCGCGCCGCGCACCATCTCCCTCGATGAAGAGGCGGTATTGGCGCGACTCGCGCATCTGACCGGCAGCGCGGCGGAAGCCCGGCCGGGACAACGCGCCTATGCGGCAGCGGCCGTGGAAAGCTTCCGTCCGCGCCAGCACCGGGATCAGCCCAACATGCTGCTCGCAGAGGCTGGCACCGGGATCGGCAAGACGTTGGGCTATCTCGCCCCGGCCTCGCTTTGGGCATCGCAGGCGCAAGGCACGGTGTGGATATCGACCTATACCAAAGCGCTCCAACGGCAGCTTGACCGCGAAAGCCTGCGCCTCTTCCCCGATCCGGCAACGGCAGCGCGGCGGATCGTCGTACGCAAGGGGCGCGAAAATTACCTCTGCCTGCTGAACCTGGAAGATGCATTGCAGGGCGGTTTTTCCGGCCGCGCGGCTATCCTGGCCCAACTCGTCGCGCGCTGGGCGGCGTTCAGCAAAGACGGCGACATGGTCGGCGGCGACCTGCCGGGCTGGCTGCCGACATTGTTCCGCCGCAATGGATCGACCGCGTTGACCGACCGCCGGGGCGAATGCATCTACGCGGGCTGTCCGCATTATCGAAAATGCTTCATCGAACGATCGGCGCGCGCCTCGGCCGACGCGGACATCGTCATCGCCAATCACGCCCTCGTCATGATCAACGCCGCGCGCGGTCGTGAGACAGGCCAGCGGCCCCAGCGCATCATCTTCGATGAGGGCCATCACCTTTTCGACGCGGCCGACTCCACCTTTTCCGTCGCCTTGTCAGGGCAGGAAGCCATCGAATTGCGCCGCTGGGTCATGGGACCTGAAGGCAATTCGCGCGGTCGGCGGCGCGGTCTTGCCGCCCGCCTTTCGGATCTGGCCAGCTATGACGAGGAAGGCGGCCAGGCGATCCGCGCGGCGGCGGACGCCGCGCGCGCGCTGCCAGCCGATGAGTGGCTGAAACGGATCGTTGCCGGAGAGCCGTTCGGGCCACTCGAACAGTTGCTCGCCGCAGTGCGCGGCACCGTCTATGCCCGCGCCGCCGACGTGGGGGAGGCGGACGCAGGCTATGGCCTCGAAACGGAAGTTGCCGACCCCGACGGCCCGCTGGTCGAAGCCGCGCAGGAGGCGGCGCTCGCGCTCGACGCTTTGCTGCGGCCGCTCAACCGGCTCGGCAAACGGCTGGAGGCAGTCATCGAGGATGCGCCCGATTGGCTCGACGGCGCAGCCCGCGCACGGATCGAAGGCGCGATTGCCTCGCTCGGCTGGCGGTGCGACCTCATCGCCGCTTGGCTCGCGCTGCTCGCGCGGATCGGCGGCCCGGCTGATGCGGATTTCGTCGACTGGATGACGGTCGATCGCATCGAAGGGCGGGAATTCGACATCGGCATCCACCGCCACTGGCTGGACCCCACCCGACCCCTCGCAGAAACCGTGCTGAAACCCGCACAGGGCGTGCTTATAACCTCCGCGACACTCAAGGGCGGCGGCGATTGGGACAATGCGGAAAGCCGCAGCGGGGCGAGCCATCTCCCGCACGGTGCCCAGCGGTTCGAAGCGGCAAGCCCGTTCGACTATCCCGGCCGCGCCGAGGTGCTGGTGGTCACCGACATCAAGCGCGGCGACATTGCCGCGCTGTCAGGCGCCTATGGGCGGCTCATCGAAGCGGCTGGCGGCGGGACGCTCGGCCTGTTTACGGCTATACGGCGGCTGCGCGCGGTCCATGCGCGCATCGCAGATCGCCTCGCGCGAGCGGGCCTGCCGCTCTACGCCCAGCATGTCGATCCGATGGACACCGGAACGCTGATCGACATCTTCCGCGACGATCCGCGTGCTTCGCTGCTCGGCACGGATGCCTTGCGCGACGGGGTCGATGTGCCCGGCCATTCGCTGCGGCTCGTCGTCATGGAGGGCGTTCCCTGGTCGAAGCCTACAGTGCTGCACGCCGCCCGCCGTCTCGCCGGAGGGGGCGCCGCCTATGACGATCGGCTGATCCGCGCGCGCCTTGCCCAGGCCTTCGGCCGCCTCATCCGCCGCGCCGAGGATCGCGGCAGCTTCGTCATATTGTCGGCCGCGATGCCCAGTCGTCTGCTCAGCGCCTTTCCACCGGGGACGCCCATTCGCCGCGTCACCCTTGACGAAGCGATCATTGCGGTCAGCGCCCATTGCCACGCTGGCCTTGGCGACGGCATGCCGCTAGGGCAACGAGGACACGAATCTGGCATTCCCGACCTGGAGCAAAGATGAAGCGGTTGACCCTGTTGCGCCACGCCAAGTCCGACTGGGACGATCCGGTAGAGCGGGATTTCGACCGCCCGCTGAACCGGCGCGGGGAAAAGGCGGCGCTGCTGATCGGTCAATATGCCCGCAACCGGAAAATGCAGTTCGACTTTCTCGTCGCCTCTCCCGCCGTCCGGGTTGTGCAAACGCTCGACACCTTTCTGGAAGGCTATGGCCAGCCGCTGGATCCTCATTGGGATCGCCGCATATATCTGGCGTCCGTGGCAACGCTGCTGGATGTCCTGCGCGATCTGCCCGACACTGCAAGCAACGTGATCTTGGCAGGACATAATCCCGGCCTTGAGGAACTGATCCTGGAACTGGTGCCGGACAATAACGCCAGCCCGCTACGCGGCGATGTGGAAGTCAAGTTTCCGACGGCCAGCATCGCGGTCCTGGATCTGGATGTCGATGGCTGGGCGGACGTCGCACCGAACGCGGGAACGCTGATGAGTTTCACCCGCCCGCGTGATCTAGATCCGGCGCTAGGCCCGGAATCGCGTTAAATCAACTGTTCTAAGTGACCAAGGTCGCTGCTGGCGCAGAGTGAGTTCAACCCGGACCTCCACCTCCGTTCGGGCTGAGCTTGTCGAAGCCCTCTTCTTTTTAAGGGGCAGTAAAGCCCTTCGACAAGCTTGGGGCAAACCGGTTTAAAGGGCGGCACTGAGTTAGAGCTGGAAGCACTAAGTAAACTCGAGGCGCTGAACTTACTCCCCAATAGCCTTCGCCAAGGCCGCCCGGATCGCCTGAAGCCGATCCAGCAAATCCGCACCCCGCTCAGGCTTGGCCGAAACGGCAGGAGCTGGAACAGCGGCAGGCTTCGCCACGGCGATCCCATCGGCAAGCGCCTTTTGCGCGCCCCGCACCGTGAAGCCCTCTTCGTTCAACAACTGATTGATGCGCCTGACCAGCGCCACATCCGCTGGCCTGTAATAGCGGCGATTACCCGACCGCTGGAGAGGACGCAGTTGGGGAAAACGCGTTTCCCAGTAACGCAGAATATGCTGCGGAAGCCCCAGTTCCCCGGACAGCTCGCTAATCGTCAGGAACGCACCCTCTGCCTTTTCCATGGGTCCGATGTTGCACCTATCAGGGCGCAAAGGTCAACCATGCGCGGGATTAACTGTCGGCTATCCTTAGGGCCTAACCTATCAGGATGCGGCAACGCGGTCCCGCATGGTCTGGCTGGCGCGGAAGGTCAGCACGCGGCGCGGTTCGATGGGCACCTCAACCCCTGTCTTGGGATTACGGCCCATGCGCTGGGTCTTGTCGCGCAGAACGAAGGTGCCAAAGCTCGATATCTTCACATTTTCCCCGCGTTCCAGTGCGGAGGTCATATGTTCCAATATGGATTCGATAAGCGCCGCGGCCTCGGATCGTGAAAGGCCAATATGACGATTGACGCTTTCCGCCAGATCTGCGCGTGTCAGGGTGCCATTGCCAGTCATCGAACGTCCCCACCTTCATTCGCCGGGTCAATGCCGACGACAATGGTAAATTGTGCGATAAGCTGAGTGATTCGGCAAGATGACTCGCCGAAGAAAGTCAAAGAATTCCGGGTAGATGCCTTGGCTTAGACCCGAAGGACGCAAGCGCCCCAGGTAAAGCCCCCGCCCATCGCCTCCAGCACGAGCAGGTCGCCGGACTTGATCCGGCCGTCACGCATGGCCAGATCAAGCGCCAATGGCACCGAAGCGGCGGAAGTATTGGCGTGGCGATCCACCGTCATGACTACGCGATCGGGCGACAGCTTCAACTTCCGCGCGGTGGCATCCAGGATGCGCGCATTTGCCTGATGAGGGATCAGCCAGTCGATCTTATCGGTGCCGAGCCCCGCTATTTCCATGACCTCGGTCAGTACCGAGGCGAGGTTGACGACCGCATGGCGGAAGACTTCCTGCCCCTTCATGCGCAGCTTGCCGACCGTCTTCGTCGTCGAAGGCCCGCCATCGACATAGAGAAGCTGGTTATGCCGACCGTCAGCATGCAGCTTTGAAGCCAATACGCCGCGCGCTCCGTCCGTGCTTTCCTCAGCGCCCAGTATGATCGCCCCCGCGCCGTCCCCGAACAGGACGCAGGTCGTCCGATCTTCCCAGTCGAGAATGCGGCTGAACGTCTCCGACCCGATCACCAACGCCTTTTGCGCGGCGCCAGACTGGATCATGCTGTCCGCCACCGTCACCGCGTAGAGAAAGCCCGAGCACACCGCCGCGACGTCGAAGGCGACGCAATCATTGATCCCGAGCGCTGCCTGCACAATGGTCGCGCTGGCGGGAAAGGTCTGGTCCGGCGTGGCCGTCGCCAGAATGATCAGGTCGATATCCTGCGCCGCCAAGCCCGCCGCATCCAATGCCGCGCGAGCGGCATCGGTCGCGAGGCTTGCGGTCGTTTCGCCGTCGCCCGCGATGTGGCGATTGCGGATGCCGGTGCGTTCGACGATCCATTCGTCGCTCGTGTCCACGGTCTCCGCCAGTTCAGCGTTGCTGACAGCGCGAACCGGGAGAGCCGACCCCGTACCCAGAAGAACGGACCTGCGAATCACTTTGCGGCGAGCTCCTGTTTGGACGCCACGGCCGAAAGCGCGCTGACGCCCGCCATGTCGGCGGCGATACGCCGCGTAATATCTTCTTCCAACAGCCGCGCAGCGACATGGACGGCATTGGCAACGCCCTTGTCATTGGCGTTGCCATGACTTTTCACCACGACACCGTTCAGGCCCAGAAACACCGCACCATTATGGTTGTTGGGGTCCAGGTGATGCTTGAGCAGGTGCATGGCGGGCTTGGAAATCAGGAACCCGATCTTGGACCGGATGGAGCTGGTGAAGGCGGTGCGCAGCAGGTCGGTGACGAATCGGGCCGTGCCCTCCGCCGTCTTCAGCGCCACATTGCCGGAAAAACCGTCGCTGACGATCACATCGGCCTCGCCGCGCCCGATCTTGTCGCCTTCGGTAAAGCCATCGAACGAGAGGGGCAGGCTCGTCGCAGCGCGCAGAATCGCGGCAGCGTCACGGATTTCTTCCGTGCCCTTCATGTCTTCCGTGCCGATGTTCATGATGCGAACGCGCGGGCGTTCAAGGTCGAAAGCGATGCGCGCATAGGCCGCGCCCATCACAGCAAACTGCACCAGGTTGCGGGCGTCGCATTCTGTATTGGCGCCCAGGTCCAACATGACCACGTCATTGTCGCCGAGCGTAGGCAGCAAAGCCGCCAGAGCGGGCCGATCAATGCCCGGCATGGTACGCAGCGCCAGCTTGGCCATCGCCATCAACGCGCCGGTATTACCCGACGAGACCGCAGCGCCCGCCTCGCCAGCCTTCACCGCAGCGATCGCCATGCTCATGGAGCTGGCCTTCTTGCGGATGGCGGCGCTGGGCTTATCCCCCGCAGACACGACATCGCTGGCGTGCACCACTTCGGAAGCGGCCCGCAGATTCGGATGATTGTCGAGGGCGGCCTTGATCCGCGCCTCGTCTCCGAAAAGGGTGAAGCGTAGCCCTTCGTGGCGGTGACGGGCGAGCGCTACACCCGCCATCATCACGCGCACGCCTTCATCCCCGCCCATCGCGTCGATTGCGATTCGCGGTT
>CAMPIM010000009.1 GCA_946886365.1 uncultured Novosphingobium sp.
ATGGCGCGCCATCGCCTTCGGCTCCATCTTTCAGACAAGGGATAGACGACATGACTCACGAAAACGCGGCGGATCAAGCGGTCAAGACCGCCACCATCGCCGCCCTCAATGATGCCATGCGCCACAATATCTACCGGATGCAGGGCTTCAACCAGATCGTCGTGACCGCTGGCATTTCCGCCATGATTGGCGAGGTTGCTCAGTGGACCGCCTATCGTCGCCAGTGCGAGCTTCTCCGCCTCGTGCGGGAATATAATGATTTTTCCGAGGATAATGATCCCCATGATGAGCGTGATTTTGGGGCCTTCGATTGGGAAGGAACCCGCTGCTATTGGAAGATCGATTATTATGATCCCAAGCTCGAATGGGGATCGAGCGACCCGTCCGATCCCGCGCAGACGGCCCGCGTCCTCACCATCCTTCGCGCCGACGAATATTGATCCCGGCACCGAGCGCGACGGCCAAGGCCGTCGCGCCGGACAGCGTCAGGATGATCCATGCTCTCACCCACAAAAACGGCGCGCCCGCCGCAGGCGACGGGCGCGCTTGGGTGGTGGATTTCCTTTTTATCGGTGCGCGCGACCTGTGCCGACCAGATCGAGCGACACCGCATTGGCCGCCGGGGCCGCGCGCTCCAATGTTGCGCGCAGATCGTCGCGCGAGACCATGGTGAGCCATTGGCGACCATAGCTGCGCGCCACCATGAAGAAGAGCTGGCCGTGGCAGCCCACCACCTGGCATTGGTCGAGCTGGTCGACGGGCGAGGCGGATGCGCCAAAGCGCAGCGCCTGGATGGCGGGATCGACCCGCAATTGCAGGCCGCACGCCCGGCATTGCGAGCGGACCAGCGCATTGGATCGCGCTAGCCGGCTCCAGCTAGTGGACCAATGTGGGAAGATGCGACCGATAGGGCTCATAGGCCTAGCAGATTAGGCGGCTGATCGATCTGCGACAAGCGGAGGCGGCATGGCCGCCGCGCCTCATTGTAATTTCCGGGGCCTGTTCCGGCCCCCTGGCGCAAGGGCCTGGCCGTCGGTTCCGCTGCGCGGCCCCGCTTGGTGATCGCGGCGGTATCCCCGCCTTCCTGCGCTGGCGCTCCGTGCAGCCGGGTGATGCCCCTCCCGCCGCGATCAGCCCTCAATTGCGCCATTCCCCGACCCGCTTCGCCAGCAGGCAGAAGCCGATGGCGCGCCATCGCCTTCGGCTCCATCTTTCAGACAAGGGATAGACGACATGACCCGCAAAACCGCAGCGCCCCGCACCAAGGCCGAGCGCATCGATGTTTACGAGGAAGTCACCAACCAGATCATCGCCATGTTGGAAGCTGGCACCCGCCCATGGTCGCCACGCTGGGCATCGGGCGCGGCCTCGCTTCCGCTGCGCCACGAAGGGACCGCCTATCGTGGTGTGAATGTGCTGCTTTTGTGGTCCGCCACCATGACGCACGGTTACACCAATCCCTATTGGATGACATATCGGCAGGCCAGCGAACTGGGAGGGCAGGTCAGGAAGGGGGAAAAGGGAAACCTTGTCGTCCATGCCGGAAGCTTCACGCCCAAGGATGAGGAAGCCGGGCAGGAGGGGGCAGGGGAGGGCGAGAGCGAAGACCGCGCCCGCAGCTACCTGAAAAAATATGTCGTGTTCAACGTCGAGCAAATCGACGGCTTGGACATGACCAAATATCCCGTTCCGCGTGTCGAAGTGAAGAACCGCGACCAGCGCGACCCAGAACTGGAGGCAGCCTTTGCCCGCTATGGCGTTCCTTGCAGCGAGGGCGGCAATAGCGCTTATTACAACCCGGCCGCCGATAGCATCCGCATGCCTGCCTTTGCTGATTTCGTGAGCGGCAATGCCTTTTACGCCACGCTTGGCCATGAGACAGTTCACAGCAGCGGCCATAGGTCACGGCTCAACCGTGAAACCCTCTATGACTATGGAAAATCAACGGAAATCCGGGCGGCAGAAGAGATGGTCGCGGAGGTCGGCGCAGCCATGCTTTGCGCGCAGCTCGGCATGGAACCGACCGAGCGCGACGACCATGCCGCCTATATTGCCTCGTGGCTGACCGCCCTTCGCAACGATAAGCGCGCCATCTTCCGCGCCGCGACCGCCGCGCAGGCCGCCAGCGAATTCATCCTTGCCCGGATGGCCGCGCCCGACATCGCGCGCGCCGCTTGACCCCGATCGGGCGGACGACGGCGCCGCCCGTTTCTTCGCTTCTTCTGAAAGATTGACCGATGCCCAAAGCTGCCCCCAAGATCGAACTTCGCTGGCGTGACGAAAATTATGGCGCTGTCCATGCCGTTGCCGCCTTCCGCAACTATGGCGGAACCTGCGATTGGAGCGAACAAACCCAGCAGCGCTTTCGCTGCTGCCTGAAACGCGCGGGCTTTGCCTTTCATCATCGCCGTTGTTCGTACATCGCGTCGCAAGGGGAGGGCGCGACACGCAAGCGCGCCTTGTGCGACGAACTTGCCCGCGCCGGTTTCACCATCACATTGGGCGATGTCCGACCGAAGGAAGAGCAGCCATGAGCGCCTCGGGCTTCCGCCATAATGGCGGGCCGCCGCTCGATGATGGCGCGGCGGCAGCGGAGCCGCCCCGCTTGCCAGCGGATGCGGCATGTCTGCGCTGTGTTCACTGGCATCCGCCCAGTGAACGGGAAGAGTCGGATTATCGCGCATAGCAGGGCGGTTATGGTCGTCGTGTCAGGGAACCGAGCGGTCATTGCTTTCGCGTGATGCACCGGCGGAATTTCAGCAGGGGGATTTGGACTTACGAGCGCCTGGCAGCCGGCGGGAGCTTGAAGGTCGCCAAAATCTAATAGACCTAACCATATAGGGTCGAGGGGGGACGGCTCCCCCTGAGCGCGAGCCGCGTTCCGCGTCTCTCACTACCCCCTGATGCGGGGGACACCCCCGCAACGCCCCCCATTTCGGGGAATGCGCCTCGTGAAGCGTGATTAGAACTGAATGCGGGTCATTTGTCCGCCGACCCAAAATCATCGGGCTTCCCTCCCAGACTCCGGCTGGTTTGCTGAAGTAGCTTCACGGCAGAGTGCCCGCCGCGAGCTCGGTAGAGAATCGCTGGATCACCGTAGATTTCGCCCTGTCGGCGGAATGTTCATATCATTTGACGCCACCGATCAACGTCGTGATAAGTTCATCGATCTTATTCAAGTCATGATAGGCAGACATTGTGCTATGCTGTGCTTCTATCGAACAGAAGAACAGTCGGTCATAACCCTCGGCTCTGTGGCAAAAATCCATCCGGGTAGATTGATCCTTATCGGCGACTTAATCATGAGTGCCACGCAATAATCCTTGGCTGGCGAACACGCTGCCAAAATCTATCAAGGTCGCGTACCGCAGCATTCCCGCTGTTTTGTTGTTGGGGGAGAGGGGGCGCCGCCGCCCTCTCCCCTGCAACGGCAATCAGCAGGACCGAGGCTCGCTTACGCTTCGCGCGCTGCGCCCGCACCACTCCTGGCAGATTCCCGTTGCCCCCCACACCCCTGCTGCTCCGCGCGACCTCGGGTTTGCAGCAGCTGCTGCAAACCACGAGCCAATGGAGTGAACGACATGATCCAGTATATCCCTGCAAACCTCCTTGTTGCGACCCCGGTCAACGTGCGCAAGGTCAAGACCGGGATCGACACGCTGGCCGCCAGCATCGCTTCCAGTGACGGCCTCATCCAGAACCTCGTCGTCACCGCCGCGCGTGAGGACGGCAAATATGAGGTCATTGCGGGCGAACGCCGCCGCCGCGCCATTGCCAAGCTCATCAAGGACGGCATCTGGTCGAAGGATGCTGAAATTCCCTGCAAGGTCGGGGAAGCTGAGAACGCTACGTCCATGAGCTTTGCTGAAAATGCGGAGCGCGTTGCGATGCATCCTGCGGATGCTATTCGGGCAATGGGGAAGCTTCATCAGGAAGGACATAGTGAGGAAGCGATCGCGAACCGCTATGGGTACGATCCTCGTGAGGTGCGCAAATATCTTGCCCTCGCGGGTGTCAGTCCCAAGGTGTTGAACGCGCTTGCGGCGGACAAGATCGACCTTGCCTGCGTTCAGGCCTTTACCCTTACGGACGACCATGCCCGCCAGGAACGAATTTTGAAGCGGGCAAGCAATGCCTATCAGGTGCGCGAATTACTGACCGAAGAAAAGCTCACGACCCAGCACAAGCTGTTCAAGTTCATCGGCATAGATGCGTATCGCGATGCGGGCGGCACCATCACCGGCGATCTTTTTGCACACGAGGGGGAGGGCTATGCCGACGATCCCGAACTGGTGGAGCGGCTTGCCGACGAGAAGCTCGACGGTCTGGCTGATGCGGCCCGCGCCGAAGGATGGGGCGACGTGGTTGTCGGCCTCGAAACCCCCTATAACAGCTATAGCTGGCACCGCCTCTACGGCGATGAGGCGACCCGCAGCGTCACGCAGGCCGAGCAGGCGAGGATGGAGGCGCTGACAGCGAAGCGGGAGGCGCGCGTTGCCGAGATTGGAGCAGGCAGAGATCCCGACTTCGACCCCGAATATGACGATGTCGTCATGGAGATTGACGAGGAAATCGAGCAGATCGGTACCGTCGAGCATCATTTCTCTGACGAGGCGAAAGCATCGGGTCGGATCCTCATGGTGCTGGGCCATCAGGGGCAGATCAACATCAGCCACTATAGCATCAAGGCGCAGCGCGCCGTGGCACATGACACCAACGGCTTGCCTGCGCCTCGTCCGCTCTATGATGCCCGTATGACGGAAGAACTGACCCGGATGCGAACCATGGCTCTCCAAAGCGAGGTTGCCAGCAATCAGCCGCTCGCCTTTGCCGTGCTGCTCGACGCGCTTCTGCCGATCGTGACGGAACGCTTTGCTGCCGAACATGCGGTGGAGCTTCGAGTTGGGACGGACCTTCAGGAGCCATGCCAGCATTTCGATTATAACAGCATGGAAATGGCGTCGGCCTTTGACGGCGTGGCGGATTTGATCGGAGCGGCCCCCAAGCATCCTGCCCATCGTTTCGCGTGGATCATGTCGCTCAGCGAAAAGGACGTGCAGCGCATGCTCGCGGCATGCTCCGGGGCGCTGCTCAACGCCACTCAGAGTAAATATAGCTCCCGTGAACGGCTCGAAAGCGCCAACCGGATCGCACGCGCGGCGAAGCTCGACATGCGCAAACATTGGGAAGGCGGCGTCGAATTTTTCGGCCGGATCAGCAAGAAGGCGCTGCTGTCGGCGCTGACCGAGGCATGTGGTGCGGACACAGCGGAAAATTGCGCGAAGATGAAGCGTGACACTCTGGCCCAAAGCTGTGCGGAGCGCATCCCCGGTCGCGGATGGCTGCCGCCGGTCCTTATTACGCCGGACGAACCCGAAATCGAGGCAGTAGATGCTGCTGTCGAGATCGAGGGGGGCGAAAGCCAAGACGAAACTCGTGACGGCGAAGAGTATGCCGAGGAAAGCCTCAATGCCGCCGATGCCTTGCCGGACATCGCCCTAGCCGCCGAGTGAACCAGCACTGGAGCCGTCCCTGGCGGGGCGGCTCCCCTCCGGTGTTCGCGCTGAAATCTGATCGCCCTGGCCGGCTCGCTCGCGTGCCGCGCAGACCCTTCGGTCCGCACGCCGCTACGCCTCGCAGGACCGATCAGCAAAGAAGTGTCTTGCAGACTGCCCATTATGTCATGCGCACCGGGATTGGGCAAACGATGAGCGGCACCTCCCATTTTTTCGCGGCCTCCACTCCGCCTTGCTTCGTTCCGGCCGCGAAAAAATCGGCTCCTGCGCTCCCCGCTTCGGCGGCAGTGCCGTCGTTGACCCAGACACGAGCCGCATGCGCGGCGCTCCTCAAAAAGGGTCGAGATGAGGAGGCACATATGACCATCAACCATCCCGCCATTTTCACCGCACAGCCCACCTTATCGCGGCTTTCGTCCACGCCGCGACCAGGGCGCTCAGCAGTTTTTATCCGCAACATATCATCCGTGATGAGGACGGCGGTTTCACGGCGATCGGCGAAGGCGATTATGGAGAGCGGATGTCCTGCATCAGAGGCCGGATCGTTCATTCCGTACCTGCGCAAACTGGCCGACAGCTACTGATGCAGCGGGACGGCGGCGACGCTCTCTCGTTTCCGTTTTTCGCGCCGATTGGACCGGCCGGGCATCGAGCCCGGCAAGTCCATGGCCTTTGACTGGCAGGCGCCACACGGCAATTTGTCCGTTCTCTTTGTTCCAGCCTGCGCTCGAGATGCTGGCATTATGCCAGAGCCGGATCTGTGCCCGGTCGGATTGCGTAAGCGCTCATTTCGCATGACTGCCACATTCACATTGGTCGTGACGCGCACCCAGTGTTCCAGATGGTGGTCAGGCGCCGCCGGACAACACCTTGGTCCGCTTCCGCCCCAGCCTTGAGCTACACTGATGCTTTTGAACGATATTCTGTGTCGATCGCCCTTGCTCAACCGCACAATTCCTGTTTGCGATGGGGACATGGTCGCAGGCCGCCTTCTACGATCAAGAAAATAACCGCCCTATAGGGCTACGGTTTCCGCGGGGCGGAGCCTCCGTTTATTTTCTGGATCGCGTCAGCCTTGCTCCCTTCAAGACCCCATCAGGAATTGGCCTGATCGAGCAAGAGGAATGTCCCATGCAGAACATCGCTGAATTTCGCATCATTGGCCGCGTCAACAAGGTTACAGAGCATAACAAGGTGGCGAAGATTTCGGTCGCCGCCAATTACAACCGCCAGGAAGATGGCGAGTGGGTCACCGACACCCACTGGAATGAAGTGACGATCTTCGGCCGACTGATCGAGCGCGCGACCAAGATCGACAAGGGAGACCTGATCCACGTCACCGGGCGAGTTCGGCAGAACTCCTACGACACGACCGACGGCAAACGCTACACGGTTGAACTGATCGCTGACGGTCTGGCGGTCCTCGCAAAGGCCAGCGAAAATCACGACCGGTAAAGGATCGGGGCCGCTTTGGCGGCCCCCAACGGCTTGCCCGGACAAACGAGGCCATCCTTTAAGCCTTTGAATCCTATGCCGCATTCGTTGAGTTATCTTCGCCATGAGCTTATTCTATGCGCCAGTGCGGCTCATCGTCGGCTGATTGCTCGTCCATGGGCGGCGGCGCGACGAGGCCGCGCCGCCGCCGGGCAATCTTGAGGAGGTCGAAGGACATGAGCGGTGTAGCGCAAGCTGGCCTTTTCTTTTTCTTGCTGTACGTCGTCATGTTTCTTGGTGCGGGTAGCAAGAGCAGAGGCCCTCGGATCCGCGATGAGGATGCCGAGACCTGGTGGCATGCCCGCCAGTCATGGTGGAATGACCGCCGATGAAAACGATCGCGGTTAACATCGAGAAGGGCGGCGCGGGCAAGACCACGATCGCCTGCCATCTCGCCTGGCACCTTGCCGATGCTGGGCACCGTGTTCTGGTGCTGGACCTTGACCGGCAGTGCAACGCCTCGACCGCTCTGCGCGATTTCGAGCAGCTTGGCTCGTGCAAGCCGTTGTTTGAGCCGGGTTATGTCGCGCCAGAGGGATTGCAGCGGGCCATATTCTCCAACCGGATGGCTGGAGAATATGATGCCGACTACAGCAAGGCGCTGGCTTGCTTCCGCGCAAATTTCCCGGCGCTGAGGGCGGCCTATGATTATTGCGTGATCGATACGCCGCCAGCGTGGAGCTGGATCAATTTTGCAGCACTGATGGTCTGTGACGATTTGATCGTGCCGGTTGAGCTGGGACCGTTTGGACCCGATTCCACCAAGCAGCTTTCTAATTCCATTCAGACCGTCAATCAGCGCGGTCGCCAAACGCCGATCCGGATCGCGGGATTGGTCGCGAACCGGGTCAAGGCCAATGATCGCAATCAGCAGGCGATGCTGGCTGAACTGAAGGCGAAGATCGGTCGTAACCTGTTTTCCACGCATCTTCCCGACCGCGCCCATTACAGCCAGGCCGTACAGGCCGGTGTCCCGGTCTGGCGGTTCGATAAGGATGTACGATCGTCCCTGCCGCCGATGCAGGCGTTCCTGGACGAGGCATTGCAGAGGATTGGCGCCTGATGGATTTCGGCAACTTCGACATATTCGCTGCCAAGGACGAAGTTGCCCAACAGCAGAGGGTGCTGCTGCTCGAACCGCGGCAGGTCTATCCCGATCCCCATAATGTGCGGCGCGCGATCCGATCGGAAGACATTGACGCACTTGCCGAAACCATCCGAGCCAGAGGGCAGTTGCAGCCCATCATCGTCGCGCCGGCGGATGATGATGGGCGCTACATGATTCAGTTTGGCGAGCGGCGCTGGCGTGCGTGCCTCCAGCTCTGCCAACCCGTCCGCGCCATCATCCGCGAAGTTCTGGATGCTGGCCAGATCAGGATCGATCAGTTCATCGAGAACGACCAGCGCGAACAGCTGTCCGTACAGGACATGATCGCCTTCGTTGCCGATCAGGTAGCGTCGGGCACGAGCGTCGTTGATCTCGCCCGCGCCACAGGTCGGGACCGGGCGCGGCTCTCCCGTCTGCATAGCCTGGCATCGGCACCTGATTACATAGCTGCCCGCCTGGATGATATTCCGGTCCGCGGCGCCATCGCATTGATGAAAGCCGCCGCCAACGATCCCGAAACCGTGATGGCGTTTCTCGATGCCACGCCTCCAGGCTTTGTCACGGTAGCTGGCTGCGAAAGCCTGTCACGCCCTGCGCTCGTGCCGCCTGGTGATCTTGAAGCTGGCACCGTCGCACCGGTACAGCAAATCTCCCAGGACGCCCGCCCCGAGCTCGCAACACCGCAAATGCAGACCGAGCCGAAGCGGTCCGGCCCGGGAGCGGAGTGCCCCGATGGAGCACGCGCTATTGTGGTCGGCGGCAAGAGTGGCCGCCTGGTTGAGGCGCTGATCCACTTCGAGGGCGAAGACCAGCCGCGCCTCGTCCGCTTCGATCGTTAAATCCCAGCTCCCCTTCTTTTCCGCGTCCTTAAGCGTTCCGGCCATGGTAGAGGACTGTGGCCCGCGCCACAGATTCGCATGATTTTATAAGGGGTTGCTTTGATGGCAGGATAGGGGTTAGAGTCGCAGTTGTAACACAGTGGCATCACCGCAAGGGACGAGGATGACAACTGCAAACACATCTCAGGATGGCAAAGCGCACCTCACCATTCGGCTGGACCGGGCCACGCTCGACGCATTCGACGCGCTGGCCGCGGGCAGGGGAGGGCGCAGCGCCCTGCTTCGATCTGTCCTGTCGCAGGTTCTTCGGCAGGCAGGCTATGCGCCACTTGCGCAACCCCAAGCGGAGCGCAGCACCAACCGGGTCACCATCAGCCTGACTGATGCAGAGATGGCGGTGTTGGAAACACGGGCGGCGGATCGCGGAACGGATCGCGCAGGGTGGGTCAAGGCCCTGACCCGCCGCCATCTAGGCCTGAAGGGCAGTATCGACGCGGGTTTTCGTGAGAACCTCGGCCTGGTGCGCAAGCAGTTGCAGCGGATCGGCCGCAATCTCAATCAGGCCACGCGCGCTGGCAATGCGGTAGCGCTGGCCGATAATGGGCTGCAGATTGAGGGCGAGCTTCGACGCATCATCGAGATGCGTCAGGAGGTCAACGACCAGATCGCCGCCCTGGGTGAAGCCCTGCGCGGCGACCTCAGCTATTGGAAGGTGGCTGACTGATGTTGTTCGGCGAGCGCGAGGACGAACTGTGGGGCGTGCTGAAGCCGGTCTTCAAGCCGCGTGTGTTTGGCGATCCCAATCTCAAATATGCCGAGCGCCTGCTGAACCAGAAGGGGTTCGGCAAGGATGTAGGACAGGTGGTGGTGCCCCGTACAGACGCCCGTTCCGTGCTGGCCCGCGTCGTTCGAAAAGCGCCCGAGGTGCTGGTGAAGGTGACGGGCCGCAAAAAGGGAGCGGACCATCTTGGTGCTCACCTCGCCTATATTGGACGTAAGGGTGAGATCGCGCTGGAAACCCGCGACGGCGAAGTGCTCACGGATAAAGCGGATGTCCAGCAGCTCGCAGAGGAATGGTCCGAACCCATATATTGGCGCCAGCGCGCGACGGTGTCCGCGGTGTCCATGGTTTTTTCGATGCCGGAGGGCACCGATCCCGAGACGGTCAAGCAGTCGGTGCGCGAAACCGCGGAGCGGATGTTGGGCGACAACCATGATTATCTGATGGCGCTCCACACCGACACGCCGCGTCCGCACGTGCATATGACGGTTGAGGCCGAGGGGATGGACGGCAAGCGGTTCGATCCCCGCCGGGAGGATCTATTCAAATTTCGGGAGGCGTTTGCCGAAGCCCTGCGCAGCCGCGGTGTTGAATGTGAAGCGACGCCACGGTGGACACGAGGGCAGGGGAGGGCTGGCACCAGCATGGCGCTTGCGCAAATGCGGGAGAAAATCCGGCGTGGTGTGTCGAGGCAGCCGACCGAAGCCGACTTGCGACAGGCTCGGGAAGCCCTGGCTATCGCTACCGGCAAGGCAACACCGCCGCCATTTGTTGCTCAGGCAAAGCAGCGTTGGGCCAGCATCAGAGAACAATATGAAGGGGCTGCCGCCCGCCTGGATGGTTCGGAAGATCGCCGCGACAAGGATCTTGCGCGGGAGCTTCGATCGTTCCTGAAAGATCGACCATCCATTGAAACCGTGCCTGATCGTGCGTTGAAGGATGCGGTCGAGCGAGTGCGCATTGCTGCTGATCGAAAGCGTGACGAGGAAATGCCATCTCGGCCTGCAACTAACTTACCCCCTGACCGAAGCCGATGACATCGGGCGGTTCCGAGGCTGCGATCTTTTCATGCCGGTCAGGTTTTCGGCAGGCAGGGGGACTTTGCCGAATGTCGGCTTCAGACACACAAACCCAAGAAAGCTGCCGTTTACAGCTCAAAGGTAGGCGAGAGTCGGAGGGCAGCTCTGCGCCATATGGCCACCTTCCAGCTGGCGTTTACTCATGCCGAAAGCCGTCATTCATTTTTGCTGCGTAAAAAGCATCTCGATGCTGGTTATGGTCGATAACAACTTTGCCGATCGCGACGGGATGCGCGACTATCTGGGTGCCTCCCGCACCCATCTCGCCGCGCTGTCCAGCACAGTCTTGGAGGAGTGGTTCAAGGCTAAAAGTCCACACACCACCCGGCGCGTCCAACAAATAGCTTGTGCGCATTCCGACCAGATCATCATCCTCAAGGACACCCAGGACCTTCTCCACATGAGCGGGCGGCAGCGCGGTCTCCTCCTGCGTCTGATCGACCGGCAGCAGACTCGCGACTTCGCCCCTTATTGCGATACAGTCGTCAACGCACCGATGACGCCCGAACTGGCGGCCCATTTCGAAGCGCACCGGGACCGTACGCAAGGCATCATGGATGCGTTGCTCCCCGAAGCGCGCAAGATGATGAGCCTGTTCGCGGCATGGGATCAGGAGCTTTCGACCAGCCAGAGAAACGAACTCAAAGGCATCATCGAGGGAGATCGCAAGCTGTCGCTCGGCTTGCAGGAACTGACCTTCCACAAGGCCGCGAAGCTGGGCGGTAGCCTCTTCACTGCGCACAAGGTGATGCGCGCCAACGTGCCGACAACGATCCCTGAAATGGTCAATCTTCTGGCGTTTCGATACGGCGCTATGATGGTCGCGCTCTACATCCGGTTACGCAGCACCGGCGGCACTGACGTGTCCAGCAACAAGAAGGTGCTCAATCATCTCA
Organism: uncultured Novosphingobium sp.; assembly: GCA_946886365.1. The sequence goes on from CAMPIM010000009.1 coordinate 11,714, forward strand.
TGGATATCAAGATTGCCGCTCAGGCGACCTATCTCGACGGCTTTATGACGCATGAGTCCGACCTCCACAACACCTACCAGATCGCCGTCACGCTGATCGCGGGCCTTGGTGGCTACACGCATTGTGGCAAGAGCCTGGCCGGGCGGTCGGCTAATACCGACAACGTAGGTTAGGGCTTGCCAGACGTAAGGTCGATCACTACCACATCGATCAGCGGGCGGCGCGCCTCCGGAATTCGCGCGATTAGCATCGTGCGCATTTCCTCCGCGTTGGTCGGGGCAGATAATCCGTCCGGATGCACCTTCAGCCGCCGATTTGTCGCTGCCGGCACTTCACCAAACCAAAGGACACAATAGATGCCGCGCTGTTCGGAGCGCCAATCTATCAGATACTGGGCATCGAGTTGGCCTGACGCTGCGTCCCAGACCTCGGCATGCCAATGGCCTTTGACCTCCATCGGCAATTGCATGGTGCCGCGCGCGAAGGCGAGATCGGCGCGCTTAACCTTGGGCATGTCTGCCTCGGTCATTCGTTGGATGTCATAACGGGCGAGTTCGGGGCCGATCATCGCCGCCAGCCGGTCGCGGCAGCGATTCTCGTCGCGCGGAATCCCCTGATCGTTCCAGAACTCGACCACTGTATCGAGATCGTCGCCGATCAGCTTCGCTTGCGCGACCCGAAGCTCCTCAAGCATCAGCGCTTTCAAGTCCTCGATATTTCCCGGCGGGCCGTCCTCGATCAACGCTGCGAGGTCGGCAGGCATCAGTGCTGAGAAATCCTGTTCGGCGCGCTTCTGCCGTTGTTCCGCTGCCATGTGTCGGATGAGCTCGCTATAGCTGTCGGGTGGACCGGCGGTCAGCCGTTGTAGCCCTTCGCTCGCCGCGATGCTCGTGTCGTCGGCGATGCGGTCGATCATGGCGCGCAGACAATCGGTCGCGTCATAGGGATTGGTGTCGCCCGACCCGCTGCCCTCCAGCGTCGCATAAGGCCAGACAGCGCGAAACGTCGCGACGATCCACTCTGCCTGCTCGATCGATAGGGGGAGTATACCGCCCCGACGTTCGAACTGAAGCCGATTGCGTAGAAACCAGATGAATTCGGGATTGCGCATCCCAATCCCATCGAGATCAGGCCGCACAGCGTCGAATCGTACTAACACGTCGATGGCTAGCCAGGAGAGCATATGGTCGAAGTGACGGAATACGGTTCCGACCCGCGCCTCGGCAACGCCACGCAATGCGTCGAGAGCATCGCCATAAATGAGGCAATCTACCAGCCCGGCTTCGACTGACTCGGGCACGTTGGGGAAGGAAGCTAGCCACCCAGCAGCAAGCGCACCACTCGCCATCTGCCATTCCGGATCTCGCGCCAACTTGTACAGTCCCTCCACGTGCGTGGCGCCTGCTGCAAGCGATGGCTCAATCCAGGTTTTCGCGAAATCCTTTCGTGCGTCGATCGTCGGAATGACGCGCGCATCCAATGCCTTCCGCAACGCCTCCTGATCTGCCTCAATCTTCCACCCGCGATCGCTGTGGCTCAGCAGCAGGCCGGTGGTCACGATTGGATCGGGCAGATCATTGAAGCCAATACCAATCCGCAACCGTTCGTAGAGCCCAGCCATGATTGGGTAGCAATAATTGTAGGTAGTGCCTTGAGCGAATCCCGCGGCGATCTCGCCCATGGTCGGCAAATCGGTGCGATGGAGCGTGGCCTCGAAACCCATCAGTGCGTCATCGCGCAGTGCGTCGCCCAGCCACTCTGCAATCCGATCCGCGGGCGCCAGATCGCTCGACAGATCGTGGTACCGTCCAAAATACGCTTCGGCCGGCTGAAAAATTGCGCTGAATTCCCCCGCGCGCATATCAGCACTTGCCGCTGAGAAGTCGCGCCGATGGGCTTCGAACGTTATCGCCCGTTTCTTCGCGCGCTTGGCCCCGTCCTTTTCCTGCTTGACCTCCCAAGCCGGCTTCTTCGGATTTTCCACCTTGCCGATGAAGATCGCAAGCTGTGCATCGCCGCGCCGAAACTTTTCCGCCGCCGCGCGCACCATTGGGTCGGGGCCACTCCCGCCCCAGCCCAGACGCACCAGATCCTTCCAGTCTTGGCGCAAGGCTTGGTCATGGACCTTGCCCTGGGCTAAGCGATCAAAGGCCCCGACCAGGTCGTCAGCGTATGTCGATAGCCCGACCAATCTGCGCTGGAGGTACATTTCGGTGACCCACAGACTGTCCTTGCGTCTGTCATGTTGAAACACATGATCCTGTACCGCTCGGCGCAGCGGACCACTTGCCGCCAGCCGCTCGGCGAGCGTCTTCTTGATATCGTGATGAAAGCGCATCGCTTGCTCGATCGGGGCCAGCCAACGCCAGAGTGTCGGCGCATCCTCGATCCCGATCGCGCTTTCGTCGATCGCCCGGACGATCAGATGTGCGACGATGTCCGCGACATCGTTGGCATTCTGCCAGTCGTCGCTGTGCAACAAGTCCGAATAATCGACTACGAGATCGAGCACGCCCACAAGATGGCCCGCATCAATCATGTCGAGCAGTCGATCATAGTGGCGCGCAGTGTGGACGCGCCGCCTCTTTTCACGTGGCAGCGGGCAGCTGATCGTGCCCATCTCGGCAAAGAGCGTCGCGACCAGCAACGCGTCGGGTACGTCGGCATCGATCTGCTCGATCAATTGACGAGCCAGCCGAGGCGCATCTTCACTGCCTTCTTCGATGAGCCTTGCGATCACCTGCTGCCACCAGATTCGATCGCGGTGAGGTGATAGAGCGTCCGCCGCGTCGTGGCGCTCGCGGTAAAAGCGCTCGGGCGAGAGGAGAATTGACTCCAGTGTGCCCGCCAGTTCGCCAGCGAGAGCAGTACCGTCCAACCCCTCGATCAGCAGCGATCGAAAATGCGAATTGCTGCCGGCCGATTCAATGACCTTCCTGATTTTGGGTTCGAGCGCTTGGGTCATCAGCCCGGCCGCAGTCTTGCTGTCCCAATCCGCCGCTCGGAAAAAGGGGTCGACCTCGGCAAGGGCGGACAATGCCTCGAACAGACAGTCTGCGAGATGCGGTGTGAGTGCGGCAGTTTCGCCGTATCGGATGAGTCCGAAGGGATCGGCGGCGACCACCCGCTCAGCTATTGACGGGCTATGATAGGCAAGCCAGGCGTGGAGGCCACGCAGGCTGGAGGGAACGCCGCCACTCCCCTGCAATTGCGCAAGCAGGCGGCGTTGCGTACGCGGTGTCGCCGCTTGCCGCGCCAGCCAGCGCGCCCCCAGATATTCGGCGACGACGCGATGGATCGGCTTGGCGCGCGACGGGCCAACGCTATGGAACAGCTTCGAGGAAAAGATCGGCTGCACCGTCTTGGCCGTTACCAGTTTCTCGATGTCTACGAGCCTGACATCGCCCGGCTGGACTTGCGCCGCGCCAGCGATGCTCGCCGCCTCGGCTCCGGCAAACAGGAGCGCAGCGGCGATCGCGCCGGCCGCATCCAGCGCTTCTTCCTCGCCAAGCTGCGCCAATCCGAGATCCTGGCGATCCGGGTCATGCTCGGGCCAGACCAGCATACATACGCGCTCGAACAAGGCGGCGCGGGTCGCTGGCAATTGCGTGTCGCTCTCGGCGACACGGCCCATCAATCCGAGCGTCAGCGGGTTGCGATACAAATCCGCTAGGTTGTGGGCTTCAAGGTGCTCTAGGACATGATTTGCGTCAACGGCGGGGTAGCGAATAGCGAGAAAATCTCGTGCTCCGCTGCGACGAAACGGCTCGAGAGTCGCTAGGCGTGGGTCGGCGCCATAAATCTGGCGCAGGTTAGTCACGGTGCGCGCTTGCCACTCTCGCGAACGGCAGGACAAAATGAAGGGTGGCGCGCCGGCTTCATCGAGCTGGGCTAGGATAGCGTCTATCGCGTCGCCCTCGCGTCGCGACATTGCCTCGTCCAAGCCGTCGATCAGTAGCGGCTTGCCGTCGGGCACGAATTTGGCGGGGTTCTTGGCCGCGATGAGCCGCACGGCAGTGACCATCTCTACGCCCAATCGCCGGCCAAGTTCACGCATCAACTCGCTCTTACCCATCCCTGGTTCGCCGAGCACGATTGTGTTGCCTGCGAGCGTCAGCAACGCCGTTTCGTCGACGCTATTGTCGAGGATTGAGGCATCGCTGATGGCAAGGCGCCGCGAAAAATAGGCCGATGTCGCTGGCCCTTCCGCATCAGTTTGCGTCCCACTTAGGCGCATCATCTTCCCAAAAGTGGTCGTGAGTTGAGGTGAGTCATTCCGGCTAATCAATCTGAAGTCTAATTTTGGTTTTCAATGACTTTTGTTGGAGCTCGGTGATGACCATCAAGCTCCAGCTTTCAGTTTCATAATTGAATTTGCGAGACGCTTTTCCTTACTGATGGCAGTGGTGTAAAATCTCTCCTCTATACAAAATATGGCCATTTTTAAATCATTGTCGTTTTTAACCTCAAATGCGCCATCCTTGATCTTGACATCTTCTACGTATTCAGGAAACTCTTGAAGGAGCTGCTCTACATTCTGTTTCGTATATGCGGTCAGCTTTTCCTGAGCCAGAGCAATACGCTGCCTATTCGGCTTGCTCACTTTTTCAGAGGAGAATTCTGGAACGGCTTTAATCACTTCATTCTGAAGGAAGGCTTTCACCTCCTCGTCAGTGGCCTCTCGGTATAGCTCCTCAATTTTGCTAAAAAAAGTTTTCAAAATGGCGAAGTCAGCAAAATATAGCTCATCAGAAACCGTGTCGTGAATGGCATCGGGAACGTCATTTAATAGGATTATCTTCTCTCCTTCAACGATCGCAAACTCATCCGACACCTTCATCCACTTTTTCTTCACGATATGAGAAGAGATCACCCGTTGGTAAAGGCGATACTGACCCTGGATGATACATATAAACTTCAAGTCAGTAGCTTGATCCTTCTTCAACTGTGGAAAATCTGCCGTGTTTACGTCTGCACCTAGTGTCTCGATCGCATAAGCAGTCTTTGAAAACTCGCCAATCGCTAGCCATTGGCCGTCCTCACGCTTATAGTGTGGGTCGAAATTGACGCTATCACCAAGATCCGGCAGAGCAATTATGTCGCCATCACTTGCCATAACTTTGCAAACCTCGACACTCTTCCGCTTCAAGCGCGCAACAACCTGACTCATTCTCCCCCTCCGATTTCAATAAAGGTAAAGTCATTCACCCGTCGGAGTCCTTCAAACTTTAGGTCACCAACGCCCTTCAATATCTGCTTAGTGATAATGTAGCTTTTAACGTCCTTGTTTGAGGTCGCTGCATAAATTTTGTAGCCCCTCAACACATACATAGGATCGAAATAAGCTCCGCCAGAACGGTATACGAATAATAGGACCACACCAAAAACCAACACAAATGAAAGATAATTTGTGGTGCTCAGCGCAACGAAAAAATAGGCTAAATATATCGGTAGAAATGTATCATTTACCAGTTCAATAGACTTAAAACTGGCGCCATCCACGCGCTCTGGCGATAGCCAACGTGTCGCGCGAAACCCGAGGTTGCTGAAAATCAGGCAGGCCAGAAAATACGATAGATATGAAATCGTAGCCAGAAAAGCTTCGGGCGGACTCCATTTTATGAGCGGCATATCCGGCAGATGTCGTAGTCCCCAGTCGTTTGCATTTCCAAGAACGGAAACCCCCTTGTTCACAAGGAAAATCGCAAAGGTCAGCGAGATGGAACTGAATATCAGAAGGAGGCGATAGAGGTGCGTCATGGACCCACCTCTGCGTACTTCCGATTTGACTGGCTGATATATATTGTTGCTGATGGGCTGATCCGCGACGCCGCGCCTCGGACTTCATAAGGCTTAATCACTTGCATCCCCTTGTGCTCGCACAACATGCTAACACGTACTAGGCTGTAGTGACATTTTAGGGATTCACGCGAGCGTAGATTTCTTCTGTGGTTGCCGCCCGTGGCGCAAGAAGTTTCTGATCCGATGCGCGAGTGATCGAGTGCGGTCTTCTGTAAGGCCTTTGAGATGCGGCATTCAGAAGCCGCTGGCCGGTATGGTGATCTGCGGATCAGGTCCAAAACTGATTCTCGAGCTCGAGGACTCATAGAAATCAACTGGTTTTCCGGATCCAGATCTGTTCGATCATTTTGCCCATTCGGGTCGTCGCCTTCTTTCACCTCCCGTTATCCGACATGACGGATTTGTGACATGTGGGTCACGCCGCCACCTATGCCGGAACTCGATAATCCTCATTCTTCGTCAGCATGGCCCAGATTGTGCGTGCCATCTTGTTGGCCAAAGCGATCGCTACGATCATCCTGGGTTTGCGCATGGATACTCGTCCTCGGCCGCGACACCGCCTTTCATGACGATGTGGAATTCAAGGCCGTCATAGATGGCGTCCAGACCACTCCAGCTGGCCGATCACTCCCAACGCCGGGACGGCGGGCCTATCGGCATGTCGAGATTCGCGGCTTCACACCTGATGAAGCGCGGTCTTATGTCGAGCGATACTTCCCGATCCGAGCGGCCGAGGAACAGGATGGCCCCGCGACCGATCCCAAATGGGTCGAGCAACGTGTGGCCGAACTGGTCTCAGGCCGGTTTGACCAGCTTCTAGAACGGCCTGTTCATGCACAGATGCTGTGCGAGATCGCAGCGCACCCCGACCAGCTCCGCACCGATATGTCGGTCTATGTGCATCACCTTCGAGGCGCTTGGTGAAACGGACCTGCGCGACGCTGGGCGAAATGAAGGATACCGCCCTCACCGACACGAAGACGGTGTCGCCGGCCGTCAGCTGGTTTTGCGGTGAATCCGGATTGTCTTTCTTGTAGAAGGCGATCCAGCGATGCTGTTCTTCAGGCGCGGATAGCGCCAGAACCTGATTGAAATATTCCTGCCGAGCCTGCGGTATCCAGCCTTCGCGTGCTCGCACATAGTTTGCGAGGAAATATTTGCGGACCGCTTCATCATAGGTGATCGACTTGTCGCCGCGAAGCTGCTGTGTCACCTCGGTCGCCCCCGTCGAGCGATCGACCGTGACCACATAAGGCACGACCGTTTTGAGGGGTGATAGCATTGCGACCGAACCGATCCCCACCAGCGCGATCACGCTTGCGGCACCGGCGACGATCCATGCCAAGCGCCTGGACCGGTTTGCGGCAACGAACCGCTCACGGTCCCAGCTTTGCGCTTCAGCGAAATAGGATTTGAGATCCTCGGCGCTATCTTTGACTCCGATGGCCATGGTCAGCAACTCGCATAGACGGGCTGTGGCCGCCCATCGTGAACAGGGGTGGGGGACGCGGCGCTGATCGGCGGGACATTGCTGTCGTCGGTCGTCGATCCGCTGGCGCTCGGCGATAACGATGACGGGAACAGTTGTGTCGGCTTGGCCGTGGATGCAGCGCCTCCCGCTGCGCGCGATGGGAGGGTAGGGAGGACAGTTCCATAGGGATTGGCAGGGCGCTTTGCCTGTCCGTTGCAGCGCGGAACCTTGGCTTCCTTCGCCGCGAAAGCGACCGTCGGGCAAGAGAGGGAGAATAGCGCGGCAAGGCTACCTGCAACGCTCCCGATGTCGGTTGCCTTGTTGATGTCGCGATACAGGTCTTGCGCTTGGCGAAGCTGGGCTGCGCCCTGCTTCAACATCGAGACGCCTTGCCGAACCTGCTCCAGTTGCTGGAAGAGGCTGCGCGTGGGGTTGGGCAGCATGATTTTGGTGGCCACCTGTTCCAATATGGAATGGCTGATGTCGCTTTTGAGCGCGTCGGCTGGCGACTGGGTGGCAAACACCATGAGTGCGTTGCGCTTACGGTATGTTTTAAGCCCGTCCTGTGCGAAGCTGCGGAAGGCACCGTCGCCCAGCGCCTTCCAGAATTCATCGATCACGATGATCGTGCGATCGCCGGTCAGCATCTTGTCGATGCGATGGAAGAGATAGAGCATCAGTGGCGTGCGAATGTCGCCGTTTTCGAGGAAATCGGTCATGTCGAAGCCGATGAATCGGGCGTCGAGCCGCATTTCATCCTCGTCATTGTCGAAGACCCAGCCCAGGGAACCGCGTGAGGTCCATTTCTCCAGCCGGGCTCCGACGCCGCTATCGTCGGCCATGCCTAGCATTGTTCGCAGCGCATCGAGCGAACGCGCGGCGGGCGGAAGCTTCATGACGGCGGCGATGCCCTCGTCGATCCGCCGTTCCTCGGCGACAGAGATTGGGCGCCCATCAACGCGCACCAGTTGCCGGATCCATAGCGACAGCCAGGCGCGATCCTCTGACGTGTCGGCAAGCGCCTTCAAGGGGGAAAAGCCGGTCGGCATGCCGTTGGCGAGCGTCAGATAGGTGCCGCCGCTCGCCGCCACGAAAATCTGCGCACCCCGATCCTTGTCGATGAAGATCTGGCGTGCGCCCGTTTTCTCGGCCTGTGCCATGAGGAAATTGACCAGCACGGTCTTGCCGCCGCCGGTCGGCCCAATCACCATCGTGTGACCGACATCGCGCTTGTGGAAGCTGAAGAAATAGGGGCTGCGCGCGCTGGTCTTGAGCAGCGCAATCAGGGGTGACCAATGCCACAACGCCCGCGACCGCCAAACCCGCCGCGATCGCCGCTATCTTCTGGTGTTCAGGCGACATCGCTGCGAGACGATGCTGGACGCTCGCGCGCAGGGACTGCGATGATGAGCGCAAGGTTGCCACAAGGTGCATTAACTCCTCCTGTTTCTAAAAAGCGGGCCGGCTTTCATAAGCGGCGCGCGCAAAGATATCCCATGTGGGGGGCGGCGCATGGGTTGCTGCCGCCTCCTCAGTCTTGCCGATATTCTCGGCGGCGAGATCGGCCAGCATCTTCCGCGGCAGCACAGCCGCTTCAGGCCTGGCGGACAATGGCGGTTCAGGACTATAGCTCACAGCGGCCACACCGCTGGATATGCCAGCGTTGTTCAGCACGCGGCCGACATAGCCATTGCGAAATCCACGGGTCTGCGACCCAGTATTGTACATCGAGAGCGCTACGCGCAGGGCCTCTTGCGGCAATCTTCCGCTGCTCACGCGGTGGTAGTTACCTGCCAAGACTTTGCCGGCCGCATTGATGTTGGTGCATGGATCGAAAACGCTTGCCCAGGAAAGGCCGAGCGCTGCCATGTTCCGCGAATTGATTTGGCCAAGACCAAGATCGACCGAATAGCCGCGGGCAATATAAGCGCGAGCGACTTTGGCGGCCGCTTCCGCGCTGGTTGGGCGCACAGGCTGGCGCGCCACGCCATTCACATTGAGCGCGAACTGATAACCCTTGCTCTCGGTGTGAACCACCGCGGCGATCGTGGAGGGAGCAACGCCGGGGGCGCATTGTGCAGCAATCCCCAAAATGGCAGCGGTCGTAAATTGCATCACTGCGCATGCCCCAAGGGCGCTGCGGCCTCAGCCTGCGCGACTTCAGCCTCGCTGGGAATGGCGTAGGTTGTGCGGCTGCCATTGGTCATGGTCATGATGACCCTGCCCGGCCGACCATTATCTGGCTTGATGTATCTGGCGGCCTTCACCCCTGCGGCACTACAGGTCGGGAACCCGCCGCCGAAAGCAAGCGAGCGTACCAGCTTGCGGATTGGCGGCACGCATTCAGAATATTGCATCAAGCCGCTGGGATTGCTGGCGCATAGAAGTACCTGGCAGGCCCAACTGCTATCGGCAGCTTTTGCAGGCGTGACGTGGCCGATAGCTGCAACCATCATCAGCGCAGCTACGGAATCGAACAAGCGATTTCGCATGATTTCACCTATAAAGTGAAAATGAGCTTAGATCGCAATCACTTGGCTGCCTAGCCCAGTTTCCGGACCAGTTTGGACCAAAGTCATGGGTTTATTGAGATTCGCTCTCAAAAACGCGACGGATCGTTCCACAGCGGCGATGGGTTGACCGAGATTAGGGCATGATGGTCATAGGAAAGAATGATATGCCTAATGGCAGATGAAACCTTTGAATATAAACGCAATTTCTTTTTATCATAGTGACCGACATGGTAAGCGGCTGCGCCGCGCCAGCTCGCCCGAACGTTGATGTACCACTTGCCGTCGCTGTCCCTTTGATGCAGCTGAACGTCGGTAAGCACACCTGCCACGGGGCGCAGGGAGGTCAGTTCTCGTTCGAGGATGAGTTCAAGTTCCATTTCTTCCCTGAAGTGATTTATACTTATTTCGCTGCTTTTGTATCTTCGTCGTTGGTGTAGGGTAGGGGGCAACTGGAAGGAGGTCCAGTGAGCGGACTCAAATCTGACGCTCTCACGCGCGATGCCGACCGCGTTGTTCGGCAGCTTGGAGGCAAGTGGCAGGGCGATTATGCCATGTGCCGCTGTCCCGCGCATGCTGATGGCGATCCCAGTCTTTCGGTCCGCGTGGGGACAAGAGCGGTGCTGTTCCATTGCTTTGCAGGCTGCACGTCCGACGCGATTATCGACGCTTTGCGCACGATCCCCGCCTTCGCTGGCCGCCATCACGATCCAGGGCGCCGGAGCAGCCAAGGGAAGGGCGACTTCAACAAGCTCGCCATGTCCCTGTGGCGATATGCCGATCCTTTTGCCGGCAGTCTTGCCGAGCACTATCTGCGCGGGCGGTCCATTTTACCTGATGGAATTACGGCGCGCTACGATCCGCAATGCCAATATGGAGCCGGCAAGGAAAAGCGCTTCGCGCCGGCGCTGCTGGTTCCTGTCGAGGAGGATGCCGGTGTTGTGGCGATCCATCGGACATTTTTGACGGCAGATGGAAGCGGTAAAGCCGCGATCTCGAAGCCTAAACGCTTGCTCGGGCATCCTGGTGGCGGCGCCGTGCGGTGGGGTGGCATCCCTAGCGATGGTGTGCTGCGGTTAGCGGAAGGGGTCGAAGATGCCGCGAGCGTGATGAACATGCTGGAGCCAGGCACGTTCGTTTGGCCAGTGCTCGGCATCGAGCGTTACCAGACTCTGTCCATAGCCGAGAGCGTCCACCAAATCATCATCTACAGCCAGCACGGGGCAGAGGCGGAACGGGCCGTTGCACGCGCCACGCCACATTTGACGGCCAATGGCCGTGAGTTGCTCGTCAAGCTGCCGCCCCATGACGGCGACTGGAACGATCTTCTTCGGGAGATTAGGGAGCGATGAAATTGCTGGCCACATTTCCGCAGCATCAGCGTGTGATGATCGCCATCATGTTCGGAGCCGTCTCGGTCTATGCGCTGGCAGCGCAGAAGGACCGGGTTGAACAGATCGCGTCATTGCGGCTCATCGACCCAAAGCCCAGAGTGGTTGACGGCGATACGCTCGATGTGAGCGGATCCCGGGTGAGGATAGTCGGGGTCGATGCCCCGGATGAAGATCGACCCGCGCTCAAAGCCGTATCAACGCTCGCCCTCAAAGCCCTGGTTGCGCGAGATAGTGGTTTGGAATGTGCCCGCAGCCTCTATGATTTCACCGTGGTGCAGGGGGGAAGTTGCGGCGGTCGGGCGACCAGTTTCGGAAGACTGAATCTCTCCTGCCGTTTCAGGGCGAACAAGGCGAGCGTCGCGGCGACCATGGTGGCGCAGGGTTATGCGGTGGATTATCGCCGCTATTCAGGGGGAGCCTATGTCAAGCTGATGCAGGAAGCAGCGCGCCAACGGCGGGGTCTATGGGCTCAGGACTTTGATGCCATGCGCCAATTGGCCGTCACGCGAGCGCAGCTTCCGCGCGACGGCTGTTCGGGTCGAGTATAGATGACGTCGGCGAACAACAGCCCCACCGTTACCGACTGCGACCTTTATCCCGTGGTGCAGGCGCAGGGTTCTGCGTCTTGCGCGAAACGGCACCGCTTTCCACCCCTTTGCCGATTGGAGAGCCGGTTTCAGGGCCTGAGCTCTCGGACATGCCCTGTTCCAACGCCCGAATGCCGCGCTGAACCAGCGCAGGTTGCTGGCTTTTAAGACGCGTGCTCAAGGCGGCTCCAATTTCGCGCACGCGCTCGAGCGGCGTCTGCTGCGCTGTAATAACGGCGTCGACGTCGCGTTGCCCCAGCTGCCTGAGCAACTGCGTCTGATAGACCGGGCCGCGGCTGTGTTCCAGGTAAGTCAGTTCCGCCCGTGCATATGTTATCTGGCTCTCTGGAGCGCCTTGCTTCATGAGCTTGTCGATTCGGCCTGCCGCCTCCGCGCGAGCCGAAGGCAGATAATTTTCCAGTTCCTGACCAACCTTGTTGAGGGACAGGCGGTAACGCTGACCGGTCGGGGGGTCGCGCGGAGGGAGGAAGGCGATGCCCTCCGGTTCGGAGGGTGCCACTACACCCCAGCCACGACAAGGGACCAGCAGGCTGGCATCAACGCAGCTTTAACTAGGCAGACAGAGAGGCGCCTCGGGAAGTTGGGCGCCACTGCGACAGACGTGGCCGTCCCTCCCGCTTTAGATAGGGGCGAATGGACCGTTAGGTCCTGGAGGGAGGGGATACGACTGGCTTGCGGCATGGCTAATTTCTTGGCCAGAGGCCTTATCCGAGGCGACGCGGGCTGACAATCTGAGAAGGTTGACCAATTGTCTCGGAAGATTTGTCATTCCGCAGGCGACTACCGCTCAAGGAAACGCATCCTTAGCCAGGCCAACATTGCTTGTCAGGAAGCAGCGCTGCACGGGCTCGGACATTGGGCCTCTGCCTATCCGTCGGCCGTCGCCGCGATCATTGACCAATATTTAGACGCCGACGCGGGCAGGCGTGCTGACCTTAGCGCTTATGCACGCTCTGCCCGCTGTGGCTGTGTCCAGTAAACGGGTCAGCAGCGGCGCTTGCTGTCAATCTCCTTGCCGATCAGCGCGCCCGCGCCACCACCGATGATGGTGCCGGGTAAGCGGTCGCCGCGCGTAGCTACCGCCCGGCCAAGTAACGCGCCGGCGGCCGCCCCAACCAGCAGGCCAGTGGTGCCGCTGGTCTTGCAATCGCGGCGCACATAGCGCGGCCGGTCATCGCGATAGTAGCGGCGATCGTAATAGCCGTCGCGGTCATGGTGCTTGTGCCACCCGCGATGCCGTCCGTTAGGCGAAATGCGATCCTTCGGCGATCGTTGGCACTCGCACCAACAGAGAAAATTCATCCCCTCCGATGCGCCCTACAAGATCTTCGCGGCGCATAAGAGCCGAAATGCCTTCGGCAAAATTCCGTATCACCTCATCGCCCGCTCGGTGTCCACCCATGCTATTAACGGACCGGAAATCGTCCAGGTCGAGGACGATGAGGAGCAGAATTTGGCGAGTGTGCGCCGCATCCCGGATTACTTTGCGCGCGCGGCTGTGGAAGACCTCCTTATTGAGTGTTCGCGTCATCGGATCATGATGGGCGTGAAACAGTTCTCGGTCGTAGGAGCGTCGGAAGCTATTGATGGTGGCGGCAAGGAATAGGAATGCCGCAACCCGGATAACAACCGCCAGGGCGAGAGCGCTTAATTCTGTCGGAGGAATGAGCGATGAGCTGACGCTGAGGAGCGCAGAGGTCGCGGCAACCAAATAGCCTTCTCGAACGCCAAGACCCCAGCAGGCGCCACAGATCACCGGGATGTAGGCGGTTGCGAAACCAGCGGATGGCAACCTGAAATCAAGCCATGCAACAAGTGAGGTCGCAGCCAGAATCGCAAACCACACCTGCTCTCGTGACAGGGCTTCGAGATATGCGGCCAGTCGGCCGACAGGCAGGTGGCTGTTCATGCGCAAATCTCACTTCGCTTGGTAGACTCTTAATAGCCGGGCCGGGTGAATTGATGCTTAAAACCCGTCGCCTTATAATCATCTATCAGGTGAATTGTGAAGTGTGAAACGCAACCACCCTGGACGGCTCCGTGACATTGTCGCGGCCAATGTTCGCCGGTTCCGAAAGGATATCGGTACGAGCCAGCAGGATTTTGCCTACGACATCGAAATGGACAGGTCCTATTTCGGCGCGGTTGAGCGCGGCGAGCGGAATGTCTCGATCGACAACCTTGAGAGAATAGCAGAAGGGCTCAACATAAAGCCGTTTCTCCTATTGGTTGATCCGGACTGCCCTTCGGAAAACGATTGAAAGATTCAGCGGTTGGTGGGCTGAATTTGTAATATCAAACATCTATTCCTCACGATAAACATCTGTGTCTTGACGGTAATTGTTTCATCGAGAGTCAGTGAAAATCATGGCTGCGGATGGGGAGGATTTGCTCTGGCTCGACAGCAGCCATGAACGGCGGTGACGACAAAGTGCGACCGCTGGGAAATTCAGGATCGCGAGGATCAGGTCCGCCGCCATGGCTGGCGCCATCGCCGCGCCCTGGGACTACGCTGAAGTCCGTGCGCCCGACCGAGCGGAGCATCGCGTCATGATCGGTGATCCGGTCGCAGATGATGTGGACGACCTCACCCTCTTTTTGCAGCTTGCCCCGCATGGCGATCATCGACGCTGACATCACCTGCCGCCGGTAGATGTCGAACTTGCTCGGCCAGAGAATGCCCTGCGCCACACCGCTTTCATCTTCGATCGTGACAAAGAGCACGCCCTTGGCCGACCCTGGACGTTGCCGCACCAGGATGACACCCGCAACCTCGACATTGCGCCCGTCGCGGATCGACCGAAGATCAGCGCACCGCACGATGTTCATGGCGTGAAGCTGCGACCGTAGACAGCTCAGTGGGTGCGCGCGCAGCGATAGCTGGAGCGAGCGATAATCCTCCACCACCTCGCGCCCTTCGGTCATCGGCCGCAGCGCTACGTGAGCCTCAAAACCTTCGGCCGAGAATTTCCCCTCCCGCTCGTCAGCCGCCGCAAAGAGGGGGAGGGGGGCTTCGCCAAGGCCCTTGACCTTCCACAGACCTTGCCGCCGGTCCTGCGCGATGCAGGCAAAGGCATCTGCTTCGGCAAGGCGTTCGATCGCGACGCGCGGCACACGTGCGCGGCGCCAGACCTCTTCAACGCTTTGGAATGGCGCTGGACCACGCGCGGCGACGATCGCCGCGCCATGAAGATTAGCAAGGCCGCGCACCTGCCGGAAGCCAAGCCGCACCGCCTTGTAGCGGCCACGCGCTGGTTCCAGCGTGCAGTCCCAGTGGCTGTGGTTGATCGAGACCGGCCGTACCTCCACGCTATGTTGGCGGGCATCGCGCACGATCTGCGCCGGGGCGTAAAAACCCATGGGCTGGGCGTTCAACAACGCGGCGCAGAAGACATCGGGATGATGATGCTTCATCCAGGAGGAGGCATAGGCGATCTTGGCAAAGCTCGCCGCATGGCTCTCGGGGAAACCATAGCTGCCAAAACCCTCAATCTGCTTGAAGGTGCGTTCGGCAAAGTCCTTCGGGTAGCCGCGCGAGACCATGCCATTGACCAGCTTGTCGTAAAAATGGCTGACCCCGCCCGTCAGCTTGAACGTCGCCATCGCGCGGCGCAGCTGGTCGGCCTCGGCGGGCGTGAACCCCGCGCCGACGATCGCCACCTTCATCGCCTGCTCCTGGAAGAGCGGCACGCCCAGCGTCTTCTTGAGCACGGCTTTCAGTTCCTCCTTGGGATATTCCGGTACTTCCTTGCCTTCCCGGCGGCGTAGATAGGGATGGACCATGTCACCCTGAATTGGACCCGGCCGAACGATCGCCACTTCGATGACCAGATCGTAAAACTCTTTCGGTTTGATCCGCGGCAGCATCGACATCTGCGCGCGGCTCTCGATCTGGAAGACGCCCAGCGTGTCAGCACGCTGGATCATCGCATAGACGGCGGGATCATCCTCCTGGAGATCGGCCAAGCCGATCCCGATGCCCTTATGCTCGTCGAGCAGATTGAAGGCGCGGTTCATGCAGCCGAGCATGCCGAGGCCCAGCACATCGACCTTCATGAACTTGAGGGCATCGATATCATCCTTGTCCCATTCGATGATCTGCCGGTCTTCCATCCGCGCGGGCTCGATCGGCACCAGGTCATCCAGCCGGTCCTGGGTCAGCACGAACCCGCCGGGATGCTGCGAGAGATGGCGCGGCGTGCCGATCAGCTGGCGCGACAGCTCCAGCGTGAGCTTCAGCCGATGATCATCGGCATTCAAATTGAGGCTCTCAATCTGCTCCCGGGATATTCCGTCCATCGACCAGCCCCAGACAAGGCCGGTCAGCATCTTGGTGAGATCTCGCGGCAGGCCCAGTGCCTTGCCGACCTCGGCCACCGCGCCCCGCGTACGGTAGCGGGTGACCACCGCGGTCAGCGCCGAGCGGGTGCGGCCATAGGTCTCATAGATCCACTGGATGATTTCCTCACGCCGCTCATGTTCGAAATCTACATCGATGTCCGGCGGCTCCTTGCGTTCGCCTGAGACGAAACGCTCGAACAGCAACTCATGCTTGATGGGATCGATCGAGGTGATGCCGAGCATGAAGCAGACACAGCTGTTCGCCGCCGAGCCGCGCCCTTGGCAGAGAATGCCGCGCCGTCGGCTCTCCGCGACGATCGCATGGACGGTCAGGAAATAGGGCGCATAGCCCAGCTGATCGATCAGCCGCAGCTCGTGCGCGATTTGCTTGCGATAGGCCTCGGGCAGACCATCGGGAAACATCTTGGCGGCAGCTTCGCTCGTTAGCGCCGCCAGCGCCTCCTGCGCGGTGCGGCCTTCCATCACCTGTTCATAGGGATATTGATACCGGATTTCGCCCAGATCAAACCGGCACGCAGCGGCGATGTCAGCGCTGGCCTGGATCGCGTCAGGAAAGGCGGCGAAGCGCCGTTCCATCTCCTCCGGCGATTTCAAGTTGCGGTCCATGTAACGCTCGCGCCTGAAGCCGAGCTCATCGATCGTGGTCCCCGCGCGGATCGCAGTCATGACGTCCTGCAGTGGCCGCGCTTCGGGCGTGTGATAGAGGATTTCCCCCGTAGCGACACTGCGCACGCCCGCCTGACGCGCCATGGCATCAAGCCCGTGGAGACGGGCAAGATCGTCCGGGCGGCGACGGAAGGACAGCGCCATATAGGCGCGGCGGCCAAAGACATTTCCCAAATCGGAGAGGTTGGCGAGCGTCTGGCTGTCAGGCAGGTCCGGCACCAGGATGGCGATCAGACCCTCGGCATGGTTCACAACATCAGCCCAGTCGAGCAGGCAGCAGCCTTTGCCGCCGCGTGCCTTGCCGAGCGAGAGCAGGCGGGTCAGGCGCGACCAGGCGGGCCGGTCGGTCGGATAGAGCAGCAAGGCGCGGCCGTCGGTGAGATCTACGCGCGTGCCCGCTATCATCCGGACCTGGGTCGCCTTCTGCGCCTCCCATCCGCGCACTACGCCCGCCACGCTGCCGCAGTCAGCAAGGCCAAGTGCCTTGTGGCCAAGCAAGGCAGCGGCCGAGAACAGCTGCTCGGGCGAGGAAGCGCCGCGCAGGAAGGAGAAGTGGCTGGTCACCTGCAGCTCGACATAGCGGGCCATCAGCCGAACATCCCGTGCATGTACCAGCTCAAGTCGCCGGTCTGCTCATTTACGCCATCGCCGCGGCGAAACAGCCAGAAGCGCTCACCACCTTGCGTCTCCACCCGGAAATAGTCCCGCACGGCCCAGAGCTCCTTGTCATTGCGCCACCACTCGCCGTGGATCCGCTCCGGGCCATCGCCCGCGACCACGCGGTAGGCGGTGCCGCGCCAGGTGAAGCGGCGCGGCGGATGATCGGGGAGCAGCGCCACCACATGGGAGAGCAGTTCCGGCCGTTTCAGCATGCGCACCGGCCGCTTCCATGCCGGCCAGCCTGAAGGTTTTGCCAGCGCCTCGACCCGCTGAACGGCGCGCTCGGGGACATCGCTCTCTTGGGACGACAGGCGGAACGGCGCGTCGGGCTCAATCCTTCCGGCGAGCTGATCAATCAGAGGTGCAATGTCCGGCGGCCTGTCGCTGGTGCCAAGACCAGCCTCCAGCGTCTGCGCTTTAAGTGCCTCGACGCGCGGCGCGGTCAGGCTCATCGCTTCTATGCCAAGCCGTGGATCAATCCGCTCGACCCGCATACCAAGCATGCGCTTTAAATGCTTGGGCTCTCGCGTCGCGCGCGACGTACCGATCGCCACATGCTGCTCGCTGCCATCAACGATTTGGCAGGTGAGATGGGCGGCTCGCAGCCCGAGACCTCTCTCCTGAAGCTGGACTACAAGATCATCGACCAGATCGCCGATGACCTGGGTGATGGCTTCAGCCGTGCCGATCGGTTCAAGCAGCTGCCGCTCCACCCGCGGTGCTTCGAACGGCACGACCGGGACGATCGGCTCAGCAACCAACCCGCGCGCCTGATCGAGGCGGCGGACGGTGGCCAGCCCGAGGCGCTTGGCCAGAGGCGCGCGCGGCATCGGGTAGAGATCCGCGATCCGCTCCAGCCCAAAACGGGCGGCGGACGCCAACGCCTCAGGCTCAAGCCGCAGCGCTGCGAGCGGCAGGTCCGCAATCGCCTCGGCTTCAGCGCCGGGCGGCAGCCGCGTGATGGCTTGGCCGCTATAGCGCGCCAGTGCATGGGCAGCGCCCGGCGTGCCCGCGACAGCGATGCTGGCGGTAAAGCCCAGCCGCTCAAGGAAGCGCAGCAGACGTTTGCAGAAACGCGCCTCGCCGCCGAACAAGTGGGTGGTGCCGGTAAGGTCCAGCCAAACGCCATCGCTCCCCGATAGGCAGGCGGTTGGCGTCCAATGGCTGACCGCATGGAGCGCGAGCCGGTCGAGCCAGGCGCGATCGGCGTCGGGATCGGCGTCTCGCACATCGAGGTCGGTCACCAGCGCCCGGGCATGAGCGGCCGCCATGCCGGGACGCAGGCATAATCCTAGCGCCACCGGGCAGGCGGCGGTTACCACATCGCGCTGTCCCGTCCGGGAAGCCAAGATCGTCGGCTTACCCCACAAGCTCTTCCAGCTGAGCGCTGGCGCCAAGCAAACGCTGGCGCCGCCTTCATCGGCCGGCATGGCCCTGAATGGATGTTCGGCCGCCTCGCTGCGGCGCCCCATCTCGCGCATGGTCGGGCGCTGGTGGGCAGGCAGTGCGTCTATCTCGCTTTGGCTTGGCCGTTGCCCGTCCTCCCGTGCCCAGCGCGCACCCGGCCGCCACCCGCCGCCGCGGGGCACCGAGCAGGCTCCAGGACTGTCGTCGATGGGCGCGGCAAAGCGAGGAGCCAGCGACGTCGCGGCCTCAGGCCGCCTGACTGGCCGCTCCAGCTGCGCCAGGCGCTCGACCCGGCGGAGCCGTTCGATCGCGAGCTGGGGCAGGTAGAGCGAGGCGACCCTGGGCATCGCACGCATCCAGTTCGAGGGAAAAGGGATTGCCGTTCCGCTGGCGGACCAGCTCGACCGACCAGCGCCCGCGTCCGACTCCGGGGTGGGGAAGGGGGGGCGAAGGCACACAGCCAATCCGCCAGCGGGTCATGGCGGCCGACAGCCCGCTCAACGGGCAGTGGTCGCGGGCGCGGTGGCGGCGGTACAGCAGCATCGGCGTCTTTCCGTCGGAAGCGGCCAGCTGAAGCCGACGGGTCGCTGTCTGGTCAGCCGACTTCACCTCGGCGACAACGCAGGCGAGCGACCCATCGCGCAGCGCATCCTCCGCCATGGCGAGCACCGCGCTGTCGCTTGTGCCTTGGGCGTAGAGGAGCTTGTCTGGACCAAGTCCCACCTGTTGAAGCCCCGGTGCATAGAGGTCGAACCTGGTGACGGCCCAGAAGACGGTGAAACCCTGTTTGGACGCGAAGCGCGCCGCTATGCCAGCGACGAACAGCGTGGACGCCGCATCATCATTGAGCGTCGGGCAAGCTGCCGCGACCTCGTGCAATGCCGCGCCATCCAGCCCGCCCTCGGCAAGCCGCTCATCAAGCGCGGCTATGCCGAAGGGCAGGGCAGGCCCGCGTTCGCCGCGCGCCTGCGCCAGCTCAGCCAGCAGGGCAGCAAGTGGCGCGGTCCGGCGCGGTTCAGAGGAGGAAGCAAGGCAGGCCATGGGATCATATCGACTCAGATGTTCCCTTTATGTTCCAGCGCGACAAGATTCGTCAAGCGGGTTGAATCCTGTTTTTACGGGCCTTGTTCTTGCACCGCTCAGCGCGCCAGCATGTGCTGGGTTGCAGTATCCCGCTCTCCGTTGAACCAGCGATCAAGCGCGTCAGCAAACAGCGGATCGGGCGCCGCCCCTTCGAACAGGGTGAGGGATGAGCGCAGCTTCATCGCATCGATGCCGCCGAACACGGCAACCGGATCCTTGGCCTGCAGCTGCTGCAGTGCTTCGACACATTCGCGATAGCGAGGGCCGAGCAGGTCGTGATCGAGATAGGCACGCGCTTCGTCAAGCGAAGCAATCCCGTAATAATGTGCGGTCGGGCTTTGCCCTAAACCACGCAGCTGCGGGAAGACAAACCACATCCAGTGCGAGCGCTTCGCTCCAGCGCGGATCTCGGCCAGAGCGGTTGCGTAGCTGTTCGCCTGGGCCTCGACGAAGCGGGCGAGGGTGGCATCGTTGGTCATCAGATCAGTGCTCCCTGGGCTGGCGGAGTGCCGTACACCTGGGTAACCGGCAGGCTGCCTTGCGGCAGCCAGCGCAGCATGTCAGCAGCAGGGACTGCCGGATCGAGCCAGTCGGCCCATCGATCGCGCGTCAAGGGGATGATCTGCCGGTGATGGTAGGGCGCGACATCAGGGCCTGCCTCCATGGTGAGCATGGTGAAGGCTTCGCCTTTGGGGCTCTCCCGCCAAATGCCCGCGATGCAGAACCAGCGGTGATTGGCCATGGTGAACAGCCATTTGTCGAGTCGCTTCTGCCTGGGCTCGACGGGATCAGTGAACTCGTAAAAGCCGTCGGCGAGGATGAGGCAGCGGTTGGAGGTAAACTCGCGTCCTTCCGAGCGGAAATTATAGACCGGCTTGCCCTTGGGACCTGGCCAGCTCCAACGCCGGTTGACCAGCTCGCCTGATCCGCGATCCCCCTCGATGGATCGGACGATCGGCGCAACATCGGTAATCTTGATGTCCTGCCGCGCGGGCACGTTGGGCTTGCCCTCGGGCATTGTGATCTTGATCTTCAGATCCTCGAAGTCCTCGGCGATCGAGGCGATATCGACCTCCAGTCTATAGTCGTTGCACATCGCTCGTCCTTCCCGCCAGCGCTTGCCCCTTTCTCATGTTCCTTGTATGTTCTCATTATGGACTCGAATGCCACCCCTTTTGACTCCGACGCGCTCGGAAGCCGCCGCGCCATCATCCGGCGCAATCCAGATGACGTCCAAGAAATTGAGATGATCGAGGCGGCCTGGGGTTCCAACCCGCGCTTCAGCGATGGCATCCGCTATGAGTTCATCCGCTCGGAAGGGCGCACATTCCCCACCAACCGCTGCCTGGTGCCGGCGTCGGAATTTCATATTCGCAATGGCGAGAAGAAATTTCGCGTGCGCCTGGAGGATGGCAACTTCTTCTATCTCGCGGCCATTTGGGAACCTGCGATGGGCGACTGGCCGGTCAGCTACCGCATCATCACGGTGGACGCGAATCCGGAGGTCATGCGCTATCAGGAGCGGCACGGCGCAATCATCCAGCGCCGGCAGGTCATGCGGTGGCTGGATGACAGGGTGTCTGAAACTGATATGCTGCTGACGCCCCCTGCGCATTTCTTCACGATCGAGGAGATATTCACCAAACCCGTGCAAACAAGTCTGGCGTTCTGATAGGGTCGGCGCGCATCTCCAGTGCCGCGACAGCTGCTAACCCTATTGGCGGAGCCGAGCATGTTGCGGGATCGCAGCGCCCCCATTGCGGCATGGGTGGCGGGATTGTGGCAGCACCATTAGAGGATCTGTATCGCTTCGACCGGCCTTATCCTGCCGATCGACCCACGATTGAGCATAGAAGCACGCCGTGGCTCCGGAGGCCAGGCAGCGACACGGCAGCCCTTCCATTGCTCTAGCGGGAAACCGCCGAACGATCGGGCGTTGTACCAGCGGAGGTGTACCATGGCTGACGACAAAACACGCAAAGGTCCGCAGGATGCCAACCGCATCTCGCTTAGCGAAGATTACGAAGTGCAATATTGGACCAACCGATTCAGCGTCTCGCGCGCGCACTGGAAGCGGCGGTCAAGAAGGTCGGCAACGGCGTTGATCAGGTCTCTGACTACCTAAACACCAATACCGATTAGCAGCCTCAACCCTGGGCGGCCGTATTGAAAAGCGCGCGCAACCTGTGGCGAGGCCGTGAAACAACGCCTTTATGATCAGCGACCGGCCTGCCGTTCGGTGTTCACCACCTCGGCCACCGCCACATAGCTTTCCTAAAAGTTCCAGCTGTCGGCCGTCAGCGAACACGACCAGCGTCCCATCGTTGCTGACCTGGAAATAACCCATCTGATCCCAAGTTGATGGTGACAGGACTGCCGCCGCACAGGGAAATTCAGCGATCAGGGCTTCTTACTTCTCCGGCACTGAACCTGTTTCGGACCTTTCCGTTGCGGCGGCCGTTGGAAGGGTCCAACGCAAGGAGATTGCCATGAGCACTGAAAGCACGATCAGCACGTTGAACAATCTCATCAAGACGACGCTGGATAGCATGAAAGGGTTCAAGGACGCGGCGCAGGACGCTGAAAGCACCCAATTCTCCGCCATGTTTGCGGACTTCGCGCGCGAGCGCAGTGAAGTGGCAACCGCTCTCCAGGCGGAGGTGAGGCGGCTCGGCGGCAACCCGGAAGACGACAGTAGTTTCCTCGCTGCAGCCCACCGGACATTCATGGACTTGAAGCAGGCCTTCACTGGTAAGGACGACAAGGCAATCATTCAGGAGGTCCAACGCGGCGAAGATTACATCAAGGGCAAGTTCGAAGCCGCGCTGAAGGAAACTGATCTTGATCCATTATCCCGCTCAGTGGTGGAGCGGGCCTACCAGTCGGTGAAAGCGGGACATGACCGCGCCAGCGCGCTGAAGCACAGCATGGGATGAGGGTGGAGGCCGCTTAAGGCAAGGCCGGATAACAACACCGGATCTCGCGGTGCTCCAGCGGGGAAAGTTGGGGCACCGCGAGTACGGCTCCAAAAGCCTCTCTCTCCGGTTGGAGACGAAGCAAGTTTGGGTCGCCGGATATGAAGTGTGCATCAACCACGAGCGGATCAATTATCCCGAAGGGGTAAAACCGCAGACTCGGTTAGCACACCCGAATTTCCTCAATCAATTTTCGACTGACGACTTGCACGCCGAAAAGGATGGTGAGTATAGTTTGGCTACCTGAGCAGTTGATTCGAAGGCAATACTTCGATGCGTGGCGACGGTCATGCTTTCGCCATGGCAATATACAAATTGCCGGGCGTGGAGGTATGGATGCCTATCTCAAATCGGTCGTTCGCGACACCGGAAAAGGCCGCAATCTATCGCGCTTACATCAACTCCTCTTCCTGGTATGCGGCATGTGAAGCGGGTCATTTCTTCTGGGCCGGACCCGATCGGCTTACATTCGCCGAGGCGGAAGCCGACGCCATCAATCATAATCAGCGGAAACATGGTTGCGAGCATCCTGCTATCGTGTTGTGCAACCTGGATGGTGCATTAAGTGATGAGCGCGCCGCATCGTGAGATAACGGGTGCAGGACGGCTTTTAGTTGGAGGAGCAGCTCGTGCCCCGGCACTTCATGGTGCAGCATAGGGCCAAGTCGCCACACGTCCACTATTTGTCCGGATAAGGGACAGATCCCGCGGAGCGTGTCGCGGCAGCCGACGGAAGCCGATCTGCGCCATGCGCGGGAAGCTCTGGCGATCGCTATCGAGACAGCCCAATCGCCTGATCTTGTGGTTCGGGCGAACAAAAAATGGCCGGATATCAAAGAGCAATATGAAGGGTGTCCGCCCATCAAATTCAGTCCGCTTTCGACCCAGACGAAATCTATTGTGAATGGCGAAAACGGATCGCGGCTTAGGCTCAGAGAGATCTTCCTCGATGAGACATGGAGAAAAGAGAAATTGCGTCAGCAAATCTGGTCACGCCGCATTTTTTCATGATACGTGTCCGGTATGTCTCTATTGTTCTGATACTAAGATTGAGTTCAACGGCTGCGGCTTCATTGCTCTTGTTCAGTTCAAGGGAGCGAAGAATGTCGAGTTCTCGCTTGGTCAGTTTTTGAAGGCAAGCTTCGGCACGGTCTTTCTCCTTCTGTAGTGCTGATCGAGAGAGCAAAAGGGTCGAAGCTTGCTCGACCGTCTCCAGAAGAAGCGTCTTAGAAAAAGGCTGTTCAAGAAAATCATCCGCGCCCTGCTTGATGACTTGCACTGCTATTTGAATATTCGCATGGGCCGATGTGGCTATCACAGCGATATCTTTCCGTTCAAACACCAGCTGCGTGAGGATTTCGATGCCCGTTTTGTCCGGGAGAAAAAGTTCCACGATTGCGACGCCAGGAGGAAGGTGGGTCAGAGCTTCGAGGAAGTCGCTACCGGCCGCAAATGGCGTCGCGTCATACTGCTCGGCACGAAGCATTGCGACCAGATTACGGCGTATGCCAGCGTCGCCCACGACGATGAAAACAGAACATTTTGCGCTCATTGTGAACGACTGATCTCCCCCCTTTGCGCTAAACGCCGTTTTGCAGATTTGGTTGCGGGAAAATTGAGCCCTATTCTCTAAATCCCGCTTTCAAAGAATATTCCCGCCATGCCGCCGCTCGACCATTGCACCCGGCCCATGCGAATGCCCCGACCGCGGCTTTTAGAGCGGTTTTCGACCGTTTTGAATCGATGAGGGATTTCCCTCCGGTCTGATTTGTGATTCAGAATCTGTGCTGGTGAAGGAGGCCGGCATGGCTGGGTCACCCTCTGTCGATGGATTTGCGCACGCGGCTTCTGGCGGCGATTGATGGCGGGCTGAGTTGCCGAGGAGCGGCGGCGCGCTTTGGGGTTGCGCCATCGACAGCCATTCGCTGGCAGGCGCAGCGTCTGGAAACCGGCGCCTTCGCTCCCAAGCCGCAAGGCGGCGACATGCGATCCCGCCGAGTGGAGGAGCGAGCCGCCGATATCCTGGCCTTGTGGGAGGCGCGCAAGGACATCTCGCTCGAAGAACTGCGCATTGCCTTGGCCGAAGCGGGCCTGACGGTGTCGGTTGCCGGGCTGCACCGCTTCTTCGCCCGACGAGGCATGACGCGCAAAAAAAGACTGGGCATGCCATCGAGCAAGACCGCCCCGACGTCCTGAGGCAGCGCCACGACTGGTTCGAGAACCAGGTCGATCTGGAGCCGGAACGCTTGGTGTTTATCGACGAGACGTGGACCGCCACCAACATGGCCCGCAGTCACGGCCGTTGTGCCAGAGGCGAGCGGTTGCGGATGGGATACCCGCATGGCCATCGCAAGACCACCACGCTCGTCGCGGGCCTCCGCATGAGTGGCATGGTCGCGCCGATGGTGCTGGACGGTCCGATCAACGGTGACTGGTTCGAAGCCTATGTCGCGCAGGTTCTCGTACCGGAGCTGCGGCCTGGCGACGTCGTCATCATGGACAATCTGTCGAGCCATAAGCGCCCCGCTGTCCGCGACCGGATCGAGGCGGCAGGGGCAGCGCTGCGCTTCCTGCCGCCCTACAGCCCCGACTTCAACCCGATCGAGAAGGCCTTCTCTCGCCTCAAGGCCATGCTCCGAAAAGCAGGTGAGCGCACCGTCAGCGGCCTGTGGGGCCTCATCGGCAGGCTCGTGGACATCTTCCAGCCCGCCGAATGTGCCAACTACTTCAGCTCGTGCGGCTATGATCCAAACTGATCGAAAACCGCTCTAACCAGCAGCCTGATACCTTCCCTGAGGCCACCGGCCTCTATCATCATCCCTTCAATCGACAGATTTCGGATCGTCCCGACCATCGCCGGCGCTGACGTAACAAGCGTAGCGGACATGTCCACCGAGACACGAGACTCTCTTGGTTGATCGGCGGGCGCCAGTTGATCGATCAGAGTTTCATGCCCGCCAAGCCAAAGCAGCGGCTCCTCCATCAGCAAACCGCACTGGCTGCCGTTCGTCCATCGGACTTCGGCGGTGAGGTAATCCAATGTATTGAAACTGACATGCACCTGGTCGCGCAGGCCTAAAGTGAGTGCGCTCCGGCCGCTCAGGCCTTGGCTCGAGACATTCGTGATCGACAAGCTGGCTTCTTCAAGTACGGGGTAAAGCAAAGCTGATTTGAACACAGTCCGACGAGCATGACGGCGCAGATCCGCGCCGTCGCCATCGGTCCTGAACGCCTCGATTTTCTGTTCAAACATGGCAGACCTCCCATTTTGGGAGGGGCGCTAGGGCTGCAAGTCTAAGGAATAGGCGCTGCCCCATGTCGTATTTTTACGATGGTGGCGCTGATTGCCTGTTAACCACGAATCGGCAAAAGGGGGTTCTTCGATCGGTCCTTTCCTCCCCCAAGGGAGGGCCACCGGGAAAGGCGAGGCGTACTAAACGGTCCCCACCACGCGCCTCGCCTTTACTCCTTTTGTACAGATGTCCTATAGCGATAGGATGTTCGACAGATGGTTTTATATAAGCACAAGTCGGTTAGAGCCCCTGCAGGCCGATGATCATGTGCGAGAGATCGTTAACAGCTCGATACCGCGAAACCGGTCTTTAGGCGTGACAGGGGCGCTTATGTTCACCGGGCAGCGCTTCTCGCAATATCTTGAAGGTTCGCCGGCTGCCATCGCCGAACTTAAACAAAGCATCCTTCGAGATTCCCGTCACGAGGATGTTCGAACGCTTGCCGCTGGACCTTATGAGGTTCGACGATTTCTGACCTGGACTCTCGCATATGCAGGCCCCTCGCGTTTCATGGCTTCCAAGGTGGAATGCGCGCTGAACGATGCACTTCAAGGCGATGTCGATAATATTGAAATGTTGGCCGAGATGCTCGCGGGGCTCGCAGTCGAGGGACATGGCTGATCCGGGCCAAGACGGGAGGTGCTACATATTAGTTCACCCCAATCGGATCGGCGGTACCGTCAGGGTCCCGAGTAGCTTGGCCTCCCGCCGCTGGTGGAGTCCCACCATGAAGGAGCAATATTCCCGCGAGATGCGGCGCGGCCATCGATGTGCCGGAGAGGGTCGCATAAGTTCCGTTTTTATAGGTGGACAGGACTGAACTGCCGGGCTCGGCATAATCGATCGGCGGATTGCCCCAGTTGGAGTAGCGCGCGAAAACGCCCTTACTGTCGATAGCCGAGACGGTATAGATGCGTTCGCATCCCGCTTCGGCGCAACCTGCGCGCGCGGGCGAATAGTTGCCTGCATTCGCAGAACTGTTGCCCGCGGCAATAGCAATATAAAATCCGGACTTCGCCGCGTTCACTACCGCCTGATCAAGTGTAGCCAGCGGATCCGTGATAAGGCTGAGGTTTATCACGTCCCCTGGTGCGCCGTTAGTGATGACATGGTCAATACCCGCGATTACATCGCTGTCAGATCCATTGCCATATTGATCGAGCACGCGAACAGACACTAGGCGCGCACCCGCCGCAACACCAACCACGCCGAAGCTGTTATTGATGGCTCCGATAATCCCCGCAACATGAGTGCCGTGGCCATTGGGATCATTGGCAACCGCTCCGCCGGCTATGAAGTCGACGTTTCCGGTGCCGGAAACATTGAGATCAGGATGGTTGCGATCGATGCCGGTGTCGATGATCCAGGCGGTACCACTGGAGTTTGCCCCGCCGCCCACTCGCTTGACGCCCCAAGGCATGGTTTGGGACGCAGCACCCCCACCCGGAGGACCTCCGCGTGTGCTGATCTCGCCGACCAGGGTCGGAGGAATGGACGCGACACGATCTTGAGTGCAGCCGCTGATCAGCCGATTCTTCGCCAGCAACTTCTGCACCGCTGCCGCCGGCATATGAGCAGAAAAGCCGTTCAACGCACGGCTGTAAACATGTTTGATGCGGCCACCGACTGCCGCAACAGATATGCGGGCCTCTGACCCAGAACTGATCGGTCCAGGCGTAAAGGTGCATATGTAACTGTTAGGGATTGGATCCCCTGCCTTCGCCAGTCCGGTCGCTGGAGCTGATAGCAGCGCGATGGCGCTGATGACGGAGACCTTCCTGGGCATGACCTGTGTTTCGCTCTCAAGATCTGCTGATGTCCCGATGATATAACAGTCACACACGGGCCACATCCGGCGGACGGTATAGGCCAAAGGTTTGACTGGGGCGTTGGGGGGTCCCTGCAACAAACGCCCCGCTGATATAAACCAGAAAGCCCGCGTCGGCCTGGACACGGGCTCCCGGGGGCAAAGCCCTTAACCAGGTCAGTAATGGGCGGGCAAGATCGCCACCATATGCCCTCAGCGATAGTCCGGAATATCGTTGTCCCCCAGATTGCTTAGGATGTGCGCCCATCCCCGCAATGTTTTTGGAAATCGGGGTGACCGCACCGGGCTTCTTCAAGATGTCGCCATACCGACCTGGAACTCGCAGGTGATTGCGGGTCGGGGGGAGCATCAGAATGATTTGAGAGCCTTGGCATGCCGCCAGCGGCAAAAAAGACCTGCCGGTATCTTCCTCGTTAGAATTTGAGGCACTGCCTCAACAGGAAACGGCTTAAACCTTTGGGCCGCGGCGGCAATCCGGTTGGGAATTCTTACGATGGGTTCTGCCCATCCCGTATTTACGAAGCTAGCCACCACCGAATGCCTGCGCTGTCGTGTTCCTCCGTCACGAGCTTGCGGGTTCGTAAGCATGCGCGATGGGCCAGGCTCTCCCCTGTGGCGAGGCCCAGAAGTCCCTTATGTATCTCTCGCTTGAACAGGGCCGGGAAAACGTCGATCGCTCTTTTGGGTGTCGCGAGGAGGGCAAGCAATTTTTCCAGGCCGGTTTCATGCCCTTCGAGGAGAGCGTCAATGCGTGTATGCAGCCCGTAAAATGGCTTGCCATGCGAGGGCAGCACCAGCACATCGTCGGGCACGCGTGCGCGGATCGCCTTGAGCGTTGTCAGCCAGTCGGTCAGGGGGTCTGCCTCGGGTTCCAGAGGCTGCACCGAAACATTGGAGGAGATTTCCGGCAGCACTTGATCGCCCGAGATCAGCAGTTTCGCTGCGGGGCAGTAAAGCAGAGCATGTTCGGGTGAATGACCGCTACCAACAACCACGATCCACTCGCGACTACCGATCAGCAGCCGTTGAGCATCCTCCAGCGCCTGGAAGCTGTCAGGCAGCGGGTACACCGCTTTACCAAAATCTCCGAAGCGGGCCCGATAATGATCGAGCGCGTCCTCATCCCAACCCACTGCCTGGTAAAATTGAATGGCCTCTTCGGGAGCCTCTTGCCCGGTGTAAGAGGTAAGCACGCGGAGAGTGAGATATTCCAGCCGCGTCATCCAGAGGCGCGCAGGCTGTTTCTGCGCCAGCCAGCCGGCCATGCCGCTATGGTCCGGATGGAGGTGAGTGACGATGATCCGGTGGACGGGGCGGTTGCCTAACGTTGATGCGAAGGCCCGCCGCCATGCCGCTGCAGTTTCGGTATTCCGTAATCCTGTATCGACGATGGTCCAGCCATCGCCATCTGCCAGTGCCCACAGGTTGATCGCTTCAATCTTACCGTCCATCGGCATACGCAACCAGAAGACGCCGTCAGCTACTTCGGTCGCGCTACCGTCGCCAATCTCAGGCAAAGCTAGCGGGGGATAGAGTAGATCAACCATAGCGTACCTCGATGTGGCCTTTGCATTTGCACGTGTCCACCGCAACGGCAAGGGCGTTGGCGAAGGAGAGGCGTTTGACACCGGAAGGTTGTAACGGGCCGTTGTTGAGAGGCGAGCGCTTAAGGCTGCTCCTCTGGACTAGAGCCGGGGGAATCTTGGACGAAGCGCTGGGCGCTTTGGCTTGGCTTACCTCACCAAAGCCGCGTTCGATGCGACCCACGCTGCTTTCCTGCTATCGCCATGAACAAAAAAATGGCCGGTCAATTGACCGGCCTATTAAGTTTTAGGAGAGGATGCCTGAAAGGCAGGTCCCCTCTGTCATCGCTCGACCCCGGCCGCAAATGCATCCACTAGAGAGGCGAATGCGTTTTGTGCAACCGTATTGATCGTGCCGACGGCCAGGCCATTGCGTGGCAAGAGCGTCGGCGGCATAGGCGGCGCCATGGACGCCAAAACCAACGCCACGATTCTGCGCGTGATAGAGCGCGCGCCCCTTTGGTTGCGTCATGATCTGGAAGCGAAGGATGCCGCTGTTCGCCGCCGTGCAGAAGAGACACTGGCTGCGATGATCGCTGACGGCCTCGCCAATGAAGGCGACGCTCATACAGAAGACTAGCGCTGAGCTATGCTCGCGTTGCGGCCACAACAAGTGGATGCTGAAGAATCAAGAATTTAGTGCATCACCGCGGGAGGGCGCAGCGCTGCCAGAGCACGGACCTGACTGCGGGCATTGAACTCATCGCTGACGCAGATCGCTTCAGCATGGCTACTGCGGATCATATCATTTAATGCATGATGCGTGTCGTGCTTCGCGGGCGGCAACAAACAGTCGGCGTCGTTTGACGTTCTCATTCTTGCTCTCCTGTAGAGTCGTTGGGCGGGGATCATAGTGCGGCTGCCGTCTGTGGCAAACCGCATTAGGCATCGGCACGTGCGCGATGTCCTGCCCCCCTATGTCGTCGGCAGTAATCCGCAATTTCAGGTGCGAAGGAAGCGTTGAAGGCCGATAAAGGCTTTCCCTGATCTGGGCGCCCCGCCTTCTCCTCTTGGAAGGCGGGGTTTTTATTTAACAGCTGATGGTGGTGGCGACACGCATGCGCCCTCGGCATGCGTTCGCATAGACTGGCCGAACGGCACCGACGTTGTTAACGTGAACAGCCGATTGGCAGTGGCAGGTGTGTCACTTTACCGGGTGATGAAGTGACATATGGCCGTGGGGAAGGCGCCCAGCAATGTGGACGCCCCTTTTGGCTTAGCCGTTCAGCTGATCTTTGACCGCCTTTGCAGGGGTGAAGGTCAGCTTCCTGGAAGCAGCGATCTGGATCGTCTGACCATTTGCCGGATTGCGGCCTTCGCGGGCAGGGGAATCCTTGACCTTGAACTTGCCAAAGCCGTTGAGGCTGACCTCATTGCCATTGGCAGCGGCATTGGCGATCGCGGTGAAGACAGCGTCAACATATTTGCGCGCA
The DNA here is from genome assembly GCA_946886365.1 of uncultured Novosphingobium sp. The sequence continues at coordinate 42,789 of CAMPIM010000009.1, forward strand.
TCATTTTTGGTGATGCCCTGTTCGGCTGCAACGGCTTCGGCAAGTGCGCTATTGTTCATGATGATGCTCTCTCAAGAAATGGAGTGCTTTGTGTATCGGCTTTTGCGCTCGCGGCAATGCGTTTCCCCGTGCGGAACGGCCTCTAGGTAAAGTGACACATGCGTTTTTTGTGCATGGGGAGAGGGGGAGGGGGATTCACAGCGAGTCAGCTTGTGCTAGATTCATCTTATGTTCCACCAACCCGACCTCTTCGATCAGTGCGATCCGGTCTCAAGTCTTGGATCCTTGCCTGATCTCATCGACCGCATATCGCAGGTCTCAAAGCGGCCGCGTTACGCGTTCATGGTCCTCAATTTGATCCATAAGGCCGCTGGCGCTGGCGACAGCCTCGGCCCCTATGTGCGCTATGAAGGCGCACTGCTGCCGGTGCGGGATTGGCTTTGCCGCGCCCTCATTCCCCTGGCGCAGCGTGACGGCCGCCGTCGCGCGTTGATCGATGCTGCGCGCGCCGACCTGATAGCGAGCGGCAAACTGCCGGAGGACCCCGCCGCAGCGCAGATGCTGATCGAGCAAGAAGCCCAGGCACGCATTCTGCGATCCGGACGGACCAGCATCAGTCGCGCAGCCTCCGATCTTGTGCGCGCGGGCCTGCTCCGGCGGCACTATAAGGGCTTCCGGGTCGATCATGCCAACCGCGGCGCCCAGCGCGAGGCCGTCTACACGATTACAGCGGACGCCAAGCGCGCGCTGGGACGCCTGCATTAGTCGTGCTGCAGAAAATCACTCACTCGTCAGGGGGCAGATAATCTGTCCAGAAGCCTGAGTCTGGATCAGCGTCCTCCCTATAGCGCTCTTCGCCAGTAAGGACTTTATCTGGCGCAGGGGAGGGGAGACGCGGGATGCCGCCATCGAGGTGCACCCGGATCACCGCCCCGTCGGCTGTGGCCGACTGGAAGATTGGCCTGACATCCTGTCCTTGCCGGATCTTCGCCCCGATCCATCCGCATCGCTCGGCTGACAGATGGCCAAGCTGTATGCCGCGGAAGGAGAAAACCGCAACGGCTGAAGGATCTGCCTTGTTGTTGGGCTCAAGAACGAGCGAAATGGGATCGCCAGGATTGAGCATGCGGATCTCGAACTGACGGTTGGAGCCATCGCTATTTGGATGGAGCGCGCCCACGACAGCGAGGCTCAATTCTTGAGGCATTGGTGATTGCTGAACTGTAGTTGTGTGTAGGCCGTGCTGATCGGTCATTGCCCAGTTCCGCAATGACGGAACTGGGCTGACACTTGCGCTTAGCGCGCGGCGGGCGCTGCGTTCACCGACGCCGCAGCAGCGTCGATTGACTTAGCTTCCTTTGATTTTGTCGCAGGCTTCGGTGCCGCCTTCGGCTTTGCCACTTCCGCTTTCGGCGCAGCAGCCTTTATCGACTTGGCCTTGGAAGCGCCGCTGCGGTCCGCATCAGCTTTCATTGCGCTGGGCGCTGGTTTTTCTTTGGCCGAGAAGATCGACAGCCGCTTGCGCGGTTGTGCCTTGACCTCTGCTTTGTTGCTCTTGGCGCTGACGTTTGCCTTTGGAGTGGGAGCGGCTTCCGCCTTGGCCGCTGCAGGCCTTTTGGCTGCCTTCGGCGCGTCGGCGTTAGCAGGAGTTGGAGCAACGATGGCTTTGGCGGCAGGTGCTGGACGGGCGGGGGAGGGGGCTGTGGCAGTTGCGGGCCCAGCTGCTGTCTTCCTGCCCAGGCCCAGTCGCTCGGCGACCGCGCGGCGCGCGTCGGAATAATTGGGTGCAACCAGGGGATAGGATTTGGGCAGTTTGTAGCGCTCGCGATATTGCTCAGGGGTCAAGCCATTGGTTGCAAGATGCCGCTTTAGCGTCTTGTAGGGCTTACCATCAATCAGGCTGATGATGTGATCAGGCGATGCGATGCTCTTGCGAACGGACACGGCCGGAACATGGTCCGGCGCAACGTCTCGAGCGGGCGCAGCGAGGTCTTCGGTCAAAGCGGCGCGCGTGGTCTTGATCAGCTCAGCGAGGCTCTCGCTTGGAACCGAATTTTTAGAAACGAACGCGCTCAGCAGTTGAACGGTAAGCGCAGTGATGTCGGTGTTGTTCTCGTCAGCCATGAGGATTGACCCGCCTGTTGTGGTGATGGCGCTCTTCTGCACGCAGGACATAAGAAAGTAAATGTCATCATGTATGAGACGGGCCGTGAAGGCTTCTGGCGCCTGATGCTGAAGCGAATTCAACCTGAATTTTGACTGCCGGTGAGACTTGGTTTGGCTAGGGTCGATATCTCTACTGACAACTGCCCATGTTCAGCTCATATGGTTTGGGCGGGGCGGCTAGGAAATGTTGAACATCGTTCCTCGTTGACCCAGCGGTGGATGCTGCCCGCGATAGCAAATCAAATTGTAACGGCACTCTTGATCTGGGAAGCAAAGTTCTTGGACGCAGCTCTGTCACGATTTATGCAAATGGTAAAAGAAGCGCAGCCGTCCACGGTCCTATCAGAGGCGATCGAATACCGAACCCATGCGTGGCGAGAACAGTCGCTCATAGGTTTTCAAAAGATGCGTATCGGTCATCGCTGCGACATAGTCGCAGATCACGCGGAGATCGCCACCCGCCGCTTCGAACTTTGCAAATTCTTCGCGTGGAAGCAGGCGGCCAGGATCCGCCTCCATCGCCTCGAAGACGGCGACGACCATGGCTTGGCCCTTGAACTCGAGATGCTGGACCGCTGGTGACGCGATGACCTCCCGCACGACGAAGCTTTGGAGATGATCGAGCAGTTCGCGTTGGGGCGATGCCACGCGCACGCTCCAGCGCAGCAGCGGTTCGGCAAACTGTTCCCTTTCGACAAACTCCACTGCTGTGAGGAAATGATGGACGAGGCGGCCAATGAACCGCTTGCGCGAAGCGGGCCCGCTGAACAGGCCATCGACAAGCTGACCGAAAACATCGTTTGCGCTCTCGCCCGGATACTTGGCCTTTAGCGCGTCGAGAAATGCCGTGCACTTGTCGTGCAGTGCAGCGGCAAAGGCGTCCTTGGTGACGAGATCGAGCGCGATCGCGTCCTCAAGATCATGCACGCCATAGGCGATGTCGTCGGCAGCATCCATGATCGAGCAATCCAGCGCCTTGTAGAGCGGCTTGCCATGTTTGCCGTGCTGCGGCGCGAAGGTTTGAAAGATATCCCGGTCACTGACGGAAAGTGGGGCCAGGATCCAGTCAACAACATCCTGCTCGCTGTCGAGATAACATTTAGGCGGCTTGCTGAGGCGCCCGTCCAGGATCTTGATGGTGGTCGGGCCGCTGAGCAGCGCGGGGACGAGCTGGGGATGGGCGACGCGGCTGTAAGCGACAGGGTATTTCAGCACCCCAAACATGGTCCGGCGCGAGAGGTTGGCGCCCGCCTGCGCCGAGAAGTTTTCGAGACGAGCGAGGATCCGCAGCGTCTGACCATTGCCTTCGAAACCACCCTTCTGCCGCATGCAGTAATTAAGCGCTATTTCGCCACCATGTCCGAAGGGCGGGTGGCCAAAGTCATGCGTGCAGCCGATCGAGTGGATCGTGCCGCGATCAGGCAGTAGCGGGGTTGCCGGATGAGAGGGGTAGGACTTTTCAAGTTGGCGGGCGATGCCGCCTGCGATTTGCGCAACTTCGAGCGAGTGCGTGAGGCGCGTACGATAAAAGTCGCTGTCACCCAGGTTGAGGATCTGGGTCTTGCCCTGCAATCGGCGGAACGAGGCGGAATGGATCACGCGCGCATAGTCAACGTCACCATCGTCGCGGGCATCTTCGCTCTGGGGCGTCCAGCCTTCGCGGCGTGCCGACCAGGACCCAGGCTCCATCACGAGGTCAGCGGATCACGCGGACTGTAACGCCCGCTGCGTCAGCAACGGTGCGCCATTGCTTATCTGCGGTCAGCGCAGGCAACCCGTCGCGCTGCGCAAGGGCGAGGCAGAAACGGTCGCCGAGTGACAGGCCGACCTTTGAGGTCACTGCGCGCAGGCGCCCAGCGATCGTGGCGAGAGCCCGGTCGGCCTCGACGACGGCCACGGGCAAGGGCTTCAGCATTGCGTCAATCTGCTCGGCAGGCATGCCCGCATGGATGAAGTGGCTGATCACCTCCGCATAGTTGACGCTCAACATGCGCGCATCGGCAATCGCTTCTGCGACCATGTTCGCGCCGGTCTCGGCCCGAAGAAGCGCCAGGAGCGCCGAGGCATCGAGCACCACTTCGCTCATTCGCCGGATTCTTCGCGGCGATGGCGGAGGAACGCATCTACGGATGCTTCGGGATTGTCGCCGGTATATTGCTTCGCCAGTGTCTGCGCGTGCGCGATCGATTGTGCGACGGTACGCAGGATGATGCCGTCTTCAGTTTCCTCGACCAGCAAGGCGCCGCCACGAGTAAGGCCGAGCCTCTTGCGGATATCGGCCGGTAGGCTCATTCGGCCGTTAGGCGTTATCTTGACTTGTACCGTCATGGCGCTGCTCCTGCTCACCTTTCCCAGGACGAAAGGAAAGACACGATAGAACAATCATGGCACAGAATGCAGAATGTGTCACGTTGCTCAGTTTGTACCTCTCTCGATGAAAAATGGCGGTTAGCCGCTGCCGGAGATTGCCCAGGATGGGCTTGTTTATCGGATGAGAAGAGCACCCCTAGTATGCCTCCATTATCCCACAAATTCAGCAGCTGGCTGAATGTGGGATAATGCTCGCGACGGGGAGGAAACATGAGGCCAAGCGCGTGACTTCTTCTCTCACGGCCTGCCTTGTAAGCGATGCTCAAACAAGCTATATAAATGCTCGAAGGAGCATTGCCATGGCTGAGCTGGAGATCGAGCGTCGAAAGCCTTCGGGGCAGGGTGTGCCACCGTTCGCGTATAAAGCGTTGTACCGCGCCTCGCCGGTTGATCGCATTGGGTTCATCAGACGGGGCGTCGCGGCACGTGACCTAAAGCGCTTCATTGCTGCGATGCACGTGGACCAGAAGGTGATGTTCGACGCACTGAACCTCAAGACAGCCACGGTCAACAAGAAGGCGGCGAGCAATCAGTCCTTATCTGCCGAAGATAGCGAGCGGGTTCTTGGCCTTGCCAAGCTGGTCGGCCAACTTGAGGACATGGTGGAGGAGTCCGGTGACGCTAGCGGCTTCAATGCGCCCGAATGGCTCTCGTCCTGGCTACGGCAGCCGCTCCCCTCTCTTGGTGGGGTGAACCCCATCGACCTGCTCGATACGATGGAAGGCCAAGCCCTGGTATCGCGCACCTTGGCGCAGATTCAGAGCGGCGCCTTTGCGTGACAACGTTCTGGCGGATCGCTACCGACACGAAAGCCTATGAGGCCCAAGACCTATCGGGATCTGGGGCCAAGATCACGGGCGGACGCTGGAATGACATCGGCGTTGCTCTTTTATATGCCGCCGGCAGCCGGGCGCTTGCCTGTCTTGAAACCGTTGTTCATCTCAATTCCGGCGGACTCCCCCTCAATCGCTATCTAGTCGAGATCATCGTACCCGACGACCTGCTTAGCGCGGCGGAGATTGCCACAACTGAAAGCTTAGCCGTTGGGTGGGATGCCGAACCGGCAGGCCGCGTCAGCACTTCCTTAGGGTCAGAATGGGCGCGATCCTTGCGAACGGCACTCATGCTCGTACCCTCGGTCATCGTGCCAGAGGAGAACAACCTGCTGATCAATCCAGCGCATCCGGATGCAGGGCGGATCAGCGGCCGGAAGGTTCGTAGATGGACCTACGACCCAAGGCTCGTCCGTGGGGCATAACATGGTGAGCGAACGAGTCTGCACAACCCCAACCAACGACGGCAAAAATCGTTGCCTTGTTTAGGGTTTTAGCGATAACACTTACCTAGGCTGCGGATCAACAATGCTTGGTAAGGTTTGATGAATAGAAATAATCTGGCCCAGGCGGTTCGCGAACGTCTGGCTCGCTATCCCGAACCTCACGCCAACCATTATGGCGTCGTGCCACTTGCACCCCCTGAAGTGGCGTTATCGCTTGGCGCTGCGCAATCCGCACATGAGAGAGCGTTGATCATGCTTGGACGTGTGGAAGCGATGGCTACGCACTTGCCGAGCCCTTATATGATTAGCCGAACTCTGAGCCGACGCGAAGCCGTGGACAGCTCGGCGATCGAAGGAACGAACAGCACCCTCGATGAGCTCCTGGCAATTGAGGAGGAGGATGACGACGCTCGTGACGCGGTTCACCAAGTGCGGGATTATGCGCTGAGTCTTGATCGCCTGCTGCCTCGCGCGGCAGCTGAAGGCATCGATGTTTTCACTGTGCAGACAATCATGGAACTCCACCGTGCGGCAATGTTGCACGATCCGGACTATCCCGATGAGCCTGGCGCTCTGCGGGAAATCGTCGTCTGGATCGGCGGGACGGGGCACATAGCGACATCCACTTATAATCCAGCTCCGCCGGACCATGTGAGAGCCTGTCTCGAACAGACAGCCGCTTATATGCGTTGCGAGGGTATGCAGGCCATGACGCAAAGCCTCATAACCCGTATGGCGGTTGCTCACGCGCATTTCGAAGCTGTTCACCCGTTCCGCGACGGCAACGGCCGTGTCGGTCGTCTGTTGCTGCCGATGATGATGGCGGCGGAAGGACAGGTGCCGCTTTACCTCGCGCCCTATATCGCTGCAAGTCGCGAAGGCTATTATTCAGGGCTGAGAATGGCCCAGCAGCGACTGGAATGGGCGCCTCTCATAGGGTATCTGTCCGACGCTGTAACTGGAACTGTGGAAGAGCTCCTCGCAACGCGTGGCGCGCTCGACACCTTGAAGGCGGAATGGCACAATCGACGGAAGTTTCGGGCAAAGTCCGCAGCGCTGCGGGCGCTTGATCTCCTCATTGACTATCCCGTCGTCACCTCGAAGCGGATGGCAAACAAGCTCGACATATCGAGACCGCAAGCCCTTAGCGCAATCGATCAACTGGTTGAGGCAGGTATCCTGTCAGAACGAACCGGTTACGCCCGCAACCGGATTTTCACAGCGTGGGAGGTCTTAGCGATCGTCAACCGGCCATTTGGCAGCGATCCCGGCCCAAGGCCCTGAATCCCGATCTGCTGCGCCAGTTCCGCTTTGATAGCCGCCCGGCCAGAACAGACATTTTTGGGCCATGACGTGGCGGCGACATTCAGATAGAGCAGTCGTTCATGGCGTGCCTCCCTGAAAAAGTGATCAACCCTTATAAAACCAAGGATTTCGCACTTCGAGATAGAATCCACTCTTACACTGAAATGTTCGGACCGGTTAGAAAAGACACTATCTGTCCCGGATAGAAATGACACC
>CAMPIM010000010.1 GCA_946886365.1 uncultured Novosphingobium sp.
GCGCATTAGCTTCTGCAAAGCTCGGGATGCGGAAGCCCCGCGACCAGGTGCCGCGCAGGGTCAGCGCGTCGAACGGCTTGTAGCGAAAGCCGACCTTCGGCGAGAAGGCGTCCTGGCCGCTATTATAATTGTCATAGCGGCCCGATGCGTTGACTTCGAAGCCTTCGAAAGCGGGGACGCTCAACTCGACAAAGCCCGACCGAACGACGCGCTCACCCTTGGTACCAAAGGCATTGAGGATGAAATAGCGCTGGGTCGGACCTGCAAAGTCGTCATTGGCGCTAGGCGCGTTGATCGATTCCAGACGGATTTGACCACCAAAGCCAAGCTGGACGGGGCCAGCGGGCAGATCGAACAGCGTGCCGTTGAAGCTGACCTGAGCGGCATAAAGTTCGGACTTGGACTTGGTGATATTGTCGGGCGACAGATAATCCAGGACCGACTGGCTGTTCGACAGCGGATTGACGAAATTATAGCTGCCGTCGGCGACTACGTTCAGCAGGTTCTGGATGTAGACATAGCCCTTCGACGTGCGGGTGAGGTCGGTCACCATGCCGACGATGTCCGCCGCGAAGTTCCAGTTATCCGTGATCGGCCCAGCGATCGAGAAGGCTCCACGATAGGTGCGGCTGAGCGTTTCATTATATTCCGTCAGGTTGGGAATACGGCCCATGATCCGGGCCTGCAGGCCCTGCGCTGCGAAGGGGTTGTTCGGGTTCAGCGTACCGTTGGTGATGTCGCAATTGGGCTGCGGCAGGCCGTTGACTAGCGGGCAGACATAGACCGGCAGCGCCAGTGCGAAGGAGCCCGGAGCGTTGGGCAGGCCGCTATTATAGGTGCTGAAGCGGGGGAACGCGATGCCCGCCGGGCCATTGGCGCGAATGGTCGCCGGTTCGCCGGTGTAGCTCACCTTGCTCTGAAGATAGTTGGCGGTGAAGGACGCTTCGATATCGTCAGTGACGGCGACTGTCGCCTTCAATGCGCCGCCGAAACGTTCGATCCGGGGCGAGATAACGCCATATTGACGCACCAGATCGCCTTGGCAGACGGTGTTGGGCGCAAAGGCGTTCTGATCGGTATCGGCCAATTCGGCTGCGGTCAGGGTGTAGGGAGTCTCGCCAGCGATACAGCCTGCGGCGGGATTTAGAATCTGATAGCGGCCGAGCGGATCGTCAAGCGCGCTGGTTGAATCGGTTGGCGCAACAAAGAAAGTGGTCGCGAAGGAGCGGCGGTCGCTCGTGCCGGTGGCATCTGCCCAACCGACATAACCAGTGCTGGACGGATTGATCGAGCCGCCATTGGGGCCGACCTGCGGCCCGCAGACGCCATCACGGCAGATGCCCGACTGATCCTGAGAGTTGAAGGGGTAGGGCCGATCGCGATTGTAGAGTGCGTTCTGGCGATACCAGAAGCCGCTGGCGTAGATGTTATAGCCGTCTCGGTTGAGGTCGCCCGTGCCCACAGTCAGGGTGGCGCGGTAGTTTTCGCCATCGCCACGTTCGGTGATGCCGCCCTCGATCCGGCCGCCGATACCCTTGAACTGCTTTTTGGTGATGACGTTGATGACGCCCGCGATAGCGTCGGCGCCATAGGTGGACGATGCGCCGTCGCGCAGCACCTCGACGCGATCGACAATATCGTCAGGGATAGTGTTAAGATCGACAAAGTTGCGCGTCGCGTCATCCGCCAGCGGATAATAGGCGGCGCGCTGACCATCGAAAAGGACAAGCGTGGAGCTGGTGGACAGGCCGCGCAGCGAAACTGCGGACGCGCCAGCCGCAAAGGCTCCGTTCGCCGAAAAGCTGTTGGTGAGCGCAGCGCCATTGTTGGACGATATGCGCTGAAGTGCTTCCTGCGTGGTCTGGATGCCGCGCTGTTCAAGCGACTCGGACGTCAGGACTGAGATCGGCGAAGGCGTGTTGTTCACGTCCTGCCGCAGGATGGAGCCGGTGACCACGATGGTCGCTTGAGGTTCTTCGGCAACGGTGCCAGCCGGAGTGTCCTGCGCAAAGGCAGGAGCGGCGAGCGCCGCGAAACCGGCGCCCGCGCATGCGAGCGCCTGCAGCGCTGCGCTATTGCGCAGCCACGCATTGTTCGAGATTTTCTTCACAGTCCAGTCCCTTGCTCTGGAGCAGCGCAAGCGAACCTGCGCCTAGTTACCGACGCATGGAGAGGGGCGTAGGAGCCCGACAGCAAACCCCTCTTCATCCGTGCTGTGCGATAGTCTGCGCAGTCGTTTTATGCGTGTAAAGCAATGCTAGGGAGCGGAGCGCACTTTGCTGTTTCACTGTCGTAAATTTGCCACATAGGCGATAAGCGCGGTTTTACGTTCGTTTAACAACTTTATTTGCAGTCATTTATGGCAGGCGGAACTTTGATGCTCTGTCATTGCCACAGGATACACTAAGTTGCGCAAATGCATCTCAGTTCAGTTTTCTGGCATTGGTCCGGTGAGCAGAAGCGGGTCGATCCGCGCTTCGTTCCAGCGTAAGCCCCAGTGAAGGTGCGGGCCAGTGGCGCGGCCGGTGGCGCCGATCGCGCCGATATTCTGACCCTGACGAATGGACTGGCCGAGCTTCACGTCGATGCGGGAGAGGTGAAGGAAGGCGCTGGTGAGGCCATGGCCATGGTCGATCATCAGCAGATTTCCCTCGAGCGTGAACGGGTGATCGGCCGCCAGCGTCACCACGCCGTCAGCAGGCGCCAGAACGGGATCGCCGGTCGCCCCGGCGATATCGATGCCGCCATGATAGGCGCCGGGTACGCCCTGATAGACGCGCTGCGATCCGAACAGGCCGGAAATGCGACCGACGCGCGGCCAGAGGAAGTGCTGGCGCCAGCCTTGGGCGCCGGTTTCCTGCGCGCGGGCGGCGGCGATCTGTGCCAGTTCCGGGCGGCGCAACGCGAGGAAGGCTTCATTGTCGCGCACCGGGCGGAGGGGCGTGTTGACGCGCTCTATCCGCCAGGCGCGTGAGGCGATGCTGATGGGCTGGTTGATGATGCGACCGTCGGAGAGGCGGGCGGTGAGCTGCGCCTGCGGCCCGGCGTCACGGTCGAAGGCGATGAGGAAGCGGCTATCGGGATCGACGCGGACGAGTTGATTGTCGAGGCGTAATTCCGTCGTCGCGGGTGGCGCTGTCCCGGTGAGCGTGCCGCCCTGCTGCGCGGCGCCGTGAAGGGTGATGCTGGCGGCGGGAACGGGAGCCGGATTGCTCGCCGCGCCCTCACTGCCGGTCATCAGCAGAAGCGCGGCTGCCCAGCGCTTCATCGCAGACCGCGCGCCTTCAGCTCCGCCTGGGCCGAGGCTTCGGCGCTGGCATAGGGTTCCTGCCGGGCGATGCTCCAATAGCGAAGGTCGTCGAGCGGAATCTGCTGGCCGGTGACGGCGCAAACGACATGGTCGCCCGCCTGAAGCACGCGGAAGCTGTAGGCCATATAATGGAGGCGGGCCGGACGATCGCGGTTGGACATCAGCATGGGATCAGGCGGCCTTTTTCACATTCATGCACATCAGGAGAAAAGGTCCTGCTGCCGGATTTCGCCGCCTTCCTGCGATTTGCGGGAAGGGCGGGATGTAGGGGATATAGCTTGCGACGGCGCCTTCTCAAGGGCTGGCGATGGTGGGCCGCCTTCCACCGTCGCCGCGACCGCGCCATCGTCGAAATGAAGTGAGACCGTGCCTGCCGCGCGGGCTTCATCGACTGTCCTGACGAGGCGGTCCCCCGCCATGACGCGGGCGAAGCCGCGCTTGAGCGGCAGGTCTGGATTGACCGAGACGAACAGGCGCAACAGGCGATCGAAGGCGGTGGCGCGGTCGTGAAAGACGCGGGTCAGATAATCGGGACGCAGGCGCTGACGGTCGAGCCGTTCCTTCGCGCGGTTCAGATGCTGGTGCAGGAGCGCGGGACGGAGCGCGCCGCCGGCTTGCCCCAGATGCGCGCGGGCATCGGCGACGCGGTGGCGCAGGCCATTGCCAAGATCGCCGGACAGCTGGTCGAGCCGCTGCCGCTGAGGCGCAAGCAGCATGTCGGGAGTGGGCATGAGCCGGGCCTGCACCTCCAGCCGCTCACGCGCCTGCGCGGCACCGCGACGCACCGCGCGGTTCATGCGCAGGCCCTGTTCGGTCAGCATCGCCATGAGATCGGCGCGCACCGGCACCGCCATTTCGGCAGCGGCGGTCGGCGTGGGCGCGCGCATGTCGGCGGCATAGTCGCAGAGTGTGGTGTCGGTCTCATGGCCGACAGCGGAGATGATCGGGATCGAACATTCCGCCACGGCCCGGACGACGATTTCCTCGTTGAAGCTCCAAAGATCCTCAACCGATCCACCGCCGCGCGCGACGATGACGAGGTCGGGACGAGGCAGCGGGCCGCCAAGCTGCATGGCCGAAAAGCCGCGCACGGCGCGGGCTACCTGCTCCGCCGCCCCCTGCCCCTGCACAAGAACGGGCCAGAGCAGGACGTTGGTGGGGCAGCGATCTTCGAGGCGGTGGAGGATGTCGCGGATCACAGCGCCGGTGGGCGACGTCACGACGCCGATGGTGCGCGGCATGAAGGGGAGCGGGCGTTTGCGGTCGCGGTCGAACAGGCCCTCGGCTGCGAGCTTTGCCTTGAGCTTTTCGAGCAGCGCCATCAAAGCGCCCTCGCCTGCCAGCTCCATCCGCTCGATCACGATCTGATATTTGGAACGGCCAGGATAGGTGGTGAGCTTGCCGGTGGCGATCACCTCCACACCGTCCTGCGGCGCGAAGGGCAGGCGCTGCGCCCCGCCCTTCCACATGACCCCGTCGATGACGGCGTTGTCATCCTTCAGACAAAGATAGAGATGGCCCGATGCGGCGCGCTTGAAGCCGGAAATCTCGCCGCGCAAGCGGACATGGCCGAAGCGATCCTCGACCGTACGCTTCAATATGGCGGACAATTCGCTCACCGAAAGCGGCGGCGCGTTGTCCCCCGCCCGTTCCTCGGCTAACAGGCGGCCCGATGCATCCAAACCAGCTTCATATTCCGGGGACATGGGCGAAATGAACATCCTTTTGTTGGGCAGCGGCGGCCGCGAACATGCTTTGGCCTGGAAGCTGGCGCAATCGCCCAGCCTCACGACCCTTTATGCAGCGCCCGGCAACCCCGGCATAGCCCAGCATGCGACGTTGGTCGACCTGGATGCCACGGATCATCGCGCGGTGGTCGATTTCTGCCTGCGCCATGCGATCGGGCTGGTGGTGATCGGGCCGGAAGCCCCGCTGGTCGATGGGCTGGCCGACAATCTGCGGGTCAAGGGCTATCCGGTGTTCGGGCCGGGCAAGAAGGCAGCCCAGCTGGAAGGGTCCAAGGGATTTACCAAGGATCTGTGCAAGCGCGCGCACATTCCGACCGCCGCCTATGAGCGCACCCACAGCAAGGATGGTGCGATCGCGGCGCTTGGCGATTTCGGCCTGCCGGTGGTGATCAAGGCCGATGGCCTCGCGGCGGGCAAGGGCGTGATTATTGCGGAGACGCGCGATCAGGCCGTCGAAGCGATCGAGGACATGTTCTCCGGCGCATTTGGCGCGGCGGGCGCGGAAGTAGTCTTGGAAGAGTTTATGACGGGCGAGGAGGCGAGCTTCTTCGCTTTGACCGACGGCAGCGCCATCCTGCCCTTCGGCTCCGCGCAGGACCATAAGCGGGTGGGTGACGGCGATACCGGCCCCAATACCGGCGGGATGGGCGCTTATAGCCCGGCGCGGGTGCTGACGCGCGAGCTGGAAGCTGAAGTGATCGAGAAGATCATCCGGCCTACCGTTGAAACGTTGGCCGCCGAGGGGACGCCCTATTCTGGCGTGCTTTATGCGGGACTGATGCTGACCGATGAGGGGCCGAAGCTGATCGAATATAATGCGCGTTTCGGCGACCCGGAATGCCAGGTGTTGATGATGCGCCTCGATGGCGATCTGGTCGAATTGCTGCTGGCGGTGGCGCAGGAACGGCTGGCGGAACAGGGGCCGGTGACGTTGGCGGATCGCACTGCATTGACGGTGGTGATGGCGGCGAATGGCTATCCGGGCACGCCGGAAAAGGGCGGCACAATCGGCGGCATAGACGCGGCCGAAGCGGGCGGCGCGCGGGTTTTCCATGCAGGAACGGCGGACAAGGATGGCGTGCTGGTCGCCAATGGCGGACGAGTGCTGAACGTCACGGCGAGCGGCAGCAGCGTGGGCGAGGCGCAGGCAGCGGCCTATCGGGCGGTGGATGCCATCGACTTTCCGACCGGATTTTGCCGTCGCGACATTGGCTGGCGCGAAGTGGAGCGCGAGGGGCGCTGAGACCATCCAATACAGGCTCTTGCCGATTGTGCGCCAGCGCCCTTAGATAAGGGCCTGAAAACAGGAGGGAGCGTGATGCAGGAATTTTTCATGGACTATGGCCTGTGGCTGTTGATCGGGCTTTTGGTCCTGATCGGCGTGGTTTTCCTGCTATCGGGGCGCAAGACGCCCATCGACAACGCACCGGCCGAACGTGCCCCCGTGGTGGAACGGCAAGAGCCGACGGTAGCACCCGCCGCAGAGCCGGTGACCGTTGCACCCACGACGATCGCGGCGGAGCCTCAGCCTGTAGTCGCGCCGGTATCGCCGGTAGCAGCTGTTTCGACAGTAGCGCCCGCATCGGATGCGCATGACAATCTGCTGAGGTTGAAGGGGGTCGGCCCCAAGCTCAATCAACTGCTGATCGAACTGGGCGTGACCCGCTATGCGCAAATCGCCAATTGGAGCGATGCTGACATTGCGGCGATCGATACGAAGCTCGGTACTTTCAAGGGTCGGCCGGTGCGCGACCAATGGGTTGATCAGGCGAAATATCTGGCGGCTGGCGATACTGCCGGGTTCGAAGCGAAATACGGCAAGCTTTAGGGCGTAGCGAGTGCCGGTGTTAGCTTCGGCTCAGGAAAAGACGATAGGCGATCGGACCACGTAACCCGCTCTTTCAGCCTTGCCCTAGCAGTTCGCGGGCGCGGGGGGCGAGGCGTGCCGTCGCTGCTTCGTGGATGCCGGGGGCTGTGCATAGCAGGCCGAAAGCTGTGGGATCCGGGCGGTTGAAGGACAGGGGAACGCCGAGCGCGTCGGTGACGGTTGCTCCTGCTTCCTGCGCGATCAGCGCGGCGGCGGCGACATCCCATTCATTGCCCCAGCGGACGGTGGCGACAAGGTCGGCCTCATCGGCGGCGACCATCGCCATGCGCAGCGCGATGCTGTTGGGTTTGTGAACGGTGACGAGGTCGCGGTCGTAGCGAGGGAGCTGGTCGGCGGGGACGCGGGCGCCGGGCAGGATCATGCGGGACCCTGCGGAAAGCGTGCGGCCGTTGCGGGTGGCGCCCTCCCCTACCCGCGCGATCCACAATTCGTTTCGGGCAGGCGCGGCGAGGATGCCGATGCGCACCGCGCCATGTTCGACCAGCGCGACTGACACGGACCAACCCGGACGACCGCGCAGATAGTCGCGGGTGCCGTCGATCGGATCGACCACCCAGACGCGGTCGAGGTCGAGGCGGTGGACGGTGTCGGCGGTTTCTTCCGACAGCCATCCGGCGGTGGGGTCGATGACGCTGAGGCTCTGGCGGAGCATCTCGTCAATTTCGAGGTCCGCCTCGCACACAGGATGGCCGGGGACCTTTTCCCATTGGCGCACCTGCGTCTGGCCGCCCGCCCAGAGGGTAAGCGCTCGGTCGGCCGCGTCCGATACCGCGCCGACGAGCGCGCGCAGATCGATCTCAGCCCCCGGCAACGGTCATCCCGTCAATGCGGATCGTGGGCACGTTCATGCCATAGCGGAATACAAGGTCGTTCGCCGGAACGAGGGCGCGGAACATGTCCTTCAGATGGCTGGCGATGGTGATTTCCGAAACCGGACGGGTGATCACGCCATCCTCGATCAGGAAACCGGCGGCGCCGCGGCTATAGTCGCCGGTGACGCCATTCACACCCATGCCGATCAGTTCGGTGACATAGAGGCCACGCTTTATGTCCGCCATCAGGGCTGCGGGAGAGATGTTGCCCGGTTCCATGTGCACATTGGTGACGCCTGCGCCGGGCGCGCCGCTGCCGCCCCGGCTGGCATGGCCGGTGGGCTGAAGGCCGAGCTGGCGGGCGGAAGCGCTTTCCATCAGCCAGCCGGTCAGCACGCCCGCATCGATCAAGGCACGGCGGGCGACCGGCAGTCCCTCACCGTCGAAGGGGCGCGAGCGCATTCCGCGCGGACGGAGCGGATCGTCGATGATGGTGATGGCGCTGTCGAACAGCTTCTCCCCGAGGGAATCGAGCAGGAAGCTGGAACGGCGGGCGATGGCGGGGCCGACGATACCACCGATCAGATGGCCGAGCAGGCTGGAGCCAATGCGCGGGTCGAACAGGATGGGAAGGACGCCGCTTTCGAGTTTGGCGGGGTTGAGGCGGGCGACAGCGCGCTCCCCCGCGCGGGTGCCGATCGTCGCGGCATCATCGAGATCAACCAGATGGCGGACGCTGTGGCTGGCATGATCGCGCTGCATCTCCGCGCCGGTGCCCGCAAGGACGCTGGCCCAGGTCGAATGGCTGGTGCCCGCATAGGCACCGGCAAAGCCGTGGCTGGTGGCGAGCGCGACCTGGCTGCGGCCGTTGGATGCGCCGCCGCCTTCGCTGTTGGTAACGCCTGCGATGGCTCGGGCGGCTTCCTCGACAGCCAGGGCGCGCTCGCGCAGCTTCGCGGGTTCAGGCTCACTCGGATCGGCAAGGTCCAGTGCAGGCAAAGCGCCCCGCAGCAGCCGGTCTTCGGGCGCAAGACCCGCATAGGGATCTTCCGGCGCCTCCCGCGCCATGGCGATCGAACGATCGACCAGCGTGCTCAAGGTCGCGGGATTCATGTCCGACGCGGCGATGCTGGCGGAGCGCTGGCCAACGAAGACGCGCAGACCGATTTCCTCGCCTTCCGATCGCTCCACATCCTCCAGCGCGCCAAGGCGCACCGCGACCGTGGTCGAGGCATTGCAGGCATAGATGGCGTCGGCCGCGTCCGCCCCGGCCCTGCGAGCCGCCGTCACCAGATCCTGCGCGCGCGACTGGGCTTCTTCGAGGCTGAGCATGGGTGCGGGGCGTTCCTGCTGAGGGGTGAGGCCATGGGCCTTACGCGCTTGAACCCGGCTGGGCAACCTGCGCATCGGCCCAGTGTTTGAGGAGATGGTGGGCGACGGCCATTGGCGGAGGCGAGGTGAAGGGCGCGTCTGCATCCCCTGCCAGCGCCGCTTGGACTCCGGCTGCGTTGCACCAGAGGGCATGCTGAATCTCTGTTTCATCCAGCGTCAGCGCATCATCGTCAGCCTGCGCGATGCAAGCGATCATAAGCGATGAGGGGAAGGGCCAGGGCTGGCTCATCACATAGCGGACGGAATGGACGGTGACGCCCGCCTCTTCCTTGATCTCGCGCATAACGGCTTCCTCGATGGTTTCGCCCGGCTCCACGAAACCGGCGAGCGCGGAGTAGAAGCCCTGCGGCCAGCTATGCTGCCGTCCGACCAGCACCCGGCCGTCATGTTCGGCGAGCATGATGACGACCGGATCGACGCGGGGAAAATGTTCCGCATCGCAAGAGCCGCAGCGGCGCGCCCAGCCCGCCTTTTCCGGACGGGTGCGCGATCCGCAGACCGAGCAGAAACGATGGCGGCCATGCCAGTGGACGAGGCTGCGCGCCGCGCCATAGAGCGCGACTTCGTCGGCGGGGACTTCGGTAACGATGGCGCGGCTGCGGGCGCTGGGGACGAAGTTCGTGCTGCTTTCCTCGGTAAGGCGGGCGAAGATCGGGCGCTCCGCTTCGTCGATGCCGAGGAGCAGATAATCCTCCACCTTGGCATCGGCAGGCAGCGGTTCCATGAGCAGATGGCCGTCCTGCGTGACCGGGTCGAGTCCGTCGAGGACGAGATAACGGGCGTCTGGAGAGGCCAGCACCTGCGCCACAAGGTCCGGCTTCGTCCGGATATGGTCGGCGCGGTCGAGGCGACCGCCGACAAAGCCGAGTTGGTCAGGGGACATGGGGCTTGCTCTCCTTCATCACTGCCTGCGCCGCGCGGCTGAACAGGGTTGGCAGGCCTGCTTCCCTTATGCGTTCGAGCGGCCACCATTCGCCCTCGCCCGGCGGCATGATTTCCTTTGCCACATGGGCGACATGGACGGTCAAGGCCAGCGAGAAATGGGTGAAGACATGGGCTACAGGTTCCGGCAGGGCGCTCCACTTGGCGGCGAGCGGCGGAGTTGCGTCGGGCGTCGCGCTCCAATGTGAGGAAGGAAGGGCGCGCATGCCGCCGAGCAGACCCTTGGCCGGGCGGCGGACGAGCCAGACATGACCGTCAGGGCGCTCGATCCACCAGCTGTGGCCGAGACGGTGCGGTTTCGCCTTCTTCGCAGCCTTGACCGGAAAGGCGGCGGGGTCGGCGGTGAGGAACGCCGCGCAATCCTGCCGCAGCGGGCAGATGCCGCAGGCGGGGCTGCGAGATGTGCAGATGGTCGCGCCAAGGTCCATCATCGCCTGCGCGAAATCGCCAGCGCGGGCATCGGGCGTGACGCTGTCCGCAGCGGCGCGGATAGCGGGGCGAGCGGCGGGCAGCGGCGTGTCGATGGCGAACAGGCGGGAGACGACGCGCTCGACATTGGCGTCCACCACCACGGCGCGGCGGCCGAAGGCGATGGCAGCGACGGCGGCAGCAGTATAGGCACCTACTCCGGGGAGGGCGCGCAGTCCTTCTTCATTATCGGGGAAAATGCCACCATGCTGGTCCGTCACGGCGCGGGCGCAGGCAAGCAGGTTGCGGGCGCGGGCATAATAGCCAAGGCCCGCCCATGCCGCCATGACGTCGGCGTCCTGGGCTGCGGCGAGTGCTTCTACTGTCGGCCAGCGATCGATGAACTTCGCGAAATAGGGGCCGACGGCAGCAACCGTGGTTTGCTGAAGCATGACTTCGGACAGCCACACGCGATAGGGGTCCGCCGCATTGGCGCCGGGCGGGGCACGCCATGGCAGGCGGCGGGCATGGGCGTCATAATGCGCCAGCAGATCTGCTGCGATTTTCATGAGGTTCCGCTCGACGTCCATGGCCGCCCTATGCCATTAAGCGGAGCATGACGGAACGGCCCGCGACACCCAAATTGAAAAGCCGCGCGCAAGCAGCAACTGAGCGGCCTCGCGTCGGCGGCCCGCGCCAGATTGCCGACCTGATGCCGCAGATCGGCGCTGCCGCTTTCCGCAAGTTCGGCTTTGTGCAGTCGAGCATCGTCACGCGCTGGGCCGAGATTGTTGGGCAGCATTACGCTGAGATTTCCGCCCCCGAATCGATCCGCTTTCCGGTAGGCAAGAAAGCAGGCGGGACGCTGCAACTGACGGTGATGAGCGGCCATGCGCCGATGATTCAGCATGTGCTCCCCGACATCATCGATCGGGTGAACCGCTTCTTTGGCTATGCCGCCGTGGCGAAGGTCGCGATGAAGCAGGGCGAGGTACGCGGTTCCACGCCCGAACGCCGCCCGCCGCCGCGTAATTTGCGGCCGGTGCCGGTGGAACTTGGCGATTCGCTGCGCGATATTGGCGACCCGGAATTGCGCGCCGTTCTGGAATCGCTGGCCCAAGGGCTTGTCAATTCCAATGGTTTGCCGAAAATCAGCTGAATCATTCAATTGCCGTACAGGGGCGGCCCTTCATTGGAAGAACGCATGACGAAATCGCGCTTGCTAATCCTTGGCCTCTTCACGTTGATCACCCTCCCCGGCACGCTGATCGCCGCGCCCGCCGTCAACTGGACGACACGGGTCGCGCTGTCGCCCATTGGGGGACATGTGATGGGCAACCCGGCCGCGCCGACCAAGCTGGTCGAATATGTGAGCTATACCTGCTCGCACTGCGCCCATTTCGTGGGTGAGGCGAGCGCGCCGCTGAAAGCCGACTATGTGAAGGGCGGCAAGGTGAGCGTGGAAGCGCGCAATGCGGTGCGGGACAAATATGACCTGACGGCGGCGCTGCTGGCGCGATGCGGTGGGCCTAAACGCTTCTTTGGCAATCATGAGGCGCTGTTTGCAAATCAGGACGCCTGGATGGAGCAGTTGCAGGCCTATGACCGTGGCGCGGCCAAACCATCCGAACAGATCGCCCTGCTGCGCGACATCGGGCGCAACACGGGACTCTACACATTGATGGGCAAGCGCGGCTTCACGCCTGCACAGCTTGATGCCTGCATCGCCAATCCAGCGGCGATGAAGCAGATATTGGCGATGACCGACGAGGCGTGGAACAAGGTGAAGATCGGCGGCACGCCAGGCTTCACCATCAACGGCACACTGGCTGGCGGATCGAGCTGGGCCAGCTTGCGCGACGCATTGCCCGCCGCCGCACAGTAAACTAAACCCTTGATCCTGATGCCCGAGCAACGGAGCCTGCACACAGTGAAAGCCATTACCGGACTTGCCCTTATCGCCCTCTCGCTGTCCCTTTCCGCCTGCGGGAAAAAAGACGCGGCCAGCAACTCGCCCGCAGAACCGGTCGCTGCTGTTGCTGCCCCTGCCGGGACCAGCTGGTCCGGCACAGTGACCCAGACCCCCGAAGGCGGGTTCGTCATGGGCAACCCGCAGGCGAAGGTGAAGCTGATCGAATATGGGTCCTATACCTGCAGCCATTGCCGCGATTTTTCGGCGGAGGCTTCGGAGGAGATTCGCAAGATCGTGGATACCGGAAAGATGAGCTTCGAGTTCCGCAACTTCGTGCGTGATCCGATCGATATTTCCACGTCGCTGCTGGCCCGTTGCGGCGGTAAGGACGTCTTCTATCCGCTGAGCGAGCAGTTCTTCGCCAACCAGAATGCCATGTTCGAAAAGGCGCAGTCGCTGGGCGACGCCAAATATCAGGCGTTGATGAGCGCACCGCCTGCGCAGCGTTTCGGCAATCTGGCCGCCGCCGTGGGGCTGGTCGACTTCGCCAAGCAGCGTGGGATTGCCGAGGATAAGGCCAAGCAGTGCCTGGCCGATACCGCCGCCGCCGAAAAGCTGGCCAAGGGCGTCGAGGCGGCGAACAATCAATATAAGATCGAGGGCACGCCGACCTTCATCCTGAATGATGTGAAGATTGACAATGTCGCAACCTGGGCGACTTTGCAGCCCAAGCTCAAGGAAGCGGGTATCTGATTGGCTCAAGGGGGGCGGACATTTGCGATGAGTTTGCCCGCTGAAGGCGGGGCGGCGCTACGCTGCCCCGGCAATTGGTCCGGCGGCTGGCCATGCAGATAAAGCGCCTCAAGCTTTCGGGTTTCAAGAGCTTCGTCGATCCAACGGAGCTCCGGATCGAACCCGGCCTGACCGGGATTGTCGGGCCTAATGGCTGCGGCAAGTCCAACCTGCTGGAAGCGATCCGCTGGGTGATGGGAGAATCCAGCGCCAAGTCGATGCGCGGCGGCGGCATGGAAGATGTGATCTTCGCAGGCACGTCCACCCGGCCGCAACGCGACTTTGCCGAAGTGTCGCTGCTGACGGTGCAGGAACAGGGCGAACTGTTCAACGCGGTCGAAGTGGGCGCGGACGGCGAACTGGAAGTTATCCGCCGGATCGAACGCGGTGCGGGGAGCGCCTACAGGGCCAATGGCCGCGACGTGCGGGCGAAGGATGTCGCGCTGGTCTTCGCCGACGCCGCCACGGGGCCGCACAGCCCGGCGCTGGTCAGTCAGGGGCGGATCGCCGCCGTCATCGCCGCGCGCCCGCAGGAACGGCGCGCGATGCTGGAGGAAGCGGCAGGGATTTCCGGGCTGCACGTCCGGCGCAAGGATGCCGAGCAGAAGCTGCGCGCGGCCGAGGCCAATCTGGTGCGGCTGGACGAGATACTGACCGACATGGAAGCGCGGGCAAGCAGCCTGCGGCGGCAGGCCAAGGCAGCCGAGCGCTATATCAAGCTGTCCGAGCAGATCAGGGTCGCCGAAGGGCGCGTGATCTTCGCCCGCTGGCGCGAGGCGGCGGCGAGCGCGGATGCCGCGCGGAAGGAAGCGGTGGAGGCCGAAAGCGCCGTCAGCGCCGCGCAGGAGGCTCAGGCGGCGGCGGCGGTTCATGCCAATGCGGCAGTGGATGCGCTCGCCGGGCGGCGGGTGGCGGCACAGGCCGCGCGAGACGAGGCGAATGAGGCAGGGCATCGGCTCGCGGCGCTGAGGACTGAGCGCGATGGGGTGGTGCGGCGGCTGCATGATCTGGCGCAGCAGGCCGAACGGCTGGAAGAGGACCGGGCGCGTGAGGGCACGCTGGCCAACGACGCGGCCGAGGCGATTGCCCGGCTTACGGCCGAGATTTCTGTTCTGAAGGAACGGACTGCCGAGACTGAGGCGATGCGGCCGGATTTCGCTGGACGGATAGCGCGGGCGGAGGATGCGGCGCGCGATGCCGAGTTGGACCTCGCCAAGGCGATGGCGCGACAGGCGGGCGAGCAGGCTGAGTTGCGTGTGGCCGAGGCAGCGTTGGCGGCGGCGCGAAGCCGCCTGGAGCGAGCGGAGCGGGAAGCCACGCGGCTGGAAACAGAAGCGGGCGCCCTGCCCGATGCGGCGCCGCTGGAGGCGAAGCGAAGCGAGGCGCTGGCCGCACAGGCGACGGCTGGATCGGATCGCGATGCCGCCGAGGCGGCGATCGGACAGGCGGAAACGGCGCGGCAGGCGGCGGCCGATGCGCGCGCGGCGGCCGAAGCGGCGCTATCCTCCGCACGGGCGGGACTGGCGGCGCTGGATAGCGAGGCGGCGGCGCTGAAGCGGGCGGTCGAGAGCGGAAGCGGGCGCGAACGGGCGCTGGACCAATTGAAGGCCGCGCCGGGGTTTGAGCGGGCGCTGGCCGCCGCGCTGGGCGATGATCTGGAGGCGCCAGTGGGCGCGCAGGGCACGCGGCGTTGGACTGGGGCGGCGGCGCTTGACAGCGATCCGGCCCTGCCCACCGGATGTGCTGCGCTGGCAGATCATGTGTGCGCGCCGACGGAACTGGCGCGGCGAATGGCGCAAATCGCGGTCGCCGAGACGGATGATGGACAGGCGCTGGCGGTGGGACAGCGGCTGGTGACCAAGGATGGTCAGTTGCGGCGCTGGGACGGCTATGTCGCGGCCGAGGGCGGCGCGGCGGCGGCGGAGCGGCTAATCCGGCTCAATCGGCTGGAAGCGATCGCGGCGGCACGACCGGCGGCCGAAGCGGAGGTCGAGGCGGCACGCGCCGCGCAGGATAGCGCGGCTGGTGAAGAACGGGCGGCGGCCGAGGCACTGGGGGCTGCGAGGACGCAGCTTGGCGCGGCCGACCAGCGGTTGCGCACCGCGCTTCGTGCTGCCGACGAAGCGGCTACGGCGCTGGAGCGGCTTTCCGGGCGGCGTGAGGCGATCGAGGAAAGACTTGCCGAAGCACGCGCTGATCTGGGCGCTGCCCGGGCCGAGCATGACAAGGTGGACGTAGCCCGCGCGGCGGTGCCGGACGGGGCGGGGACGCGGACGCTGGTGGCATCGTTGTCGCAGGCGAGCGAAAAGGCGCGCATGGCTGTGAGCCAATTGCAGGCGGATCAGGCCCTGGCCGACCGCGCTTTGGCGAGCGATCGTGAACGCATGGCTGCGGCTGACGCGGAAGCCAAGGGCTGGCGTGCACGGGCGGGCGAAGCGGCGAAGCGGATAGCCGCCATGGTGGAGCGCGGCGAGGCGATCGCATCCGAGCGCGATGGACTGGCGCAACAGCCCGACACGCTGGCGACGGCAATCGCTGCCTTGTCCGAACAGGGCGCTGGGCTGGCCGACGCAGCGGAAGCGGCACGGCGGGCGGAGAGCGAGGCCGAGGCAGCGCTGCGCGTCGCCGAGGAACGGGCCGCGCAAACAGGCGAGGCGCTGGCGCAGGCGCGCGAACGGCGTGCGACTGCCGCCGCGCGAGCCGAGGCAGCCGAGGAGAAGCGGGTCGAGACCAACCGCTTGTCGGGCGAACGCTTTGAGTGTCCGCCCCCCGTGCTGCCCGAGAAGCTGGGCTTTGCCAGTGCCGACATAAGGATCGCGCAGAGCGAACAGGGTGAACATGACCGCCTTGCCGCCGAGCGCGAGCGGATCGGGCCGGTCAATCTAGTGGCGGCGCAGGAGCTGGAGGAGCTGGAAACGACCCAAACGACCAGCCGGGCCGAGAGCGAGGAGCTAAGCCAGGCGATCAACCGGCTGCGCGGATCGATCGGCAGCCTCAATCGCGAAGGGCGGCAGCGGCTGTTGGCGGCGTTCGAGGCGGTCGATGGGCATTTCCGGCGGCTGTTTACGACGCTGTTCAATGGCGGGCAGGCGCATCTGGAACTGATCGACAGCGACGATCCACTGGAGGCGGGGCTGGAGATCATGGCGCAGCCGCCGGGCAAGAAGCTGGCCGCGCTGACGCTGCTGTCCGGCGGGGAGCAGGCGTTGACGGCGGTAGCGCTGATCTTTGGCCTGTTCCTGACCAACCCGGCGCCGATCTGCGTCCTGGATGAGGTCGACGCGCCGCTGGACGATGCCAATGTGGAGCGTTTCTGCGACCTTCTCGATGTCATGGTCGGGCAGACCGACACGCGATATCTGATCGTCAGCCATAATGCGGTGACGATGGCGCGCATGCACCGGCTGTTCGGCGTGACTATGGTGGAGCGCGGGGTAAGCCGCCTCGTTTCCGTCAATCTGGGCGGCGCGGAAGCGCTGCTGGCGGCGGAATAGGAAAGCGGCGGCGCTTCAGCGCTTCTTGCGCATGCGGCGGAACAGGCTGCGGTCGGCAACCGGCTCGAACATCTCCTCAGGCCCTTCGGGGTCCAGCACTTCATTGTCGGCCAGCCACGCCTGCACGTCGTTGAGATTCGGCGTCACATAGGGACGCAGGGTGCGGCCGGGCTTGTCGCGCAGTTGCTCAATCGCGGCAATCAGCCCGCGCTCGGCGATGACGGCCGCCACCCGCTCGACGGGCAGGTCCAGATGTTCGGCGATCAGGTCATCACGGATGCCAAGGATGGTCGCTTCGTTCCCGGCATTGGCAGGGATGGCCCCGTCGATCGTCACGTCGCATTCGGTATCGAGCCGCATCGAGCGGTTGTTCATGTTGGACGAGCCCACGCGCACGGTTCGATCATCCACGATCATGATCTTGGCATGGACGTAGATGGACTCACCACGCACGGTAAAGGGATGGTAGATGCGCAGCTTACCGTATGTGTCGCGGGCGCGCAGGGCCTCAAACAGGCGCGCGCGGGCGGTATCCATCGCCTGCTGTTCCAGCCAGCCATCGGCCTGTTCCGGATTGATGATGACGATATCCGGCCCATCGGGATCACCCAGCCGCGCGGCGATTGCCTCCGCAATGCGGCGGGAGGCGAAATACTGGCTTTCGGCATAGATGGTCCGCTTCGCCGACGCGATCTGGTTCAGATAGAGTCGCTCAATCTCTCGCAACGGCTGCTGGTCGTCCATTTCCGGCGCGGAACGGGAAATGGCAATATCGACATTTTCGAACTGCACCGGCAGCGCGTCGGGCCAGCAATCATGCTCGCCGAAGATCGGCTCCAGATCGCCGCCGCCAGCCCCCTTCCAACGGGCGCGGGCATGGTCGCCCAGCACCATCGCGACATCGCCCTGTAGGGCCGTGGTCGCGTCATGCCATGGCCCATAGGCGGAACCGTCCGGATGGCGGCGGCCGGGATCCTCGTCCCGATGATGGCGCGTGTCCCAACGGTCGCTGGTCATGTCGATGCCGCCGCAAAAGGCGAAACAATCGTCGATCACTACGATCTTCTGATGGTGTGAAGCCGCTGGCGGATGATGGCTGTCCAGCTTCACCTGTATGCGCTTGTGCGCCATCCATTTGACGGTGGTGAAGAGGTTGGCAGGCTGCACCATCGACTTCATCGCGCCGATGTCCCAACGCAGGAGGAAGATTTCGAGGTCAGGCTTTTGCGCGACGAGCCAGCTGATGAATTCGCCGATGATGACCGGGGCTCCGTCCTTGACCTCATCCTCGCGGATCAGACTGATCGCCGCGTCGAAGTCCCAGCCGATGAGCATGATCCGACGCTTCGCCTTGAGCATGGCGGCGCGCGCGTGGCGAAAATAGCAATCCGCGTCGATGATGACGCTGGCTTTTGCGGCGCGGGCGATGCGCCAGCAATCCTCACCCTCTTGCGGCATGCTCATGCACTCCCCACGACGAGGCAGGCAAGAAACATCAGGAGCCCCGCGAAACGGTTGGAACGGAACTTGGTGAGCGGATCGGCTCCATCCTCCTTGAGCGTTCCCACCTGCCAGAAAAGTTGAACCGCCATCGGCAGCAGCGCAGCGAGAGCAAGCCATTGCGGCCGCACCTGCCAAATAGCGGCAGCCCAGAGGGAAAGTGCAAGCAGGTAGCAGAGCGTTACGCCGCCGCGCACATGGCGGCCCATCGACAAGGCGCTCGACCCGATACCGATCAACGCATCATCCTCCCGGTCCTGCAATGCATAGATGGTGTCATAACCCACGACCCAGAAGATGGTGCCTGCGTAAAGGAGGAGCCCCGGCAGGGTAAGCGCCCCTGCGACCTCGCTCCAGCCGACCAGCGCCGCCCAGGAGAAAACGAGACCTAGCCAAAGCTGCGGCCAGCCGGTGATCCGTTTCATGAAGGGATAGGCGGCGACCAGCGCGAGACTGCCGAGCGACACGATCTGCGCATAAGGGCGCAATTGGAGGAGGACCGCGAGGCCGACGAGGCAAAGCAGGATGAGCCATGCCCAGGCGGTACGCAGGGAAAGAGCACCGCTCGCGAGCGGCCGGGCGGCGGTGCGGGCGACTTTCCGGTCAAGATCGCGATCGACGATGTCGTTGAACACGCAACCGGCGCCCCGCATCGCGATGCTGCCGAGCAACAGCCAAAGGATCAGAGGCCAGCGCTCCCCTGCCCCGCCCGCCAGAACCACCGCCCAGGCGCCCGGCCAGAAGAGCAGCCACCAGCCGATCGGACGATCGAGCCGAGCCAGCAGCGCAAGCGCGCGGGGTGTCGCGGGCAAGCGCGCGAGCAGGCCGCGGGCCTCGCTGTCTGGAACTATACTGTCAATCAACGTCACGCTCGCTTGTCGAAGGGCCGTTCTTCCTCTTTAGAGAAGTAGAGGGCTTCGACAAGCTCAGCCCGAACGGAGCATTGGCATATGACCGCAACCCCCGCATGGTCGCCGCAGAGCGCGCCGCGCCTGCATGTCGAAACGCAGTTGGGCGACGGCGTGGCGGTGCCGATCGATGGCAACCCGGCCCATTATCTAATCAGCGTGATGCGGGTGAAGCCCGACGACATCGTCCTGCTGTTCGATGGCAGATCGGGTGAATGGGCCGCGCGGGTGCGGGACATGCGCAAGCGCGATCTGGTGCTGGAATGCGTCAGCCAGACCAAGGCACCGGAGCAGGTGCCGGATTTCTGGCTATGCTGCGCGCCGATCAAGAAAGGCCGCATCGACCTGATCGCGGAAAAAGCCTGCGAATTAGGTGTCGCCAAGTTGCAGCCAGTGTTGACCCGCCGGGCGGTGGTGGACAAGCTCAACCTCGACCGGCTGCACGCGCATCTGGTCGAGGCAGCCGAGCAGTGCGGGCGCACCGCGCTTCCTGATCTCGGCGGCATGGTCAAGCTGGACGCGTTGCTGCGCGATTGGCCGGAGGATCGCTGGCTGTTTTTCGCCGATGAAAGCGGGGGTGAGCCGCTGCACGAGACGCTGCGCGCGCATCAAGGCCCTGCGGCGTTCCTGATCGGGCCGGAGGGCGGCTTCGACCCGGCAGAACGGGAGGCGATCCGCGCTGTGGCTAGGGCCGTGCCCGTGTCCCTTGGCCCTCGCATCCTGCGCGCGGAGACGGCGGCGATCGCCGCGACGTCGGCGTGGATGACGCTGAACGGCGACTGGCGATAGGATAGCTGTTCCAGTTGCAATCCGAAATGGGATTGCAGCCCCGGTGGACGCAACCTATTTGTCCCCCGCGCGCTGTCGATTGACGCGCAAGGGGGACAAGCTAAGGCGGGGCATGAGCACGAGAACCGACTCAGGGGGAATGGATCCCGTCATCGAAAGCCGCGACCAGCTGATCGTGGCCTTTTCTAAGGGCGCCAAACCCAAGGATCGCTGGCGCATCGGCACCGAGCATGAAAAGTTCGTCTATTCCAGGGCGGATCATCATGCGCCGTCCTACAGCGAGCAGGGCGGCATCCACACGCTGCTGATCGGCCTCACCCGCTATGGCTGGAGCCCGGTGTTCGAGGGTGACAACATCATCGCCCTGTCCGGAGCCGATGGGACGGTCAGCCTGGAACCGGCGGGTCAGCTGGAACTGTCCGGTGCGCCGCTGGAAAATCTTCACCAGACCTGCGCGGAGACGCACCGGCATCTGGAACAGGTCAAATATGTCGGCGACATGTTGGGTCTGGGCTTCCTGGGCCTGGGCATGTGGCCGGACAAGACTCGGGCCGAGCTGCCCGTGATGCCCAAGGGGCGTTATGACATCATGCTGCGGCACATGCCGCGCGTAGGCACGATGGGCCTCGACATGATGCTGCGAACCTGCACCATCCAGACGAACCTCGACTATGGCAGCGAGGCGGACATGGTGCAGAAGTTCCGTGTCGGCCTGGCCCTGCAGCCGCTGGCGACGGCGCTGTTCGCCAACTCGCCCTTTACCGAAGGCAAGCCCAACGGCTTCCTGTCCTATCGCAGCCATATCTGGTCGGACACCGACCCGCACCGCACGGGCATGCTGCCCTTCGTGTTCGAGGACGGCTTTGGCTATGAGCGGTACGCCGACTATGCGCTCGATGTGCCGATGTACTTCGTCTATCGCGACGGCCGCTATATCGATGCGGCTGGCCTCAGCTTCCGCGACTTCCTGGAGGGCAAGCTTTCCATTCTGCCCGGCGAGAAGCCGACCGAGAAGGATTGGGAAGACCATCTGTCGACCGCCTTCCCCGAAGTGCGGCTAAAGAGCTTCCTTGAAATGCGCGGGGCCGATGGCGGACGCGCCAATCGCATCACCGCCCTCCCCGCTTTCTGGGTTGGCCTGCTCTATGATCAGGGCGCGTTGGACGCAGCCTGGGATCTGGTGAAGGACTGGACCATGGAGGACCGCCAGACGTTGCGCGACGCCGCGCCGAAGCTGGCGCTGGATGCACCGTTACCGGGCGGGCGCAAGCTGCGCGACATTGCGGCGGAAGTGCTGGATATCAGCCGCAGCGGGCTGAGGGCACGGGCACGGCTGAACGATATCGGCGACAATGAAACGGGCTATCTGGCACCGCTGGACGAGATCGTGGCGGCGGGGCGGACGCATGCCGAAGATCTGCTCGCGCGCTATCATGGCGAATGGGCAGGCGACCTTTCCTGCGTTTATGCAGAGGAAAGCTTCTAAACTATTCTGCTGGCGTTAGGGGCCGGTTGATCCTTGCGCCTGCGGCCCGTTGCCCACGCGAACAGACGTGGGACGGGCGCGTTGCGCTCCATCCATTGGCTGTAGTCGCGATAGGCGGGATCAGTGGAGAGGTGGGCTTCTTCCGTCCGGGCGCGCCAATAATAGACGGCGTTGGTCGCCGCCAGCATCGCGCAATTGCGCACCATGTCGGTGAGGCTTCCCGAGACCGTGAGGAAGGGCAGCGCCGAAAACCACCAGAAGAGATTCTTCGACAGGTAAGCGGGGTGACGGGTCCAGCGATACGGCCCATGGGTCAGGATGCCGCGATGGGTGAGGTTGGAAAAGCGGATGCCGAACACCACCGTCGCCCAAGCATAGATGGCGGTTAGCAGGACGAGCCAGCTGCCCAATATCCATTGCAAGGTCGTATGTCCCTGCGTCCAAACGTCCCATTCCGCGCCGCCTGCATGATAGTCGAGCGGCCCCCCCGACCCCATCAGCACGAAGGGCGGGTAGCAGATCAGCGCCGCTACCCAACCGGTCAGCAGCGGATTGGCCGAGCGTATGTGGGAATCGAGCGGCTTGCATGTCAGCAGGTAGCCGACCGTCGCCATGCAGACATCGATCATGAACATGACCGCGATCAGGAAGGCGGCAAGGTTCACTGGATTGGCGAAGGCATGATCCAACCGCCAGTCCACCACGCTGGCAAAATTGCCAGGCACGATGGAGAGCATGAAGGCAAGGAAGAAGCCTTTGACCGCCCATGCGCGGGCATGATTGGCGACCTGCGCCATGTCCGGCGCGCCCGCTGCTCCCCCGATGATCCATTGTCCAAAGGCATGGGTGGCATCGCGGGGTTCGACCAGCCGCCGATCCAGCCAGACGACATAAGGGACAGAGAACAGCACAAGCCAAGGGGCCGCGCCCATGAACAGGTTCATGGAATAATGATAGTTTCCGTTCCAGTACCAGCGGGCCAAACAGTAGAAGATCGCGATCGCCAGCCATGTCGCCCAAAGGCCA
Organism: uncultured Novosphingobium sp.; assembly: GCA_946886365.1. The sequence goes on from CAMPIM010000010.1 coordinate 22,408, forward strand.
GCGATCTTGACGAGGCTGATGTCGAGGACGGCGCGCCATGGTCGGGGAGGCGCCTGCCAGTCGATACCGGTCGACGGATTGCGATGAACCTTGTCCACCAGCAGCGACCACAAGATCATCGGCAGCCCGCAGGCGATTACCGCCGCGAAGCCCGCATTGGGGCCATTCATCCCATAATGCCGCGCCACCACCGCCCAAAGGGCGAGACCGGCCAGTCCGGCGAAGCCTACGCCATGGCTGACGGCAGAGGGCGGACAAGGATCGGCAGCGGAAGACATGCCCGGCTTATGCCGGGAAATGGTAAGCAAGCCGTGAAGCCGCCTCAAACGCCGCCCAGTACATTGATCGTGAAGGCCAGAACACCAAGGTTGAACAGGAACGCCGCGAGGCAATGCGCGGTCACCACCTGACGCATGGATGTACCGGTCACCGTGACATCGGACGTCTGGAAGGTCATGCCGAGGGTGAAGGCGAAATAGAGAAAATCGCTGTAACCGGGCTCTTTCGTACCGGGGAAATCAAGGCCCTGCTGGTCCTTCCCCCGTGGATCAGCGAGGTAGAAGAGATGCGCATAATGCATCGCGTAGACGATATTGGAAAAGAGCCAGGCAAGCGCCAGCGTCACAAGCAACAGCGCGACGGCCGCTGCGTCGGGGCCGCCATGCTGGCTGACGGCCACGCCCACCGCGACCAGCACCACCAGCGAGACAATGCCGGTCAGGAGCAGCATCAGGCGGCGATTGGCATCATTTTCCTGCGCGGTGCGGCGCATGCGATCGGGGTCGGCTTTCAGAAGCGGCGCGGCTGCGGCGATGAAGGCAAGAGCGGCACAATCGAACCCCGCCATCACCGCCTGATGCCAGGGCATCACCCAACCGAACGGCAAGGCGGTCGCCAGCAGCACCAGGAACATGCCGTAACGCCAGGGAAAAACCGGAGAGTGGGAGGAAGAGGACTTCATCCGCCCAGAAAGCCGCAAAATGACCAGGCTGGCAAGCGGCGTCAGAGCACCGCCGCCACCAGACCAAGCGTCGCGGCTTCATTCGCTTCGAGATACCAGTTTTCCGGTGCCCGCTTCAGCACTTCGTCGAGTGAAATGCTTGAGCCCAGGATCAGGTTGGAAAAGCCTTCATTCTGGATGGCGATCGACGCCTCTATTTCGTTCAAAGCGGCCCTTAGCGGTGCGATGCAGGTGGACAGGGGCCCCTGCAAGTGGATCTCCTTGGTGATGAGCCGTTCATGGATCATTACCCGCGTGCCACGCGTGAGGTAGCGGTTCTCCTTGGCGAAAAAGCCCATGAAGGTCGCGCCAGCCGAATAGACGGCGGTCTTTCCCAGAAACACCAGCCGCCGCGCGGCGCTGAGTTCCGAATGGAAGCGTATATCCTCGCCCATCATCCGAGCGATTTCGGGATCGCCGCCAAGCGTCGAAATTTCTGTCACCACCAGCCCCTCGGAGGGCGCCGCTGCCAGCGCGTCCTTGAAGTAGAGATACATGGACTGGTCGACGGGACCGGACAGGCGGATGGCGGGACAGGCGAAGTCCTGGGGTGAGAGCAAGGGCGCTTGCATCGACATCAATGGGTTCCTGATAGACTAGGGATCGGGCTGCACTACGTCCGGCGGGGGAATTGGCGCCACGGCAGGCGCGCTTTTGACTGGCGCTGCGCTCAAGAGGCTGTAAAGAACAGATCATGACCAAAGGGTGCGGGGCATGATCGCGAAACTCAAAGGGCGGCTGGACAGCACGGGCACCGACCATGCGATCATCGACGTGGGGGGTGTGGGCTATCTCGTCGGCGCATCGTCGCGCACCTTGTCGGCGCTGGGGCCGGTAGGCGAAGCGGTGACGGTGCATACCGAAATGCTGGTGTCGGAGGATTCGATCCGGCTGGTCGGCTTTGCACGCGGCGAGGAACGCGACTGGTTCCGCCTGCTGATCGGCGTGCAGGGCGTGGGATCGCGCGTGGCGCTGGCGATATTGTCGGCGCTCGAACCGGCCGAACTGCATCGCGCAGTGGCGACCGGGGACAAGGCGATGGTGGCGCGCGCCAATGGCGTGGGGCCGAAGCTGGCGCTGCGGATCGTCAATGAGTTGAAGGATAAGATCGGCGCGGCGCCCGGCGCTGGCGGCGTGTTGGGCGCGGGCATCGCGCCTGTCATGGCCGGAGGATTGGGCGCGGATGCGATTTCCGCCCTTCAGAATCTCGGCTTCAAGCCTGCCGAGGCGAGCAGCGCCGTCGCTGCTGCGGAGGAAGAGTTGGGCGATAGCGCGACCCTGGATGCATTGGTGCGGCTGGCGCTGCGGAAGGCGGCCAAGTGAGCGAGGAACGGCTGATCGCCTCCACGCGCCGGGCGGAGGATGTGGATGCTGCCCTGCGGCCCAAATCCCTGACCGAGTTCATCGGGCAAGAGGCGGCGCGCGGCAATTTGCGGGTTTTTATCGAAGCGGCAAAGCAGCGTGGCGACGCGCTGGATCATGTGCTGTTCTTTGGCCCGCCGGGGCTTGGCAAGACGACATTGGCGCAGATCGTGGCAAAGGAAATGGGCGTCGGCTTCCGCGCGACCTCGGGGCCGGTGATCGCCAAATCGGGCGATCTGGCGGCACTGCTGACCAATCTGGATGAGGGCGACGTGCTGTTCGTGGATGAGATTCACAGGCTCAACCCGGCGGTCGAAGAGGTGCTTTATCCGGCGATGGAGGACCGGGCGCTTGACCTGATGATCGGCGAGGGTCCGTCGGCCCGGTCGGTGCGGATAGACCTGCCCCGCTTCACCCTGGTCGGCGCAACGACGCGGCAGGGCCTGCTGACGACGCCGCTGCGAGATCGCTTCGGCATTCCGGTGCGGCTGCAATTCTATACCGTCGAGGAACTGGAGCTGGTGGTGCGGCGCGCGGCGCGGTTGCTGGACCTTGGCATCACGTCCGACGGGGCGATCGAGATTGCCCGGCGGTCGCGCGGAACGCCTCGCATCGCGGGGCGGCTGCTGCGGCGGGTGCGCGACTTTGCGAATGTCGCGGGCGTCGAAGCAGTGGATGCCAAGGCGGCGGACGCGGCGCTGAGGCGGCTGGAGGTCGATCAGCTGGGCCTCGACCTGATGGATCGCCGTTACCTGATGATGATCGCCGACATTTATCGCGGCGGGCCAGTAGGTGTTGAGACACTAGCGGCCGGTCTGTCGGAGCCGCGCGACACGATCGAAGAGGTGATCGAGCCTTATCTGATCCAGCTTGGCTTGATCGCCCGCACTGCACGCGGGCGTTGCCTGAATGGGCCGGGCTGGAAGCATCTGGGGCTCAATCCGCCCGCCGGGCTGCAGGACGGTCTGTTCGACTGAAAAATGCGTGACCGCTACGGCAAGGCGCGGCTATAGCGTCGGCAAGGAGCGGATGCGCGCATCGGACGCGCTCTTGAATCAAGGAGTTGCGCTGCTTTGCGGGCGATCGAACAGTATCCCAATCTGGTGACCATGTTCTTTGCCCGCGCAAAGGAAATGGGCGACCTCCCCTTCCTTTGGCGCAAGACGGCTGGCGGCTGGCAATCGCTCAGCTGGACCGAGGTGGCGTTGCAGGTGGCAGGGCTCGCCGCCGCGCTTAAGGCGCAGGGGCTTAAGCCGGGCGACCCCGTCATGCTGGTGAGCGAGAACCGCCCCGAATTCTGCATCGCCGACCTTGCCATCATGGCGGCGGGATGCGTGACGGTGCCGACCTACACCACCAACACCACGCGCGATCATCAGCATATCCTGACGGACAGCGGCGCCCGCGCGGTGATCGTGTCGACGGCCAAGCTGGCGCAGACGCTGATGCCCGCCGTATTGCGATCGCAGGCGAGCTTCATCATCGGAATGGAGTCGCTCCGGGGCGCGCAGGGCGATCTGTCCTGCCATCTGTGGGCCGACATGGTCGCGTCCCGCATCGCCGATCCCGACGCCTGCGCCGCCGAACAGACGGCCGGACGAGATGACCTCGCCTGCATCATCTACACGAGCGGCACAGGTGGTGCGCCACGCGGCGTCATGCAGCATCACGGCGCGATACTGTGCAATATCGAAGGCGCGGGTAGGCTGGTCGCGGAGGATTTCGGCTGGGGGGATGAAGTTTTCCTGTCCTTCCTGCCGCTCAGCCACGCCTATGAACATAGCGGCGGCCAGTTTCTGCCAATCATGCTGGGCGGGCAGATCTATTATGCGGAAGGGCTGGAAAAGCTCGCCAGCAACATAGAGGAAGCGCGCCCGACGATCATGGTCGTCGTGCCCCGCCTGTTCGAGGTGCTGCGCGCCCGGATCATCAAGTCGATCGAGAAGCAGGGCAAGTTCCCCGCCTGGCTGCTGGCGCAAGCGCTGCGGATCGCCGCGAAGGAGCAGAACGGTAACATATCGATCGCCGACCTGCCGATCAAGCTGCTGCTGAACCGGACGCTGAAGCCCAAGATCGCCAAGCGCTTTGGCGGGCGGATGAAGGCACTGGTATCGGGCGGCGCGCCGCTCAATCCGGATGTCGGCCTGTTTTTCGACGCGATGGGGCTGACGCTGTTGCAGGGCTATGGTCAGACGGAGGCGGGGCCAGTGGTCAGCTGCAACCGGCCGCGCGCGGGTATCGCGATGGACACGGTCGGCCCGCCGCTTGATGGGGTTGAGGTCAGGATCGCCGAGGATGGCGAGATATTGGTGCGCGGCGAGCTGGTGATGCAGGGCTATTGGCGCAATGCCGCCGAAACCGAAAAGGCGCTGAAGGACGGCTGGCTGCACACCGGAGACATTGGCGAGATCGACGCCAAGGGGCGCATCCGCATCACCGATCGCAAGAAGGACCTGATCGTCAATGACAAGGGCGACAATGTGTCGCCGCAGAAGGTCGAAGGCATACTGACGCTACAGCCGGAGATCGGTCAGGCCATGGTCTATGGCGACCGACGGCCACATCTGGTCGGGTTGCTGGTGCCCGATGCAGAGTGGACACGCGAATGGGCGGCGGCGCACAGCGTTGATGCGGACGACGCCGCATCCAACGCCGCCTATCAGGCAGCATTAAGGGCGGCGGTCGATCGGGTGAACGAGGAATTGTCCGTCACCGAACGGGTCCGGCGCATCATCCTGGCGGACGAACCCTTCACCATCGAAAATGGCGAGATGACGCCATCGATGAAGATACGCCGCCATGTCATCAAGGCGCGCTACCAGGAGCGGCTGGACGCGCTCTACAAGGGCTGACCTTCAGCGGCCGGGGGTGCGATAGGGCGTGAAAGACCCCAGCGCGCAACCGCCGGTGATCGACCCGGTGACCAGATCGGCGCTCCGCGCGAGATCGCCCCGGCAATATTGCGAACCTGTCGGCTTGATGATGAGGGTGTCGCCCCTCCCCAACCCGGTGCAACTGCCGATCAGGTCGTTGCGATAGATCAGCCGCCCACTCACCCGGTACAGCAACACGCTTTCGCTGACAGCGGTGAGGCTGGAGCCCGGATAGCGGCTCACGCAGTTGACTGGCTCGCCCGCGACCTTGCCTTCCAGTGCAGCCTCAAGCCGGGCCGCTTGCTTCTCCGTAAGGCGCGGCGGCTCGCTGCCGCCTGCGCACGCTGCCAGCATCAGTGGCACCAGACATATGGATGCACGCATGGCAATCCTCCTGCACAACTCTCCATAAATGGAGACGTCGGCGTAACGCCTGAACCGTCAGGCGGTATCCTTCGCCGTGCGGCGGCGGGCGAGTTCGGTGGCATCGCTCGCGCGCATGAAGATATTGGTCGCGCGCTCCAGCCCTATGGTCGTGGGCACGGTGGCCTCGCCACGTGCGCGGGCGGCATCGACCTGCACCATGCGGTCGGCGAGTGCCTCATTGTTCGGCTCGATCGTCAGGCCAAAACGACCGTTCCCCTGCGTATATTCATGGGCGCAATAGACCATCGTGTCGTCCGGCAACGCCGCGAGCCGGGCCATGTTGACGAACATCTGATCCGCCGTCCCTTCAAACAACCGCCCGCAGCCCATGGCAAATAGCGTGTCGCCAACAAAGATAATGTGATCGGCGGCCAGATGATAGGCGATATGACCCGCCGTATGGGCGGGCACCTCCATCACTGTGGCAACATGATCGCCGATTCGGACCTCATCCCCTTCCCCCACTTCGCGGTCGAGCGTGCCGATCTTGGCTGCCTCTGCGGTCGGCCCGGTGATCCGGCAGCCGGTCGCCGCCTTTATCGCCGCGTTGCCGCCCACATGATCGCCATGCCAATGCGTGTTCCAGATCTGGCTGATGGTCCAGCCGCGCTCGGCCGCCGCCGCCAGCACAGGGTCCGCCACCGCCGGGTCGACCACAACGGTCTCGCCACTGGCATCATCGTGCAGCAGCCAGACATAATTATCGGACAGCACCGGGATTCGGACAACGCTCAACATGGGCTTACCAGACGCCGGTATTGGGCATCGACGCCCAAGGTTCGGCAGGATCAAGATATCCGTCCTGCAACAATTCTATCGAGATATTGTCAGGCGTGCGGACAAAGGCCATGTGACCGTCGCGCGGGGGGCGGTTGATGGGGATGCCCGCATCCATCAGCCGCTGGCACACGTCATAGATATTATCGACGCGATAGGCGAGGTGGCCGAAATTCCGACCTTCGCCATAGCTTTCCGCTGGTCTGCCATCTTCCGGTGGCCAGTTGTAGGTCAGCTCCACCTGAGCATCCTCATCCCCCGGCGCGGCGAGGAAAACGAGGGTGTAGCGTCCATTTTCATTGTCGAAGCGTTTCTGCTCCTCCAGCCCCAGTAGCTTGAAGAAGGCGACCGTGCGGTCAACGTCAGTCACGCGGATCATCGTATGCAGATATTTGGTCAAGGGGTCGCTCCGTTCGTCGCTATCAAGCAACGGTTCATCTCGGCAATGGCAGGAATGATCTCAAGATAGGGCGGCGCAGGCATGGATGAAAGAGGAGACGCGAATGGCAAGCGAGTATCGCGACAAGGTGCTACTGGGCTGTGCCGGGTTGCTGGCGCTGGGGCTGGTCAGCGGCGGCTATCTGCTGGGTGACGGGCTGAAGCGCGCGAAGGCTGCGGACCGGTCGGTCACAGTGAGGGGCCTGGCCGAACGCAATGTCACGGCCGACCTTGCGACCTGGTCGATCAGCTATGCTGCGACAGGTTTCGACCTGCCCGCCGTGCGCGCCGAGATCGACAATAATACGCGAGAACTGAAGGCCTATTTCACGAGCCTAGGCTTCAAGCCGGAGGCGCTGACGCCCACGGGCGCGGGCGTCAATCAATATATCAATAACGGCGTCAACACGATCACCATCACACAGCGCATGTTGTTGCGCACGACCGACATCGCCCGCGCTCAGCGAGCAGTCGCGCAGCAGTTCGATCTGGTCCGTCGGGGCGTCACGCTGCAGGAGGGTTCCGGCATGCGCTATAGCTTCACAAAGCTCAACGACGTCAAGCCACCGATGGTGGCCGCCGCGACCCGCGATGCCCGCGCCGCAGCCGAGCAATTCGCGCGCGACAGCGGGGCAAGCGTCGGCGGCATCAAGAGCGCCACCCAGGGCTATTTTTCCATCGACCCGCGCGATGGAGAGGCGGACGGATCGAGCGACACGCCCTACAAAAAGGTCCGCGTCGTCACGACCGTCGACTTCTACCTTAAATAGGCGGGTTCAGGCGGGCGGCAGCCGGGTGAGATTATCGGCGGCCGCCTTGCCCGCGGGCGATTGGGGCGCGAGCTTGACTGCTCTTTGCCAAGCCGATCGGGCGATGTCGGCATGATCGGTCAGGACAGCGATATTACCCTCCTCCAAAGCCACCGATGCGTCATCGGGAGAAAGCTGCACCGCCCGCGCGATATGCGCCTGCGCCAGCTTCAACTCCCCCGCACGGCGGGCGAGCGTAGCTGAGAGCAGCCACGCCAGCGGGTCCTGCGGCACCTGCGCCAGAGCCACATCGAGCGAATCGCGCGCTTCCTTGACTTCGCCCAGCGAAACAAGGGCGCGGGCGCGATCAAGATGCGTTTCCCCCTTTTCCACGCCATCGGGCAGGCCGCGCGCCAGTGCCGCGTCGAAGCTAGTGCGCGCCTTGGCGGGATCGCCCGCCGCCAGCGCGGCATTGCCGGCCTGCGCCCATAAGCGCGCGCTCTGCGCCATTTCACCGCTGCGCTCGGCCTCATCAGCAGCCTGCTCGAAAGACACGATCGCAGGCGCCCACCGCTCCGCACGGGCATAGGCGAAACCCATGCAATGGCGCGCGTAGAAGCTGCCCCCTTCCAGCCGCCATTTCTGCGCGAAAGCGACGCCCTGCTCCGGCGATTGAAGCGCCTCGTCGAGACAGGCCTTGAAAGGCTTGGCATATTTTTCCGGAACGGGAATGCGACCGTCAGCAGCGGGGCTTGGTGCGGGCGCCTGCGCCTCCTTCTTGGGCCGGTTCATCACCGCCTCAATTTCCGGATCATAGGCTTGCGGCGTCAAAAGCAGCAACGGAAGGAAAAAGCTCATCGAAGATTGTCCAAAAGACTGCCGAGAGTGTGGATCAGCAATGCAATGTCGCCATCGCGCGACAGGCGGTGGTCGCCATCCTTAATCAGCAGCGTCTGCACGTCATATGAATGCAGGCGCTGGGCCAGCCGCAGCGCGGTCTGCCAAGGGACGTCGCGGTCCTCCTGCCCTTGAATCAGCCGCACAGGGCAATCGATGGCGACAGGACCGTTCAGCAAGCGAAGCGCCTGCCCCGACTGCCAGAAGGCAAGCGTCGTCACCAGCGGCTGATCGCCATAGGGCGTGGGTTCGGTCAGCCGCCCCTGGGTGGCCAGCAAAGCCTTGTCTGCGTCTCTAAAGCCCCATTCGGTGAAATCCGGCGCGGCCGCGATGCCGACCAGCCCGACAACGCGGTCAGGGCGAGCCAGCGCGATGAGCAGGGCAATCCAGCCGCCCATGGACGACCCCACCAGCAGCAACGGCCCGTCCGTCAGGGCATCGATCAACAGCAGCGCATCGTCGCGCCAGCTGGCGAGCGTGCCATCCTCAAAGCGGCCTTCGCTGACGCCGTTGCCGCCATAGTCGAGCCGCAGCATCGCCCTTCCCGCCTCCGCCGCCCAAGCGTCGATCGCCACCGCCTTGCCGCCCTCCATGTCGGACATGTAGCCAGGCAGAAAGACGATCGTCGGCCCGGCACCCCCGCGATGCCGGTAGGCGAGCCGGACCCCATCGGGACGAGCGAACAGCGCGAGCGGCGCGGCTTGGAAGGGGGCTATCGGCTGTCTCCACTGGCGATCAATGCGTCCTGCCTGATGCAATAGACGCTGACGCGCAGAAAACCAGAAAGGAAGAAAAATAATGCCCGTCGCGGAATTGACAGTGTGAGGACCAACGGCTAATCGCGCCGTCCTACCCCGTGCCCAGATGGCGGAATTGGTAGACGCACCAGCTTCAGGTGCTGGCGATCGCAAGGTCGTGGAGGTTCGAGTCCTCTTCTGGGCACCAACGGCTTTTCCGGCAACGTCCGGGGACGTCCAGCAAGTGACTGGTTTCCAAGAATTTTTAGGCGGAAAATCACCGGCAACCGTCCGGGACCGTCCAGCGGAATCCAGCGACAGCAGCAACAATTTGTTGCTCTTATCGTTGCTCCTGCCCGGTTCCCGGCAAAGCTGGGAGCAACAAGGTGCTTACTCACATCCAGATCGCCGCGGCCAAGCCCGCAGCAAAGCCATACACCCTCGCCGACGCTGACGGACTGTTGCTGACAGTCCAGCCGAACGGCTCGAAACTCTGGCGTTTTCGCTATCGCTACCTCGGCCGGCAAAAAGCCCTGCACATCGGACGGTGGCCCGATGTGTCGTTGGCCGATGCCCGTGCCCGGCGCGACGAGGCTCGCAAGCAAGTCGCCGCCGGTAACGATCCAGCGCAGTTGAAGCTCGCCGAACGCAAGGCGGCGAAGATTGCGGCCGCCAACACGCTTCGCGCGGTCGGCGACGAATGGTATCAAAAGTGCGTCGATGAGGCGCTGGCGCCCATCACGCTGCGCAAGATCCGCTGGCTGCTCGACATCGCCAATCAGACGCTCGGGGCTACGCCGGTAACGGAGATCACGCCGCCCGACTGCATCACGGTGCTGCGCAAGCTGGAGGGGACCGGCCGGCGCGAGAGCGCGCGCCGTTTGAGAAGTGTGCTGTCACGCGTCTTCCGCTATGCGATCCACACCGGCCGCATGACCAGCAATCCTGCGGGCGAGCTGCGCGGCGCGATCGCGTCGCCGATCGTCACGCACATCGCCGCGATCACGAAAGCGCCCGCGGCAGGCGCGCTCATGCGCAGCATCGATGGCTACGAAGGCCACGCCGTCACGGTCTTCGCCTTGCGCCTCAGCCCCCACGTCTTCGTCAGGCCCGGCGAGTTGCGCCGCTGGGAATGGGAAGAGATCAACTGGGAGAAGGCGTATTGGGACATCCCGCCCGAAAAGATGAAGCGGCGCATTCCCCTGCGCGTTCCCCTGTCCCGTCAGGTCCAGGCGATGATCCTCGAGCTGTGGGAGATCACTGGGGGCGGCAAATACCTGTTTCCGTCGTTCCGCACGCCAACCCGGTCGATGTCGGAAAACACGATCAATGCCGCGCTTCGCTCGCTCGGTTATGGCCCCGATCAAATGACTGCGCACGGTTTCCGGTCGATGGCCGACACTTTGCTCAATGAAAGCGGGCTATTCCTGCCCGATGCGATCGAACGACAGCTCGCCCATCAGGACAAAAATGCCGTTCGCCGCATCTATGCTCGCGGCGAGTTCTGGAGTGAACGCGTCCGCATGATGCAATTTTGGTCCGACCATCTCGATGAGCTTAAGGAGAAGGTGGAAGCGCCGGAAATGAAGGTCAATGCGCGGAGCAGCGGCCGTCCGACGTTCGGGATGCAGGTTGCCGCTTCGCACAACGCTCCGCTCGCGCTCGCATCGGCAAGCGGTTAGGCCGACGCGGCGTCGGCGACAAAGCGCTTGAGGTCGGCGAAGGAGATCAGGGTCGAGCGCCCTATCTTCTTCGCCGGCAGGTCGCCCGACTGGATCAGCTCATAAATCCGCGACCGGCTCAGGCCGGTGAGTTTGACCGCCGTGGCGACGCGAACGGTCAATGGCTCGAGGATCGGGCCATCGTCCGCTGCCAATGCCGGAACCGGAGGCGGTGGATATGAGCCGCGGATCATGTGGCGGTCCTGCGTGCGAAACCACGATCGCTGTCGATAAATGCCCGCAACATCGCCGGTATCAACTCGCTCACCGATTCATCGACGCTGTAGGTCCGCGAATAGGCTTGGGCATAATCGTCCAGCGCGCGCTTGAGATCCGGTGTCACGGTGATCGTCAGCTTCACCGGTGTACGATCCGGCAGTTTTCCGAGCTTGATTCCGGCCATGTCAGCGCCCTTCCATCGGTGCGAGCACCAGATCCTTATGTACGACCAACCTCACCGGGGCGCCCGGCCGGATCGTGATGGTCGGCTGGATACCGAGATTACGCTGCGTGATCTGATCGCCAGCGCGCGCGACGCTATCCTGCGTCGACATGCGGATCGCCTGAACCAGATCGCTCTGCCCGGACAATGCCAGTTCCGAGCTGACCCCGAGCAGGGTGGAGAGCGCAACGCCTTTCAGCAACTGCCAGGTGTGGAAGTCCACCTTGTCGGCGAGCCCGGCATAGCCGGACGGATCGGTCGCGGGCACGTTGTCGATACGCAGCGAGCTGCCATCGGGCATGATGATCCGCTGCCAGACGATCAGCGCGCGCTTCTGTCCGAACGCCACGACTGAATCATAGCTGCCGATCAGCCGCGCGCCCTGAGGCACCAGCAGGATGCGGCCGGTCGCGCTGTCATAGGTATTCTCGGTGACCTGAGCGGCGATCAGCCCCGGCAGGTCGGAGCGCAGTCCGGTGATCAGGCTCGCGGAGATTACGCTGCCGGCGGACAGCGTATAGGGCGAAGGCGGCGGTGTGAGCGCATAGGGGTTCACGCCGCCGCGTGAATCGCGATTGGCGACGAACGCTTCCTTGCGGCCCTGCGCATTGGGATCGTTGCTCGGATCGAGGGCGAGCTTCGGTGCGGTGGGTTGATCACCACTGGTCGGCGCTATCGCCACCGGTGCAGTTTCACCGATCATGGCCGTCTGACGTCCTTGCACAAGCACGCCGGATTCCCTGGCAGCCTTCAGCTCGGCGAGCCGCCGCTCGCGCTCCGCCACTTCCGCCTGCTGGAGCTGCTGGTCGACCGGGCTGCTCCCTATCGCCAGTTGCTGCTGGCGCTCGAGGATCGGCTTACCCAGATCGCCGGGTAGCGGTGGCCCGAGCCTCGGCACGTCGCCATAAGTCGCGGGCGCACCGGCGAGCGCGTCGGCGGGTCGCGCATTGGGCTGCGACAATTCGGTCTGCGTGTTGCCGCGCTGGAACAGGCGCGGCTTCAGCGCCATCCATGTCACCGCCACCAGGCTGACCGAGCCCAATGCCGCGATGGCGATGATCACCCCGCGCTTGAACCGGATCGCACGCGGCGGGTGCGAGCGGATCGCAAGCGTCTCGGGATCGAGTTTGGCCGGTTGCGCAACGACGGTCTCGCTCATGACGCCCTCCGGCGCTTCGGCGTCTCGGTCGCGCGGCTGATCCGGACAATATCCTGATGCTTGAGACCGAGCCTCAGCTCGGCCACGTCGAACAGCCGGTCGACCACGTAATAGCGGCCCTGAACCCGGTAATTGACTAAAGCTGCGGTACCTTTGGCATCGACCAGAAACAAAGGCGGCGCCTCGCCGACCCCGAGCGTCGCCGGAAACTCGATGAATGTCTGCCGCCCATCATCGAACGCACGCAAAGGCCGCCACACCGGCTGGTCGCCGGAGATCACATAATCGAACCGGAGCTGGTCGATCGCGAGGCCTGTTGCGACCGGTGCAGCAGCCCGTGCCTGATCGGCCGCAGCCTTCAGCGCGATAAGCTGATCGGCCGGATAGGTCCAGGACAGCGCCGCCATGGCGGTACGATCGGTGCTGGTCAGTGTCAGATGATAGGTGCGACGGTCGGTCGTGATGACGACGTTCGTGGATAGTCCTGATGTGAATGGCTTCACGAGGACGTGGGTGCGTTTGGTATCGCCACTGCCGCTGCCACTCCCTCCGGAAGTGGTGTCGCCGATGACCCAGCGCACGGTGTCGCCGGCCGCGACCGCGCCGAGTATCTCACCGGGCTGCAGGGCGATGTCGGTGACCTGTCCCGGCGCGGTCAGTACATGATAGATGACACCGTCGCTGTACGGATAGACCTGCACGGCATTGAGATAGCCCCCAGTCACGGGCTCCCGTGTCGCGGCGCGATTGGCGGCGCGGACACGCAGTTCGGCAGGTGACGGCGGCACGTGTCGATGGCGCGGGACCGGCGCGGCGACAACTGGCGGCGGTGATACGACTGGTGCGGCCGGCGTTGGTCCGCCGGTCGGCGCTACGACCGGAGCGATGGGCTGTGCGGGTAAAGTCGATGTCGTCTGAGCAAAAGCGGGCATGGCCCAGGCAAGGGCCGTCACCGCAAGACAAGCGGATTTCATGGCTGGATCTCCGTGTTGGTGGTCGGGGCGAGATTCGGATCGAGCGGCGATCCGCTCGGGATGTTTGCCGGCAGCGGCGGCGTCGCCGGATCAGTGGCTGTCTTCGGCGTCGACGGTGCCGCTGGTTCGAGCTCCCGGCTCCAGTCGATCGCATCGACATAGACGCCGAGCGGGTTCTTGCGCAGGGTATCGGTGCTGGATGGCGTTGCCATCACGACGGTCAGGATCCCGGTCCAATGCGATGCGCCGGCCGGACTTCCCCGCTCATAGGCGGTCTCGACCCACTTGACCTGGAATGATTTGTCGGAGGCGCGCACGACGGACGTCACCTGTACCGACACCGTCCGTTCGCCCACATGTCCGAACGGATCGGCAGTTCGCGCATAATCGCCCAGGAACACCGCGCCACGCTTGGTCGTAAAATCGTAGGCCGAAAGCCAGTCCTGGCGCATGAGAACCGGATCGAGCGACACGGTGCGCACGTCGCCGATGAACCGCGACAGGAACCAGGCAACCTGCGGGTCGGTCGGCTGGTAATCCTTGTCGGCAGGCTGCACGGCCCGCGCCTCGCCGAGCCTGTCGACCTCGACCACATAGGGCACGACCCGGCTTTGCAGCGATTGCCAGAGCAGCCCGCCGGAAAGCGCGCTGGTCAGCCCCAGGCAACCGAACGCCATCAGCCGCCAGTTGCGCGCCTGCACACGAGCGGAGCCAATACGCTCGTCCCAGAGCTGGCCGGCACGTTGATAGGGTGTCTCGGGCTGCGGTGTCTGTCCGTATCGCTGGACGGCGCGCCTGAAAAATGTCGAGTTCGAGATCATGAGGATCAATCCTCCCTTTCCTTGATGTCTGGAGTGGCGCCATGGCCGCCGCGATCGCCTTGCTGAACGGCGTGCATGGCGGCCTGGCCGTGGTGGCGGGTGGAAGATTGCGCCTTCATCGCGCGTGCCCAGCCGGGCATGGTGGAAGCGCCTCCGGCGTCAGCGGGCGCTGCGGCTGTGCGGTTCGTCAGCGCATTGAAGGCGGCCTGTCGCCCAGAATCCGCCGCTTCGCCCAGACCGAGCGCGGCGGACATACGTGACCTTGCAGCGCCACCTGCGGCCTGTACGACGCCGCTCATGCCGGCACTGACGCTTGAAGATCCGGCGGCTTCCTGACCTAGCGTGTAGGCGGTCGATGCCGCCGATCCCATCGCCGTGCCGGCCCGCACCGCGCCAAGCCCGGCGGCGGCAAGGCCGCGCCCCGCGCCGATCGCGCCGGCTCCGCCGAGATACATGATGCCTCCGGCACCGAGAACGGACCCGAGCGCGGCTCCTGCGCCAAGCTGCGGTGCGCCAGCGACCAGACCGGATGCGATCGACGGCCCGAAGATACCGAGTCCGAACAGGGCAAGGCTCGCCAGTACCAGGCTCATCGCCTTGCCGATGTCAGGCTCCGTACCCTGCAGCGACGCGGTGAACGGCTGGAAGTAATTGGAGCCGATGCCGACGATGACGGCGAGCACCATGACCTTGATGCCGGACGAGACCACATTGCCGAGCACGCGTTCGGCCAGGAAGCTGGTGCGGTTCCACAGCGCAAAGGGCACGAGGATGAAGCCGGCCAAGGTGGTCAGCTTGAACTCGAGGATCGTCACGAACATCTGCACGGCGAGGATGAAGAAGGCGAGGATGACGATCACCCAGGCGACCAGCAGCACGACGATGGTCAGGAAATTATCGAAGAAGGTCGTAAACCCCAGATACTGGTTCACCTGTTGCAGCAGCGGCCAGGCGGCGGAGAAGCCGGTGCCCGCGAGCCGTCCGGGTTTCAGGAGATCGGCCGCCGTGATCGTGCCGCCGCCAGCGGTGATCCCGGCCTGCGCGAAGGAGCGGAAGATGATGTCGCCGAGCGTTGAAAAGCTGTTCAGGATGAACGCGAAGGCACCGATGTAGAGGATCTTGCGGATCAGCCGGCCGAGCACATTGTCCTCGCCGCCCAGTGCCCAGAACAGGCCCGCGAGCGTGATGTCGAGCGCGATCAGCGTGCGGCTCAAGAAGCTGACATCGCCGCCCAGCAGGCCGAACCCACTGTCGATGTAGGTGATAAAGGCCTGCATAAACTGATCGATGACGTTGAGGTCGTTCAAGGCGGTTCTTCCTGATCTGGGGCGTACGATGCCGCGGAGCCTGTCCGGGGGGAGCTGGGGCGAACAGGCCCCGCGGCGACGGCGACGGGCGCGAACCGCCGCCGTCCTGTCCGGCTCCGCCTATTGGGGGGTGTAGGCGTTGCCGGAGCCGAGGAACTTGGCGGCCGCGCTTTGCGCGTCGCTGCGGGCCTGGTTGCTGTTGGCCCGTTCGATCGCATCGGCGCGATATTGCGCGGCCATCAGGTTCTGGATCTGGAACTGCTGCTTGGCGACGAGCGCGAGCAACTGGTTGGTCGCCTGTTGCGCCTGCAGCGCTCCTTCGGCGCCCTGGCTGCGCTGGACGATGCCGGCGAGCGCGGCCTGATCGGCAGCGATATTCTCGACCACCTGCGCTTGCACGGTCATGGTCTGCTTATAGGCGGCCATCGACGTGTCGAGCCGGGCACGGGCGTCGGCCACATGCTGGTTGTTGGTCAGCGCCTGGTTGAAGCTCGATGGGAACATCGAGCGGAACTGCTGGTCGAGATTGGCGACGCGGAACTGAATGCCTTGCGCCTGACCCATCAACTGGTCGATCTGTTGGATCGTCTGCTGGAGCGCCTGCAACTCGGGAAAGCTGATGGTCGTCAGGTTCTTCGCCTGATTGATCAGGCTCTGCGCCTGGTTCTGAAGCATGCGGATCTGGTTGTTGATTTGGCTAAGCGTCCGCGCGGCGGTGAGGATGTTCTGGCTATAGTTAGAGGGATCGAACACGATGATCGCGTGCGCGGGCGTCGCTGGCACGATCATACCCATCACCGCGGCACCGGTCGCGGACAGGCCGAGCGCACCGGCGATGAGATATTTCTTGAGGGGGATTTTCTTGGTCATGGCAGGACTCCTCTGGGGTTGGAGGTTGGAGATCAGGGGGTTGCGAAATCGCCGAGCAGGTCAGTCGCCCAGCCGAGATCGACGCTGCCCAAAAAATGGGCAGCGAAATCGTCGGGTCCATGCTCAGCAAGAATTGCGTCGATGCGTTTCTGGCTGGCGGGATCGGACGCGCCGCAAAGCGCCAGCGCGATTGGCCCCAGCCCCAGCTCGAACAGCCGGTTGCCGCGCGCCGATTGCAGATAATAATGCCGCTTGGGCGTCGCGCGGCTGACCAGTTCGATCTGCCGGTCGTTGAGCCCGAACCGCTCATAGGCCTGCCGACCCTGCGGCTCGATCGCCCGGTCGTTGGGCAGCAGGATACGCTGCGGACAGCTTTCGATGATGGCCGGCGCAATGCTGCTTTCGGCGATATCGGCCAGGGACTGCGTCGCGAACAACACCGCGACATTCTTTTTGCGGAGCGTCTTCAGCCACTCACGGATACGCGCGGCGAACAGCGGATGGTCGAGGAAGATCCAGGCTTCGTCGAGGATGAGCAGGGTCGGCCGCCCGTCGAACCGCTCCTCGAGCCGGTGGAACAGATAGGTCAGCACCGGCGCGACCACGCTGGTCTGCCCCAGCAGCGCCTCGGTCTCGAAGCACTGGACGTCGGCAAAAGCGAGCCCGCTCTCGGCAGCGTCGAGCAGACGTCCATGTGGCCCGTCGAGCGTATAGGGGTGGATCGCGGTGCGCAGCGCATTGGACTGGAGCAGCAGCGCCAAACCGGTCATGGTGCGTTCCTGCGGCGGCGCCGATGCCAGGCTGTTCAGCGCAGACCATAGGGCGTCCTTGACCTCGGGAGTGACGGAGACCTTTTCGGCGTCGAGCAGCGCCGCGATCCATTCCGCCGCCCAGCTCCGCTCCGCGGGATCATCAATCCGCTGCAGCGGCTGAAACGCCAGCGCGCCATCGGAATTTGGGCCGCCGTCCGATCCCATGCCCAGCGCGTGATGTGCGCCGCCCATGGCGAGCACCGAGGCACGGGCGGAAAAACCTTTGTCGAAGATATAGACCTGGGAACCTGGATAGCGCCGGAACTGCATCGCGATCAGCGCCAGCAGCACCGACTTGCCGGCGCCGGTTGGTCCGACCACCATCATATGACCGACATCGCTGACATGGGTGGAGAGCCGGAACGGCGTCGATCCAGCGGTCTGCGCGGTGAGCAAAGGCGGGCCCTCAAGATGGCCATTGCGCATCGGCCCCGCCCACACCGACGACAGTGGCATGAGGTGGGCGAGGTTCAGCGTATGGACGATGGGCTGGCGGACATTGGCATAAGCATGGCCCGGCAGCGAGGACAGCCAGGCTTCGACCGCATTGACGCCCTCGCGGATCGTGGTGAAGCCGAGCCCGCCCACGATCCGCTCGACCTGCCGGATCTTGTCCTCGACCCGTGCGCGATCTTCGTCCGACACTGTGATCGTTGTGGTCAGGTAACCGAAGGCGACATGATCGCCGCCGAGCGCCTGCAGCGCCATGTCGGCATCGGCGACCTTGTTGTCGGCGTCACTGTCGAGGAGCTGCGCCGGCTGATTGTACATGACCTCGCGCAGCAGCGCGGTGATCGACTTCCTCTTGTTGAACCACTGACGCCGCAATTTGGTGAGCAGTTTCGTGGCGTCGGCCTTATCGAGCGCGATGAAGCGCGTCGCCCAGCGATAGGGGAAATCCGCCTCGTTCAGCGCGTCCAATATCCCCGGCCGGCTCATGTTGGGAAAACCGGTGACGGTGAGCGTGTGCAGATGGCGGCTGCCCAGCATCGGCTCGAGTCCCCCGACCAGCGGTGTGTCGGCGAGCAGCCCGTCGAGGTAGATCGGCGTTTCGGGCACCGCGACCGGATGCCGCCGAGTCGAGATGACCCCATGCAGATAGGTCAGCGTCTCGGCGGAACCGAGTGCCCGCACCTCGGGCATGAAGGCGGCGAACAGATCGAGCGCGCGCGTTGTCTCGGCGATGAAGGTCGCGAGCGCACCGCGCCAGTCGCGGCCCTCTGCGGCGTCGGGACGATCGACGAGCGAGCGGCCTGCCGCGTCCGCGCCATCGGCGGCGGGCAGCCAGGTCAGCGTCAGATGATAGCGGGATTCGTAATGGGCGCCCTCGGCCTCGAACCGGGCACGCCGTTCCTGATCGACCAGCCAGGAGGCTGCATCAGGAAAGGCGCTGTCAGGATAGCCGAGCGCCTCGCGGCGTTCGGCCTCGAAATGCAGCGCCCAGCCGGTGCCGAAGCGCTTGAGCACATTGTTGGCCCGTGCGCAGGCTGAAACCAGTTCAGCCTCGGTCGCGGATTCAAGGTCTGGTCCCCGAAACGCCAGCACCGTCATGAAGCTGCCGTCCTTGTTGAGGATGACCCCTTCGGCGACCAAGGCGGCCCAGGGCAGATGGTCGGCGAGCCGATCGGCGGTGTGGCGATATTCGCGCAAGTTCAGCATGCGAGATAGCTCCGCTGGCGTAGATGGCGGACGAGCACGGGCGCGAAGGCAGGATCACGCCGCGCGGCGAAGACGGCGATGCTGTGGCCGATGGCCCAGACGACGATGCCGGCGATCCATTGCTGGAGGCCCAGCCCGATCGCGGCGGCGAGCGTGCCGTTGACAATGGCGAGGCCGCGCGGCGCGCCACCCAGCAGGATCGGCGCCCCGAGGCTCCCGTGAATGGGAACCTCGAAGCCCTCGATATGCCCTCCGGTAGAGGAAGCGGCGACGCTCACGCGATCAGCGCTCCGCCGCCGAACGAGAAGAACGACAGGAAGAAGCTCGAGGCCGCAAAGGCGATCGACAGGCCGAAGATGATCTGGATCAGCCGCCGGAACCCGCCCGCCGTCTCGCCGAACGCCAGCGTCAGGCCGGTGGTGATGATGATGATCACCGCGACGATCTTGGCGACCGGGCCCTGCACGGAATCCAGCACCTGCTGGAGCGGCTGCTCCCAGGGCATGCCGGTGCCGGCCGCCTGGGCGCGGGTCGCGACCATCAGGCCGAAGCCGATCACGGCACCGGCGAACAGGCAAGAACGGCGGTCGGGAATCTTGATGGTGGGCATATGCATGGTCAGTCTCCATTGGCCAGGGGATGATTGGGCGGGGTAATGTCGATGAGTCCGTAGCCACCTTCGGACGTGAGCCCGGCGACGCGGGCGATGGTCTCGATCCGCCGGGCAAGGCCGCGGCCGGCGATGAAGACGATGAGGTCGATGGCTTCCGCGATCAGCACGCGCGGCACGCTGACCACCGCTTCGGCGACCAGCTGTTCGATCCGGTAGAGCGCCGACAGGGCGGAGTTGGCGTGGACCGTCGCGATCCCGCCGGGATGCCCTGTGTTCCAGGCCTTGAGCATGTCGAGCGCTTCGGGTCCGCGCACCTCGCCCACGATGATCCGGTCGGGACGCAGGCGCAGCGTCGAGCGCACAAGATCGGTCATCGTGACACTGCCGGCACGGGTGCGCAGCGCTACGACATCGGGCGCGGCGCATTGCAGCTCGCGCGTGTCCTCGATCAGGATCACACGCTCATCGAGATGCGCCATCTCGGCAAGCAGCGCGTTGGCGAGCGTGGTCTTGCCCGACGATGTGCCGCCGACCACCAGGATGTTGCGCCGCTCGGCCACGGCTTGTCGAAGGACATGCGCGGCGTCCGCCGACATGATGCCGTCGGCCACGTAATCGAGTAGCGTGTAGATCCGTGCCGCGGGCTTGCGGATCGAGAAGCAGGGGGCGAGCGCGACTGGTGGCAGCAGGCCTTCGAACCGCTCGCCGGCACTCTCCCCATGCGGCGGCAGCTCCGCGGAAACGATCGGCTTGTCGGCGTGCACTTCGCCACGCGCATGGGCAGCGACGAGGCGAATGATCCTTTCGATCTGGGCGCGCTCGATCCGCACATCTGTATCGACGCGGCCTTCGCCAAGAATATCGATGCGCAACGCACCGTCGGGATTGACCATCACCTCGATCACGCGGGGATCGGACAGCGCGGCGGCGATCGCCGGCCCCATGGCCGTGCGCAGCATTGCCCGGCGGCGCCCCTCTGAACTATTGGCGCCCGAGATCGGAGATCCGCTCATCGGGCATCTCCATCGGATTCGGCAGCGGTCAGTGTCCGCTTGCCGCCGGCGATCTGGCGGCCGAGCTGGGCGATGAAACGCTCGAACCGCTCATTGCCGATAGCACGCGCCGCGGTGTCCGCCTCGGGCAGCGGCGCGGTGACGGTGAGCTGGTAGCGCACGAACAGCGACAGCGCTTCCAGGACCACCTCGATGTCGCGGCGGCACGCGCCGACTTCCCGCGAGATGCGGTCGAGCCGGGGCTTGACCAGCTCGTCGATCTCCTTGGTCGCCCGGCGCGCCAGCCATTGGCCGAGCGCTTCGTTAACGATGCGCGACTTGTTGCCGCCGGGACGCAGCGCCAGCGCGTCGAGTGCGTCGCTCAAGCTCCGATCGATGTAGAGGTTCTGCCGGACCTTCATGATCACATTCCCGGCAGCAGGTCTTGGGTGCGACCCTGGTTCATCGCATCGGCGCGCACCAAAGCGGTCCGCACGCGGTCCATCGCGCTCTTGTCAGCCGAGGCATCGGACTCGTCGCGATCGAGTTCGGGAAGGTCGAGTTGCCTGGGCGGTTCCGTTTTGGCGGGCGCCTCCTCGATCGCAGGATGGCGCTCCTGCTGGAGGCCGCCGTCTTCGGCCTCAGACTGATTGTCCTCGGTGCGCGCCAGCCGTGCATCGGGAAGCCGGGCAAGATGGCCCCAATCGTTTGTCCGCGACGCCGGTGCGTCGGCATAGCGGCCGGGTCCGAGCGCCGGCGGCGGCAGCACACGCGCGGTAAAATTGCTGTCTTCATAATAGCGCAGCTTCGTCGCGCGGATCGGCGCGAGTCCGGCAATCATCACCAGTTCGTCGGTGGCAGGCAGTTGCATGACCTCGCCCTGGGTCAGCAGCGGGCGCGCGGTTTCCTGTCGGCTAACCATGACGTGCGCGAGCCAGGGCGCGAGCCGGTGACCGGCATAGTTGCGCATCGCGCGCTGTTCGGTCGCCTGGCCCAGCGCGTCGGAGATGCGCCGCGCGGTGCGTTCATCGTTGGTGGCGAAGGCAACGCGGAGATGGCAGTTGTCGAGAATGGCGTTGTGCTCGCCATAGGCTTTCTCGATCTGGTTGAGCGACTGCGCGATGAGAAAGGCGCGCACACCGTAGCCGGCAAGGAAGGCGAGCGAGGTTTCGAAGAAATCCAGCCGCCCAAGCGCCGGAAATTCGTCGAGCATCATCAAGAGCTGGTGCTTGCGGCCGAGCAGCTTGTGCGCGTCCAGTTTCTCGGTCAGCCGCCTGCCGATCTGGTTCAGGATAAGGCGAATGAGCGGCTTGGTGCGGCTGATGTCGGACGGCGGCACGACCAGATAGAGCGAGACCGGCTGCTTGGCCTCGATGAGATCGGCGATCCGCCAGTCGCAACGCGAGGTGACCTCGGCCACCGTGGGATCGCGGTAGAGCCCCAGGAACGACATGGCGGTGGACAGCACACCCGAGCGCTCATTCTCGCTCTTGTTGAGCACTTCGCGCGCGGCGCTCGCCACGACGGGATGGACCTGCGGATGCTCCTTGTCGCCCAGATGATTGGTGGTCATCATCCGCTTAAGCGTCGCGGCGAACGGGCGCTGCGGATCGGAGAGGAAGGTCGCGACGTGCGCGAGCGTCTTTTCTTCCTCGGCATAGAGGATATGGAGGATCGCGCCTACCAGCAGCGAGTGGCTGGTCTTTTCCCAGTGGTTGCGGCGCTCAAGCGCCCCTTCGGGATCGACCAATATGTCGGCGATGTTCTGAACGTCGCGGACTTCATATTCGCCGCGGCGAACTTCGAGCAGCGGGTTATATTTTGCCGACGCCGCGTCGGTGGGGTTGAAGAGCAGGCAGTGCGAGAAGCGCGACCGGAAACCGGCGGTCAGTTGCCAGTTCTCGCCCTTTATATCGTGAATGACCGCCGAGCCGGTCCAGCCCAGCAGCGTCGGCACGACCAGGCCCACGCCCTTGCCGCTCCGCGTCGGCGCAAAAGCCATGACATGCTCCGGGCCGTCATGGCGCAGATAATGGTGGCCGAGCTTGCCGAGAAAGACGCCGGCATCGCGGTGCAGGCCGGCGCGCTCGACCTCCTGGGGTCTCGCCCAGCGCGCCGAGCCATAGGTAGTGACGTTACGCGCCTGTCGGGCACGCCAGAGCGAGCCTGCGATCGCAGCGCCGCAACCGATAAATCCGCTCGCGCCCGCGATCGCGCCGGCGCGGTCGAAGATATGCGGCGCATAGGCGTCGAAATGATACCACCATGGAAAGATCGCCCATGGCCGGTAGATCGGCCAGCGGCCGACGATGAACCAGGGCAGCCCCAGTTCCGGTTGCCAGGCCAGCTTCCACGCCGCCCACTCGGTCGCGAACCAGATGCCCGCCACAACGATGAAAAAAACGACGATGATCTGGCCGATCAACAGCCTGGTCGGGGTCATGTTCTTGCTCCGGGAAGGACGGATCGTCCTCTGGGTGCAAGAATCGCATCGGCGCGGACGAAAGCGTTAGATGCTCGCTGCCGACCCTCGCGCCCTCCCTGCCGACATTTTCGGCCTACTTGGCTAGGCTAGCCGGAGATCGGCGACGAATCGGAACACTCGTAGCCGAGAGCGCCAGCGTTGATCGGGATGTTCGAAGCACATCCAGGCGCGGCCAGACGGGGATATGGTGTTGCATCACTCGGTGATAGAATTTCGCGATCGTCTATTCGGCTATGCGAAAGCCGACAGCATTCCCTTGCCTGCGCTGCGCGAAGAATTGCTGGTCCTTCATCATGGCATCAAGGATGAGGAAAGCCGCATAGAGCTGATGCGCCTGTTCAACATCATTGCCGATCTTCTCGAAGCGCATCTCGTCAGGGAAGGTCAGAACCTCGACGGGTTCCGCATGCACAGGCGCGGCCAGATCTGGGCGTTCTTACGGGCCGAAAGCCTTGTCGACGGCGAGATCGACCGGGCACGGATTCGCTATGTGACCGAGCGCGAGTTGGCGGCCGGACGGCTGGATGAGACGGACGAAATACGACGCTATGCGCTCGGCGACGATCATGCCTTTGACAGCTATCAATGGCTTCATTGAGATGGCGAGAATAGGCTTGTGCACGGTTATGGAATTTCCACCGCTTGCACATTTTGGACAATCTGGACAAACGGGATAATCGCTGCTATATCCGCTTCGATAAGGAGCTAACACATGGCGACGCAATTGCATGGTGATACGCACGCCGGTGTTCGCCGGCTGATAGCCGATGAAGTCAGCGAGGTGCTGACCCGGCAGCCTGGTCTTGCCAAGGCCGTCGCCGCCAATACCGCGCAGATCGTCGCCGCAGTCGCTGCAGCCGTGGTCGCGCTGCCGCTCACACAGCAGAAACGGCTGAAAGCCAAGAGCGCCGACGTCGCCGACATGATCGCGGCATTCGCCCGCAACGACTTACCCGTCGAAAGGATCATTATTCCCCAACCGGCCACGGTCGAAAAGAGCAAGGGCAGCGGTTTCGGTGAACTGATCGATATTGAGGAGGGCAAGCGCCGTCTTGCCGAATATGCGACGCCGATGCGGGTCGAGGAATGGGCAGGTCCGGTCGCGGGGCCGGTCGAGCTGGAGCGCGACTATGGCATTCGTCGTTCGACGCTGCACGCATGGCAGCAGCGCGGTGCGGTGATTGGTCTGCTCAAGGGTGAGCGCAAGCACGTTTTCCCCTTGGAACAGTTTGTTGACGGCAGGCCGGTGGAAGGCATTAGCCAGGTCGTTGCCGTGGTTCCAAGTCCTCGGTCGGGTTGGCTATGGCTGGTTCAGCCCAGCCCATTGCTTGGCAACAAGCGGCCGATCGACATTCTCAAGCAGGGCCGTATCGATAAGGTCGTGGAAGCGGCGCGAACGGTGTACGAATATCCGTGAAGTTCGACATTGCGATTTTGAGCGAACTGGCAGTCCAGTTCGAGCTGGACTGCTGGCTGCGAATCATGCCGGATCTGCACCGTGCCACGCCGCTCGGTACGGGGCATGGACCCTCACGCTTTTCGAGCACGGATTCCAGTTTTACCCTCCTCTATGCTGCGCTCAATCTGTCGACAGCACTTGCCGAACGCATCGTTCGCGATCGTTTCCAGGGACGACAGGAGAGAGTGATCGCGACCGACGAACTCGAGGCATTCGCTGCCGCAGCAGTATCGACTCTCACGCCGCTTCGCCTTCTGGATCTGCGGACGAGTGGCGCGACCCGGCTGGGTATTCCGACCGATGCGGTGCGCGGTAGGGCCCAGCTAGCTGGTCGCAGATTCAGTCAGCAACTCTACGATACGACGGATTTTGATGGCATCGTCTATATGTCACGGATCACCAATGCCGAGTGCATCGCGGTCTATGACCGCGCCATCGTCGCCAAACTCGATCCGGCATGTCGTGTGGAAGATCTGATGCGTCTGGCACGCCTTGTCCCGGCTTTGGCGGCGCTCAATGTCACATTGCGACCGTAACCGGCACTTCGGGGTACAAGAGTGAGACTTCTATGTCGGAATTTCTGAAGCGGGCCAATGAAGCGCCACTAACCGTAGAGCTACTCGCCGGGGCGATGGAGGCGATCGCGGACATGCCCGACGAAGATCGCCGGGACATGACCGCGCGCTTGCTTTGCATCATCCGTTTTCTGGATGAAGCGGGCGTGGGCGACGACCGGGCCAATCTGGGTCTGGCGATCAATTTCCGGCTTCACGCGCTTGCCCAGCTTACGGCCGCAGGCGGCCTGCGCGGTTTCCGCCGTGCCGGCGCCGAACAGGGCATGGACTGGCTGCACGAAGACGTCATCCGCGCGACGGTCGAGGTTCCCTTGCGCGAGGTCGGCGGAGACGCGGCGTTCGAGGCACAAGAATTCCACGACCGGCTGCTGGCCATCGCCACGACAGCGGGACGCGCCTGATCGTATGATCGCGACTGCATGATCTTCGCCCGTCGCGCCCTGCAGCGCCGACTTGACGACCTGCGTGCCGTGCTGGGCGACGAGGCGGCAACGGCTCTTGCATCCCGTCTGAACCGGAGCGGCAAGGATCGTCTGGCGGCGATGTGGGAGCTGGTCGTGCTTCACGGTCTGTCGGAACAGGGCAACCTTGCGATCGAGCGACCTCTGCCCTCCGGGCGGCGGCCTGACATCGCGTTCGCAAACGACGACATCGGCTTCGTCGCCGACGTCACCTCAATCTCGGACGACGGTCTCGACGAGCAGAATCCCTATGAAGAACTGAGCACGATTCTCGAAGCCACCAAGAAGAAGCTGGGCCTCAAGATCGGCGGCATGGACCTGCGGATCGGTTCGGAACGCGTCACCACGGCGCGCGGGACACGCACGGTCCTGAAGATCCCCGAACGCAGGCGCATTCGTGACTTCGTGCGCGACCGTATCGAGCCTGAACTGCGCCGGCAGATGAACGAAGGCCGCACCGTCCTCGATGTCGCGATCGTCGATGAAACCACTGACGTGCATGTCCACATCGATCCCGCAAAGTCGCCTTACAACAGCGGCTCCTATGCTTCCTATGACGTGCCCACCATCAAGGACAGCAACCCGCTCTACAACGCGCTTCGCGCCAAGGCCGGACAATTGCGCGGCGCGGACGGCATGGTCGGCGTCATCGTAGGCGATGCCGACAGCCGGTCGCTCGCAGATCGGGGCAACACCTGGAACGAGGTCGATGCCCGCGCCATCGCCGATGAGTTCCTGCGGCAAAACAGCTCGATCAATTTCGTCCTGCTTCTCTCCGTTCGGGAAGAACGGAGAGGCGTACTCGACATCGGCCCGCCCGAGCGCAAACCACACGCTCTGTTGGCGTTCAGCAAGACCGCGCCGCCACAGCCAGTCCTCGAGGCACTGTTTCGCAAGATGATGGCGGAACTACCCAAGCCGATCGCAATGCCGGTCAACGCCGCCTATCGGTCCCGCGAGACGGGATATGGCTGGGGATTTCATGGAGGAGGCCAGATGTCGCGCAGCCGGATCAAGATCAGCGCCCGCGAAGTGCTCGAAGTTCTCGCCGGGCGGCGAACCGTCCAGGATATGAACAGCTGGCATCGCTGGTCGGCGCAGGGCGATGCGCCTGCACCGAACACCATGCCCAACCCCTTCGAACGACGACTGCTCGAAGGACGGCTGCCAGTCAGCATGGCGGTGATCAAAGGTAGTGAGGACGATCCCGACGACTGGATCGAGGTCGAGTTCGGCGATCCCGATCCGGCGATCACGCCATTTCGTTGAGACCGGCTGTCAGCAATCCACGGTCGAAACACGCCGGCCGATAAACGCCAGGATCGCCGCCAGCACACAGCCCGCGACGATGCCGAAGGTCAAGTCCTTGACCAGCGTGAGGCCGAAGGTCGCAAGCAGAACGACCGCCGTCCGCCAGTTGCGCAGCAGGGCAACGAACTCGGCTTTCTCGGCCATGTTCCAGCACACGACGAGCAGCACCCCGCCCAGCGCCGCGAGGGGCACGAACTTCGCCAGTGGCGCGGCCACGAGCATGAACAGCAGCACGAACCCGGCGTGCATCATCCCAGATATCGGGCTTCGCGCGCCAGCGCGGATGTTGGTGGCGGTGCGTGCGATCGTGCCGGTGACGCTGATCCCGCCGAACAGCGGCGAGACGATATTGGCGATGCCCTGCGCGATCAGCTCCATGTTCGAGCGATGCTTGCGGCCCGTCATCCCGTCGGCGACCTTGGCCGAAAGCAGGCTCTCGACCCCGCCGAGCAGCGTGAACGAAAAGATCGCGGGCAAGAGCTGGACGATCAGCGATAGCGAGATGTCCGGCGTTTGCGGTCGCGGCAGGCCGTGCGGGATGTCCCCGAAGCGCGTGCCGATCGTCTCGACGGGAAGCCGAAGCGCCAACACGAGGATCGACGCCAATACGACCGCGAACAACATGCCGGGCCAGGCCGGACGATAGCGGCGGGCCAGGAAGATGACCCCCGCTGACCCGATGCCGATGAGCAATGCCGCCGGGTTCAGCGTCGGCAGCGCATGAGACAACGCCACCAGTTTCGGGATGAAAGGC